>CAVCAW010000196.1:0-2003 GCA_963600315.1 Bacteroidaceae bacterium | reverse complement strand
GTGTATCTAATAGTACCATTAGACTAGGATTCGTGGCGTAAGCGGTATCGTTGGACCAAAATATTAGGCTATTGGTATCTTGTTTAATCGAGTCCTTCAACTCCGTGGCATCAATACTGTCTGTCGCAGTTGTGTCATTCTCAACTGCTGATTTTTTGCTTTTATCAACGGTGCCGCATGATGACAATATTAGCAATCCTACAGCCGTTATATATATAAAACCTTCTCATGTCGTTTCCTAAAATTAAATATGTTTCTTACTCTGCCAAAATACTAAACTCTGCTCCCGATGCATAGTCTTGACCGTCTTGGCTAGCCAATGCTTTGAAACGTAGGTAACGTGCTTTTACTGGTGTGGTGAACTCTACCTTTTTCTTCTGACGGTTGTTAGCAAAAGTACCACGACATATTGGCTCTTCCCAGTTCTTGCCATCTTGGCTAACGTAGATTTCGTAGTCGCGTATATTGCCGTTGGGACTGTCTTGACGAGGCGTGTATGTGAAACCTGTCAGAAGTTTTGTTTCATAGCAGTCAAAATCTATCCAGTGTGGATAGTTTGCCATGGTTACAGAATACATGGTGTGCCAAATAGTTCCGAGGTTGCCGTCAATCAGGTTTGTTGCAGGTGTATCCTCTGCTTTATTTTCTTCGCTGCTGCAGAATATTACTTTGACTGGAATGGTTGCAATTTTTTCGAAAGTTACACTTACACTAGCTACGTTGTTGCCTGCAGACCATGCCGTTATTGTGCCACCCTCTTTGAAAGAAAATGGTTCTGTATATTTCTTCTCCTCGCCTCCGTTTATTGTATAGAGTATATCATTATCTCGCGTTGACGAATTAATGTTAATGACTCCGAGGTTATCGCGTTCAATCAAGACCGGAGCTGCTGTGACAGGCTGTACGTTGGACACCAGCGTGCGGTTATCGCTGGCTTTGAGTGGTCTGATGATAAAACCGAAAAGGCTTGGCTTTGCCATAATTCTGTCGTATTCGAGCGGAGGGGCTTGACCGCAACTCGTGCCGCCGAGACCTGTTACGCCGAGGTCAAGATTCAGGAAGGTTTGCCCACTGGGCTTAAGTTCGTACATGTGGGCAGCTGTCGTCAGTTGGGTTGCTGAGTAGGGCAGGGCTTGTACGCTCATGTGATCATTTGAAATGAAGATTACACCATCACCTTGTGCGTTTGTAAGAGAGCACCACCGTGTGTCTTCGTGGTTGGCCATTTCCTGAGGTTTCGGGAAATTCTCAACTTGCTGTGTCACCGTGCTGCTGAAACGCTCAACGAATGCACCTGTGCGACGGTCGTTGTAGTTGCCGATAGGACCACGACCATAGTATTCAAACTGGCTCAGATTGTTGGGTATCTGCATTTGATAGCCTAGTCGTGGCAGCACAAGATTGCTGTTGTTTGACGTTATGTTGGCTTGCAGTTCTATTGAACCGTCAAGGTGTATAGTGTAAATCTGTTTGGTGACAAAATGGAAATCGTCTTTTCCGAATTGTTTGTCTGTGTCTTCAACTATCCGGCTGAAATATATGCCATGAGAATTCATATCGGTGCCGCCCTCTTGGTGAGCTCCGTTAGGTGCCTGACTAAACACTGTGAACACTAGGGTAACCGAACCGTTGTCGTTAATTACTTTTTTGTAGTCTGTTACTTTGTGCTTTAGGTTGTGAAGACCGTTTCTGAACCAATTGTTATAGGTCCAGTTGTCATTGTTGGCAAAAGCTCTGTAGGCATTGAGGCGCGGTCCTTGTCCAGGGGTAATCACATTCGTACCTTCATAGATGAGCTTGTCAATAGAACCATCGTCTAGGTTGAAGTCTACATGGAATGTTTGTCCAACAATAGCGAGTATTCCATCAGTCTCTGTGGTCTTGAGAGACGCAGTGTTTTGGTTGTCTGCACGCAAAGCTGGTTTTTGTGCGGTTTTCACCTGGAACTGTTCTTCTGCTTGTACGTAGCCAGCATCAGCCCATGGAGTTGCATGCTTCAGAAT
>CAVCAW010000195.1:0-2022 GCA_963600315.1 Bacteroidaceae bacterium | reverse complement strand
TCTGAAGGCTCTGATATTCTTTTAATGTATCTATGATGGGGTCTACCCAGTATTCTCCTCCTTTAATTCGCATACCGTGATGGTAAAATCTGAAAAGCGAAAGAATTTTGTACCTAATTTGCATTTTCTATCCATTTTCTTTGCAATTTTTTTTTTTGATACATTTGACACGTCTGCACTCACGCTGTGCCGTCTGTCAGGCTTATAACTATAACCAAATGTTAAAGCGTTGCGAACGCTTTGTTTATTGGCATAAAAGAATTTCAATATGGCTACAGATAAACACTACTTTCGTCCAATATGGACGGCTGGCAGATATGACGATAAAGCCCAGGTCGCAATCTATTATAACCTTATTGCTGGCATGAGCTACTATTTCGAAAGTTTCTCTGCTATGGTAATTGGTGAGATTTTGTCTCACCCTCGCAATGGTGAATTCGTTCTTGAAGAACTGGCAACCAGGTTGAATATCGCAATGGAGAGTCTGATTCCGTTCTTCCAGCAGCTAGAACAGCTTGGCATTGTTTCTTCCGTTTTCCCATCAGATGAAATTGTTGCTGATTATCGCAAAAGGGTAAGCGAGTATAATCGCCAGCAAGGTCAGACTCCTGTAGAGCGTACTACCCAAGAGAAACTTCCTTATGCCATTTCCAATGCCGAGATGCTTTATACGGAAAAGGTCGGTGGCATTACAAGTGTGATGTTCGAACTCACTTACAATTGTAGCGAGAAGTGTATCCATTGCTACAATGAGGGTGCCACTCGCAATGATGATGAGAAAAGTGGTCGTGGCGACAGAGAAGAGATGACACTTGATGATTACAAGAGAGTGATAGATGAACTTTATGAGCAAGGACTCATAAAAGTTTGTCTGACTGGTGGCGATCCCTTCTCCAAACCTTTTGCATGGGAACTGATAGACTACCTATATAACAAAGGTATAGTATTCGATATTTTTACCAATGGACAGCGCATCACACATGACGTGAAGCGTTTGGCAGATTATTATCCACGACTTGTAGGTGTGTCTATCTACAGTGGACTTCCTGATGTGCATGATTACATTACACGAATTCCAGGTTCATGGAACCGTTCGATGGCGGTGGTGAAAGAATTGTCTGAACTAGCCACACCTATGAACTTGAAATGCTGTGTAATGCGTCCGAATGTGAAGTCCTATTACATGGTGGCTGATATTGCCCAAGAGTTGGGCGCAGGCCCACAGTTTGAAATTAGTCTGACAGATTCTATCGAGGGCGATAAATGTGTCACGAAATATCTGCGCATGACTCCTGAGCAACTGGAGATAGTGTTGCGTGATGATAATGTCCCCTTGTATGTAGGGAAGGAAGCACCCAACTTCGGCGGTCAACAGCGACGTATGGATGACAATCCTTGTGGAGCAGGATACAATTCTTTCTGCATCACACCGGAAGGCAATGTTATTCCTTGTTGTGCATTCCATACTGTTTTCGGTAATCTCAAGAAGCAGAGTATTGCAGAGATTAACGTAAACGATGAAGGACTCAAATATTGGCGCAACTTGAAATTGGTAGACTATGAAGAATGTGGCCGTTACGAATACTGTGATTACTGTAATCTATGCCCTGGCAATAATTTCATGGAGCATGGTACACCTTTGAAGGCCGCTGAAACCAACTGTTATATGGCGAAGGCGCGATATGAGTTGGCTCATAAGATGATGAAAGGTTATGACCCTTTGAACGGCAAATCGTTGAGGGAACGATTGGCCGAATTGCCCGACTATGTTCCTGTCAAGATAAAAAGAGAAATGTCGCAAGACTATAGCGACACGAAATTGAAGATAGGTGGGTAAATGTGGTTCCCCAAGAAACATCACTATAACATTCAAAACATTTACAATTATGAAAATGGATTTGAAAGTATCTGCTTCTTCTAAGGTTGTAGAAATGAGCGGCTGTCCAAAGTGCACCGAGGAGTGCTGCGGTATCATGTATCGTAGTATCTAAAAGCTCTGAGTAAAAACATGCAGGTTGGATC
>CAVCAW010000194.1:0-2106 GCA_963600315.1 Bacteroidaceae bacterium | reverse complement strand
GGAACGTTTTTGCAATGTGGATGTGGCGTGTGGAAGAAGACAAACGAAACTAACCAGTCGGGCGAGCGGACGGCTTTCAACGCGATGCCATTTGGAATGACAATGGGAGATCAAAATACAAATCATATCTCAGCTCTGTATTTTGCAGGAAGGCGTGATAGTTATACTTACTACTTCCGCGAGATTTGGGCTTATTCTACTGGCATTTGTCGTGGATATTCGTATTATACTCTTAATCCAAGTGTATCTATAAGATTAGTAAAAGATTAGTAGAACAAATGAGTCCAGCCATGAAAAGGTTATTTGCAACAGTATTCTTGTTGTTAATATGCGCAATGTGTCTATATGCGCAAAACAATCGGCGAAATAGAGGCGTTATTGTTGTTGACCAGTATTTTCATGGCTGGACTCATTGCCACCTGGATAGGACTCCCACATTTGGCAGGTGTACTATTAGCACTATAAATAAAGACACAGTCTTGTTGACTTCTGACAAATCAAGAGACACCATTGCTGTCGACCAGATGTTTGTCTCGGATGCGGGGGATGTCTTTTTGAATGAAGGCAAGACAGAAAAACTGGGTTTGCATGTCACTCAATGCGCCAACCATATTGACGACAATGTGTGTGACTACGATATTGAGTCGCTTAAAATAGGTCGCAATCGTTCTAATCAATACGAGCGGAAGAGCCATTGTATCGGCACAAAGAATGAAGGCTATGACGTATATACCAATGTCATTGTCGACAACCCAGTAGAAATCATTAGCACAAAAGATAACAGTTCGCTTTCCATTGACGACAGCGCAAAATGTGAGCTTAGCCTTAATGACTTCTATGTAGCTGCAACCACGGAGTTTTATCTGTCCGTCAAATTGACATGTGAGGACAATACTTGTTGGCGCACTGACAAGAGGACGTTTAGCCCTAAGCAAGCGTTAACGCTTTCATATAATGAAATTTGTTCAATTGCGAGAGTCGAGGACGAATTTGATTGGAGTGGTAGGAAGATCTCAATCAAGATTACGAAGAAACTGATAGATGGTTCGTGGTCTGATAGCAACGTCATACTATGTACCTTTATCCATAAAGGGCCTGATTTTGAGATACAAACAGTTCGTAGAACTGCCTGCTCAGACGATGTCGAGTTGATTGTAACGTCGGAAAAATTAGGTGCATATCCTCAAGAGAAATTCAAGTGGGCTATAATGCATATAGATGGTATATCTGGGAATAGTATTGTTGGCAATATTCGAAGTTTTGATGTGACGTCAACACCTAATACATACAAATTAACTTTCACGAACAATGAATTCCTCTCAACATATTTGCGTGAAAAATGCAATGAATTAAAACCGTGGTATTTACAGTTGCAAGAGCGTGGAGGTGAGAATGATAGTTCAGCTGTTTCCTTTGACACAAAAGAGTTTGAGATTGCCCCTCGTGCACCACAAATAGAAATAGCTCAATATACAGAATCTGGCACAGAAATAGAGTCGGGTCTAAATCCGTATGTCAGAATAAAGATAGAAGATCTTGACACATTCTATGATAATGGTCGTGTACCATACAAGGTATATGAGGTTGATGAGAATGATGAAGAACACTACCTCACGACGTTCTACAATAGAATAACCTCAGAATACAACGCGGATCAACTAAAAAGTGCGTTCAACGGTCAATACCCACAATATTCATGGAGCATATCGGATACGAGTTTCAAACATAATAAGTTCAAAGATTGGTATAATGAGAATAGTGGTGGTTCGTCCATAAAAACAATAAGGTTGAATTCGTTTAAGCCTGACACGATAACAGTAGGACAAGTGACTGATGCCGTCAACGTTTTGTGTGATAGTGAGAAAAAGTTGTACTTTTATGATAGAGGTGGGTGGTGTTGGATAGGCTTTTCATCCACAGATAGCTATCCTTTTAAAAAATCAAAAACAACAACGAACATTAACGGCAAAGATTATAATATAAATAATATATCAGCAAACCCCTTCCACGACGAATCGGATAAATCATTTATTACGGAGTCGTCAATTTTTTTAGTAATCCGTAATACTTCTTTTTTATATATATTGTTTTTTGATGGTTCGTCCT
>CAVCAW010000193.1:0-2124 GCA_963600315.1 Bacteroidaceae bacterium | reverse complement strand
CGTCACGGTCAACCATCGTGTGGAACTTCTCGGCTATCAATGTTTCCAAAGAATAGGCATAAAGCTCTACAGACGGCACATTCTCAAAAAGCAAAGGATAATCAACCGACAATGGATAAGGCGTTACCACGTCACCGAAACCGATGTCTATTGAAATCTGCTGTACGATAGAATCCAAGTGGGCTGTCATCTTTACGCATGTGCCGGGATATTTCTTCTCCACGGCAATTTGTTCCAATGTGAGCGAGTCTGCATCAAAGGTTACTCCGTCTTCTTCGCAGGCAATTGAGCAGATTTCGCGAAAAGCCTTGCGCAGATTCGCTTGGTCGTTGCTTATCCGTTCGCCAAGTAAGTCGATGTCGATAGTAGGACGAGCCTTGAAACCGTCCAAGGCAAAGAGTAGCGAACTCCCCTTCAGCAGGAAGTGACTTTTATATGTGCTGACTGATATTCTGTAGAGCAACCGCTCGTGCAGGTATCTCACCAGCACCTTCATATATTCCTGCTTCTCATCATGTGCGAGGTTAAGCAGACGTGTCTTGATAGATTTGCCGATATTCTTTGTCATAGTCTTGTCTCCAGATACATGGTCAGTATTTTGTTCACTCTTAGCTTCTCCGCATATTCATGGAGAAGCGAAATGTTTCGCTCGGGGCGCTTCAGATAACTGTCTATCACTTCACCGCAAACGTCCAACCCAATCTTGTTGCGATACTTCACCGCGTCGCACACCGTGCGCTCAAGGTCGGTGATGGAAAGCATGAAACCTGACACATCCTTTTTGATAATGCCAAACTCAAGGTTCTCTTTCTTCCAATAATAAAGGTCGATGACAGGATACTCTGGCAACCGCACCTTTCGCTTTGCATCAATCGCCACGCATACCGCAGCTGGCACCTGCGTAGACAAATCATAATGAGCGAAAGCACTGTACATGCACAACACACCGCGCGGAACGATGCGCTCCACATCCACCATATTGTTGGCCAACGCATCAGTTTGCACGTAGACCCCCGAACGGATACGCATCAACGTTCCGTCGGCAGTTGCCCGTCGCAGTTGTTCATATTCACCACGACTTCGCGTCTCCCCTGCGGTAATGTAACCGCCCTGTCGCTCAAGTGTACCTATTATTCCTGTCATAAACATACTCCTTTTCGAACGCAAAGGTACAACTAAAGATTGAGATGAACGAAGATTGTATGTAAAAAGTTACGGAGAATATTTATTTTATCCGTAAATTCTCCATAGCCATATCTGACAACGATTCTATTATTGCCTTTTATCACTCCAACTTCACCAATCGAGTAACAAAGGATACTATGCCTGTACATCTATCAAAGTCCACGAATGGAAAAGATAAGCATCCATGAGAAACAAAAAAAATGTCTTTGCCTTTTGTTGTTGCAACGTGACTTTATGCTTGCAATACATCATCTATATTATTATACCACAACATGTTATGCAAATCGCAAATAGTATTGACCTAATTCTTCCTTAAGATATGAGAGTTGGTAGAGGGGACTTTGTATGTATAGCCCATTATCCGTATCAATAAGTTTCTGATACAGTTTGGAGTTGTATACTGCATCGAACGCATCTATTAATGGGAGTTGATACTCTGTATGGAGTTCATTCACCATCTCCTCAACGTCGCAGTTGATGATAAACTGTATCTGTGATTTCTTCAGTTTCATACTCGTTTCAGTTTTGATATTGCCAATGGTGTTCCGAAGTAGTATTGTCTGTTCAGCCGTCTGTATCTCAGACCTTGAATCAGTTGCTCAAGGGTAATAAAGTGCTGCTGATAGAGGTTCAATTGGAAAACCACTCCATCGTCGGCTATCGGACCTATAACAATGTCGTAGTCATGGATGCTTTTGCCTTTGGACTTCCTGTTGGCGAAGATGAATTCAGCCCATTCACCGCTTGCCTCGTCAAAGCGTTTTACTTTCTGTTCACCCGCAGTCAAAAGAGATTTATCGAACTCATACTCTTGCACGATAGGGGATCCGCATTTTTCTAAATCACATCGTCTGACAGCCATATCTTGTGCCTGCTTCCTTATGTCTGTCAGATAGAATCCTTTTCCGAAGTCCTTGTTCGGCTTGCATTTCCCAAGGT
>CAVCAW010000192.1:0-2142 GCA_963600315.1 Bacteroidaceae bacterium | reverse complement strand
GGGTTACGTTCATACGAGCGAGGAAAAACAAACAACTATTCTGGCGCAATTGGTTTGTATACAAGTGATGGATTATTCTATCGTGATAGAAATGACGTTCCAGAAGGACGTGAATATATTGATTCTTACAAAATAATGACCAGTAAATTGCTAGCAGAGCATGCCGGAGAGCCCGACAAATCGGGTAGGTATAAGGTGCTGTCCAGAACGGAAATTATTGAGCCTTGTACAGCTTGCACTGAGTCATATCTTATTTTGGCAGAATCAACGGACAAGAACGTTATAGCAAATTGCATGAGCTATTGTGCAACAAAATTCTTTAGATTCTTACTTTTGCAAGCGATGTCATCTATAAACATGACAAAAGATGTATTTGTCTTTGTGCCTAACCAAGATTTTTCACGAGCTTGGACAGATAATGAGTTGTATGAAAAATATGATTTGACAAAGGACGAAATAAACACAATAGAAACTATGATTAAGCCATTCTAAATATGCACAATATATTGGCTCTTAAATAAACTCCATAACTCCTTCTTTCGGGTTTCCTGTATATGGGAAAAGGAGGATATGGTAGAGCCATTTATTTGCATAAAAGGTGTCGGTTATATTTATAATAAAATATCATAGATGATGGACGCAAAAGACAAACAATTCTATCAAGAGCAATACATAGAATACCTTCGCAAGACTTCTATGTATCGGTGTGCAGATGAACAGGTGATACACGACGCTGTCGTCTACACCGAGACAGAATTGTTTGTCTTGATGCAAGCTAATTGCAACATCAGCCATGAAGAAGTTTATGAGTATTTGGACAAAAAATCAATAGGAGAACTACTCAATGACCTTCTTCCCAATCAACGACTTGGTGACATGAATGTTGCATCAGGCGGAAAGCTTCGAGAGATGCTTCAGTTCTATCTTGGTTTTGTGGATTCCAAACATCACCCACTGTCTGAAAAGCAACAGAAGCAGAGAAAAAAGCTGCAGAAGAAAGTGTCTGTCCCCTCCAAGCCTGCAATTCCAGAACCTGGCGAATATGACAAACTGGAAGGTGCCAAGCATGAGGCGACAGTGACCCGATATGAGCGTGACCGTAGCAACCGCAGGGAGTGCATTGCCCATTATGGCTATGTATGCCAAGTATGTGGACTGAACTTTGAAAAGGTATACGGGGAGTTAGGAAAAGCATTCATCGAGGTGCATCATCTACATCCGGTATCACAAGGTGAACGCCAGGTGAATCCGATAGAAGACCTTATTCCTCTGTGTTCAAACTGCCACTCCATGATACACCGTCAGGAAGACGTGTCAGACTGGAAAGGACTGAGAGAAAGATATCTTGCAAACAAACAGAGTAGTCAAGAAGATGGAGAAAAGTCTTGAAAAGAAACTAACGACATTCAATCCCAACCGCCCATACGTTTGGGAGATGAAGATAACAGAGAACGAGTTCGTTTCTCTGGAGAAAGACTTGTGTCGCTACTCTCCAGATTACGGAAAGAAATCCGACGCACTGAAAGTGCTTGTATATCTTTCAGAATGGTATAAGCGCCGCTACACCAACAGAACCAAGAAGGCTTATCAAAAAACATTCAATGACGAGAAACCTGACTTGAAGGCTGTATGGGAGGCACTCGGCATAGACAAGAAATACCTGTATGAAGGAGAGAACGGACAGAAACTCTATCTATACTCAACATTCATACTGAGCGGATTGGCTGTAAAGTTTGAGCGACAAAAGAACGAAAAATCTTTTCTTCGTGCACTTTGTCGGGTCTATAACAAAACCAAAGAGGATGATTCATTTAACCGGGGCTATAGCAAAATAGACGAGTCGTTTGACCATATTGCCGACAGTAATCATTCTAAAGCATTTAGGGAGTCTATAGTTCAAAAGCATTGTATGTGGGATTTCCTCGAATCCATCATTGCTTCGCAGAAAAATGCAGAAACGTCGCCCTATGCAAAAGAAGATATAGACAACGCCGACACAGAGATTGCATTACTGATAGTCCTTATCCACGAGATAAACGAAGATATAAACAAATCGAAGTTCCGCTTTGAGTGGGTTGTGTCTGCCGTTCCTGGAGATAATCTTGTTTCCCGCCGACTTCATATCTGGCTCAATCCTGAAGA
>CAVCAW010000191.1:0-2143 GCA_963600315.1 Bacteroidaceae bacterium | reverse complement strand
GAAATGGATGGCAGAAAAGACGTCCTCTTTGGCTGTAAGAAACTATATGGTTTGTATAGGTCCTAAATTTAGCAGAGGCACGAATACACGTATCAGTGACTTTTGCGGATATTTTAATAGTCCGGATTTCATTTCCGTTATAAGTACCTATCCGTACGCATATACAACGAAGACGCATCATCCTTATGGATGTGAAACGCGTTGCTTCATGCACCAAAGAGGAGCTGGAATCAATCGCGCGTATGATGAATGTGCGAACGAAGAGGAATTCACAGATGACTATGACTATGCAGCAAATTGCATGAAAGGCATAATAAGTGATAGTCTGTTGCATCTATATAATTTGCTTCGGGTGAAATGTGGAAATTCATATGATGTTTTTCTCCGTCCCTCTGTAAATTCAGATAAGGTTGACATAGTTCTAGCAGGTATAAGCAAAGGTATACTTTTGCTAAATGTCTGTGATAATATTGAAAATCTTGCAGGAGAATATACTCGTTTAGAAGCTATTAAATCCAACATTTTCAATTCTCTACTTAAAACAATCAAGATTGATGCAGTCGTCAACAAAAGTGTTTTTAATTGTATAAAAACGGGAATTTATGTGCCAGGGCTCTCAAATGACGAATTACAGGAAGCTATTGTAAATGCTAATAAAAAAATGAACGATAATGCGAAAGAGCAGAATCCGAAACATGCGGAAAAAGACTATTTTGCATATGTTACATTTGTTATTGACGATGAAAACACTTTCGCGGCATTGAATAATATAAATTCCAGAGGATTTAAATACGATTATTATGATGAGTTTGTAAAAGCAATCATGGGTAACTGGCATTCGTACAATGATGGTATCCAAAATTTCAAGTTGAACAAGATACAAGAAAAAATTGTTCGTGACGAACGCAAGAGAATACGTTATAAGGGTGTTGCCGGTTGCGGAAAGACTCAAATTGTTGCAAACCGCGCAGTGGAGCAACATTTGAGGACTGGAGAGAAAGTGCTGATTGTTACATTCAATATATCTCTTATACAATATATTAGAATGCGAATAGCGCAAGTACCTGCGGACTTCTCTATGAACATGTTTGAAATTGTCAGCTATCACCAATTTTTCAAATCAAAAGCAAATTTGTGTACCAGCAAGAATTTGTCATTGCCAGATTGGGATGACAAAGATTTCTTCAAGCCATATGCGGGCAAGATCGAGCGATATAAAACTATTATAATCGATGAAGTTCAAGATTTTAAGGAGGCATGGTTATATTCCATAATTACTTATTTCTTGAACGAGAATGGAACGGTGTCTGTATTTGGCGATGGAGAACAGAACGTGTTTGATCGCGAAATGGATGAAGAAACTAAGATGCCACCTATGAGAGGTATGGGATATTCTGGTAGATGGCCTGAAATCAGTGAAAGGATGTCTATGCGTATCCAAAATCCACAGATTGCAACCGTCGCTTCTATGTTTGCTCATGAATTTGTGTCTGACGAAATACCACCTATCATATTGCCAGACAATATGTTTGACAACTATTTCATAAAATATGGAAATGTTGGCAAGTGTGCAAATCCTGAAAAACTAGCAAAATATGTAATAGGGATTATCAATACATACGAGTTAAATTCTCGGGATGTTGTAGTTATGGCAGAATCAATAAACATATTGCGGGAGCTGGCCTATCATTATAGAATAATGACCAATGAAAAAGTTATGATTAATTTTGAGACTAAACAGCAATATGATGAAGTCCGCAAGAAAACAAGTCCCATGTATATTAAGAAAGACTTGGATGATATAAGACGGGCTGCAAAGACACATTTTACAACTTTCTGCGACGAGATAAAAATGTCTACTATTCAAAGTTTTAAAGGCTGGGAAAGTGACTCTGTCATATTGTTTTTACAACCGAGAAATGACAAACACTATGATCAGAATATCTTTGGTATTGAAGAAAGAGAAAATAAGCCTGCGCTGATTTATACGGCATTGACGCGAGCGAAATGTAACCTATTCATTATAAATCTCGGAAACGAGAAGTATGAAACGTTTTTCAAAAATAAAATTAAAAATTAGAAATGGAATTATCTAGTCGACCCTTAAAAAGTATTCAAATATTTAATATTCAATACAATAAAT
>CAVCAW010000190.1:0-2151 GCA_963600315.1 Bacteroidaceae bacterium | reverse complement strand
TCTTGATTCTGAGGGAGATCTTTGCACAGAATATATCGGTAACCGCCCAAAATCTCTTGATCCTGAGGGTCCCAGACGATCAACTGACGGAAAGGAATATCAGACTCATCCCAAGCGTCGATGTCGACAGCCAAACCAGTACCGCCGCCTGCCATTCGGAAAGCTAGTTCCCTCAGCCTTCCGACCTCCTGCATAAGCACAGGTGCCTCACGTGCAGAAAAATCATAAATAAGGTTACCACCCTTATTTGTGTTCCTCACGAAACGCGCTTTAGACAACTCACCCATCAGGATGTCGCGTGGGATTGGCTCCGCAATCTGCTCCATTTCTTTGATTTCAAGTATGTTTAGTAAAACATCGGTCAGAAAGAATGCGTTTAGGCTCTGACGTTCACACGAAATTAAGAAAAATTACGGACAATAGAAGCAACAAATCACCATTGACAACAAATTGTCATAAACTTTGGAGCCAGACAAAGCACATGAGCAGTGAATTTTTGTTGAGAAGAAACAAGCATATTAAATTTTATTTATATCCGCTTCAAATAGCAATTTAGGCTCAATTTTGCAAAGCGGAGATTGCATATTATCGTTTGCATTGTTATTTTTGCGCATCGATGTTGATGATAGCTCACGTTGTTATTTTCTAAACAGCGGCGAGATTGCGCGTTTAAAACACAATTCATCGCACGGTAAAGGACCTGAAAAAGCAGGACGCACAGAGATGCAAACATTGTTCAACATACAGAGAGACCTCGTGTCGGAGCTGAAGCCATGGGTCAAGCGCGGGTTGATGGACCACATCGACTGGGACTCGCGTCTGATTGGCATAAAAGGCTCACGCGGTATCGGCAAGACAACTTTCTTGCTGAATTATGCGAAGACACTTGGCACACGACAGAAGTGCTTGTATGCTGACATGAATGACTTTTACTTCTCAACGCACAGCATCATATCCTTGGCGGACGAATTCGTCAAGACTGGTGGGCATACTTTGCTACTCGACCAAGTTTATAAATACCCGGAGTGGTCGGATGAGTTGCGTTTTTGTTATGACAATTTCCCTGATTTACATATAGTTTTCACTGGTTCACCAGTAATGAGGCTAAAAGAAGAGAACCCTCAGCTGCGTGGACTCGTAAACGTGTATAGTCTTGAAGGCTTCTCGTTCCGAGAATACTTGAATTACACGTCGGGCAACAACTTCCCTACGGTCTCTTTAGACGACATCATCACCCATCATGAGGAGATAAGTCGGGAGATATCTCAGAAGGTGAAGCCCTTGGCATTCTTCAACGATTACTTGAGGCATGGTTTTTATCCATATTTCTTGGGTCAGAAGAATGTGTATGTGGACCTTGTCAAGACAATAAACTTTGTGCTTGAGGTTGAGATTAGCTACATTCAACAGATAGACATAAAGTTGATTCCTAAGCTTAGGAAATTGCTCTATCTCATAGCTCAGCAGACGCCATTCCAGCCCAATGTCTCGAAATTGGCGAGTGATATCGACACGAGTCGCGCTACGGTGATGAATTATATGGTCTACCTTAAGCACGCTCGATTGATACATTTGCTCTATCAAGTTGGGGACAGTGGAAATAAGAAGCCAGCGCACATCTATATGCAGAATCCGAATCTGATGTACTTGTGCAATTATGGTGGCGTAGAGCAGAACGCCCTACATAAGACTTTCTTCTTCAACCAGTTGGGATATAGCAATACCGTAGAGCGCGCGCAGCTTGGAGACTTCTGCGTCAACGGAGAACGCTGCTTTGCAATCGGAGACAAGACGAAAGCCAAGACAGACGCTCAGACAATCAGGGCAAGGGAGATGATAGAAGTCGGCCATGGGAATGAGATTCCACTATGGCTCTTTGGATTCCTCTATTAACACCCACACAAATTTTCAACAACAAGGATATAATCGACTTCCTGCTCAAGCGGGGTGCCACAAAAATATCAGTTCGATACATTAACTTTTATTGTTAGTCATAAAAATGGCAAAAGAAAAGAAATTCATCACTTGTGATGGAAACGAGGCCGCTGCACACATCGCGTACATGTTTACCGAGGTTGCAGCCATCTACCCCATCACCCCGTCTTCGCCTATGGCGGAGCACGTTGACGAGTGGTCTGCCCAGGGTCTCAA
>CAVCAW010000189.1:0-2162 GCA_963600315.1 Bacteroidaceae bacterium | reverse complement strand
AAGTCTAGAAAATCAAGAGTTGTGTGTGCAAAAACAGCTGTAAAAAACATGCGCAATATTATTCCTTAAAGTATCTTTGTAAGAGAAAAAATGTCTAACTTTTTAAAAGTATGAGAAAATGAAGAAGATTGTCAATGTTGGCTTTGCGCCAGCAAACGAGGTGGCAAGTCTTCAAGTTAATGGTGTGGTGGCTAGACTCCAGCCTAGTGGTTCCGGCAACGGATCGGGAGATGGCTCTGGTTCGGACAACGGTTCGGGCAGTGGTTCCGACGATGAAAGTTTTTTTGGCAGTGGTTCAGAAACAATCAAATCAAAATATGGCGGGTCTTGGAGGGCAGACTGTGAGTTCAGCTGGGATGTATATCCTGTCTATGGCAGTTATGCGGGTACGCCTATTCTAAAGTCCGTACACATGTATGTCCAAAACGTGTCAATCGGTTGTTATGGCATTGATGCTGGGACAAAACAAGACGGTTGTTATTATAAGCCGTTTTTGTGTAATTTCTTGATATCTTCAAAAAGTTATTCTACGAGCACGACGAGTTCAGAAGGAATTACAGAATTTGAGTTTTCCGCAGGATTGGCAAACCAAGAGTTCAATGTGGAAGAAACTCAGTATGACAGTTCCGGAAATGTTGTTTCCAGTATAATGAAAACCGAATACAAAAACATCGTTGTGAAATTCAAATTTATAGTTAACCTGGACAGCCTGTCTAGAAAAATTGAACTTGAATCATGCGAAATATCAGCGTCATCTGTGGACTAATCTCTTTGCTTTGTTTGACATCGTGCTTTGACGAAACAAAACTCACGTATCTAGGCTACACGCAACCGTTCAGCATGAATGGAAACGCTATTGTGGTAAGGCCTCATCATTGGCCAAGGGAGTTCAATTATCCTATCGGCATGGACATGAGTGGAATTCCAACTCCCAGTATGCTAATCCCTGAAATTGACGACAACGAGCCAATGCGCTACATAAAGGCAAAAGTAGCGAAAACGCACAATCATTCTATGGTTAGTGATTATAGTCAAGGCGCTTTTTGCCCGGAGGGCTACGTGTCGGAGTGCGACGTTGAGGACGCAAGTAACATAGTGCGCAGCGTGGCGGAGAGAAACCTGTGTCAGATGGTTGGAGACATGTGCGAGGGCAATTTTGACCGTAGCAGATTCATGAAGCGCTTTGCGCCTCTGATGAACCGCGAGGTGCTCCGAGAACTTAAGTCGGCAGCGGGAGACTCGCTTGACGAGACCCTTGGCGGCTGGCAGATGTTCAAGCCTACCAAGGGAATTGACGCCGAGCAGATCAACTACAATATTATATATAGGGGCGATGGCTGGTATGATATTGTGGCACCGGAAGGCGGTGAGAAGGTGTCTGTCCGGACCGGTCTTGTTGGCAAATACCTCAACCCCATCATCGTGGAAGTAAAAAATCCCAAAATGAACATCTCGGTCAGCGGCACCAGCTACAAATCCTCCGCCCGTACCAAAATGCTGGCTTGCGACAAGTACGAGACAGAGTTCATGTACCTGCAGTTTATGTGTCCGTTCATCTACAAAGAGTCTCTGCCTGCCCAATTCGTCACAGACGATGATTTCAATAAGCTCAAGACCAAGGCTAATGCCCTCAAGTTGGCGTTTGTGGAGACTTTCTATCACGATATCATGGAGTCTGACAACGACATTAAGGCAATCCAGAAGAAATATCGCTACTCCATGGTGTGGCGCCTGGCCAGCATGACCGACTCGCTGGTGCAAGCCAACGACTGCAGCACCGACATGTTCCTGCCTTGCAGCTACAGCGACTTCGTTGCCGGCACCCACACCGTGACCTACTTGGGTAAAGATTGGTATCAAGTTACAGCCGCCGGCAAGAGCCTCACGCTCAAGGTCGTCCTCTACGGCAAGCATTTGACCCCAGCCATAATGGGCATGCGCAACCTCAGCCAGGACATCGACTACTGCCCAGGCCGCTTCACATGGCTTGACGGCAACAAGTGACAACAAAAAAGACCACTGCGGTCTGCCGACGAATTATGATGTTGGCAGACCGCAGTGGTCTTTTATTGGTTTGATAAATAGCAAAGTGACTGCCGCAATGACGAGGAAGTGGGAAAGTCTCGAAAATCAAGAATTGTGTGCGCAAAAATAGCTTTAAA
>CAVCAW010000188.1:0-2186 GCA_963600315.1 Bacteroidaceae bacterium | reverse complement strand
GAAGTAGCTGCGGATGGGCGCATGGCCATTCTCTACGAGAATCTCGTCGGAGTTGTACGACAGGAAGCGGTCGGCCTCCTCTGCTGTGGTGAATTGCATCTTGTGTTTGTTGCATTGAGGACAGAAAATGTGGTTCTTTTGAGGCTTCATAATTCTACAAATTTTGTGTTGTTAGAAAATTGGGAACGTTAGTAGAGTTCTCCCTATTGCCTATGGCTTCTTTGAAGGCCTATGTGTGTGGCGAAAGGGTGTATCTCTTGATTGTTTTTCAAATTTAACGCTCAGTTTCCCCTTTTGTTGTGTCGCTGAGTCAGCATTTTCTGTGGTTTTGAAGTTCCGCGTAGCAATTGTTTGTTTGCTTTGTTTGCCCTTCAGATTTCTCGAGCTAAAAGATGGTTTGAAAATTGCCGCGCCCCCATCTCCTGATGTGGAGATGAGGGCGCGGCTCTCACTTTTTTCTATCTGACGTTGTCTATTGCTGCTGCCTATTGTTGCAAGTTGATGGCGTAGTAGCATACGCGGCCGTTGGGGTAGACTCCCGCTATGAAGAGGCCGTCTGACGTCGATGCTACAACCTGTTGGAAGTCTTTGACCGTGGTCACCGGCATGCGGTTGGCTTTTGTGATTATGAAGCCTTCCTGTACGCCCGCCTCTTTGAGCTTTCCGTTCGAGAGGCTCTCGACTTTCAGACCGTAGCGGAGGCCGAGCTCCTTATACTCTTTTTCGGAAATGGGGGTGAGCTTCGCGCCGAGCATTTCTGAGTCTGCGCCCTTGACTACGCCTGTCGTGCCGCGCACATTGCGCAGTGTGGCTACGAGCTCCATTGTCTTGCCATTGCGGACAATGGTGAGCTTGATCGAGTCGCCAGGCCTGTGCTGAGCCACGCGGCTCTGAAGTTCGGAGACTGAGTTGATGTCCTCGTCGTCAATCTTGGTGATTACGTCTTTCTCCTTGACGCCGGCATCTTTTGCGGCACCACCATCAGAAACGGCTGCCACGACTACACCTTCGGGCTTGTCGAGTCCAAGTTCCTTAACCATTGATGCGTCAACTTCGCCAATCGTGACTCCAAGGAGTGCGCGCTGCACTTCGCCATAGGTCATAAGGTCTTGAGCTACTTTCTGCGCAATGTTGGAAGGCACTGCAAAAGAGTAGCCGGAGAATGAACCTGTTGGGGACGCGATGGCAGTATTGATGCCAATAACCTCACCGCGGGTGTTTACGAGTGCGCCGCCACTGTTGCCGGGATTGACTGCCGCATCGGTCTGGATAAACGACTCGATGGCCATATTTGAAGTGTTGATGCCCACGTGCCTGCCTTTCGCGGATACAATGCCAGCCGTTACTGTGCTCGTGAGATTGAACGGGTTGCCGACGGCAAGAACCCATTCGCCAACCTTGACGTTGTCCGAATTGGCAAAGTTAAGTGGCTTGAGCCCGTCTGCGTCAATCTTGATGAGGGCTATGTCGGTTGTCGGATCGGTGCCTACGAGGGTGGCCTTGAAGCTTCGCTTGTCGTTCAGCACAACTTCGATGTCGTCTGCTCCGTCAATGACGTGGTTGTTGGTCACAATGTAACCATCGGCGCTGATGATGACTCCCGAGCCCGCCCCTTGGATGGGTTGCGACTTCTGTTGCTGACGGCCGAAGCCGGGGCCGAAAAAGAAGTCGAAGATGTCGGTGCTTTCGTAGGAGGACGTGGCATTCTGCGATACCTTGACGTGGACTACGCCGTTGACTGTCATCTCGGCAGCGTCGGTGAAGTCTGTGGGTGCTGCCGTGCCGTATGCTACGCTGTGGACGGGCGCAACCTGTTGAGTGAGGGCCGTGGGCTGTGGCTGCGCCGCCACGTAGCGTGAGTAGAGGTATGCGCCAAATGCGGTGCACGCCATGCTGGTTCCTATCGCCAGCAGATATTTCTTGATTTCCATGGTAGAAGATCTTTTTCTGATTTCTGAACGATGCAAAGATGATTATATTGCTCGTCTCGGCAATATAAATTCAACATCCGAGCCAGATTTGCCCCCCTTCGGCCATTCTGACAAAATGTCACGTTCGTTGATTGCGCTCGCCCTTTTGCGGCCGCTCTTTGCTTTGGGTGAAGTCTTTCGGCTGTTTGCTTGTTTTTTGCGTGCCGTCGTTGGGTTTCGGCTCTTCGCCGCCTTGCTTTTCGACCGCTGCTGCTT
>CAVCAW010000187.1:0-2240 GCA_963600315.1 Bacteroidaceae bacterium | reverse complement strand
CGTCTATAGTGATAAGCTCACAGATATGCGACCAGCTCAATTTTCCAGACACTGTCTGGATTTTTGGATACATCAGATAAAATCGTCTCATATTGTAGAGACTTGGTCGGCTGAATCCCTTTCCCAATTTTGCCTTGAGCAGTTTGGCAAGCGATGTAAGCAGATTGTCACCGTATTTAGCCTTTGCATTACCCTGCTGTTCGAATTCCACTATGTATCGTCCCACTTGCCAATAGGTTTCTACTAGCGCCGTGTTTACGGTTTGCAGCACTCTCGCACGGGCATCAGCTACCAAATGGGCGATACTGTCAGCCAAGTGGTTGATGTTGTCGTCTTTGCTTGCGGGCAGTGTTGTAGGTTCTGTATGGTCAATCATTGAAGTGTAGTTATATTGTTAGGTTGTCTAGGGTAGGTCTGGCTGCTTTCCTCATTCTGGCCTCCAGTCTTGTTTCCGAGTGCCAAAGTTAGTAATATTTTGGCTCAATAGCAAATGTCTGTGGATAGGAGACACTACCCACGGACAATTGCTACTGGGCCTGTTTGAGGTCACAGCTTGTGACCTTAAAAATGATAGAAATATCAATCAGAATATACTATGCAGCCGCTTTCATCGTATATGTCAAGATGAAACTGTCTGGGATTTCTAATGTAAATAAATTGACAGGTATAGTTCTTTGACGGATCCAACTTTGCTTCACAGCTAACTCCGAAGATTGATTTCTTTACTCTAATGGTAACTTTCTCGCTTTCGATAGGGAGCTCTATTCTGAAAGGATGCTTGAAAGAGAAATCTGCGACATGCTTGCCGTTATAGATCAACTCGTACTTTGTATCGAAAAGGATCCACGTGCCTTCATAGTAAAAGGTCAGCGTTCCTTTTCTTTTCTCTACTTTTGAGGCATCGACAGGAGACGTGCCTGTTACATGGGGCTGTCCTCCTTTCTTTTGAGATGCCAATGGAGCTGCACAATACGGACAATACTTACTGTCCTGGGGTATATCTGCAGCACCACAACTGGGACATGTTATTTTAGCGGTTAATGACGCAGAACAGTGTGGACAGAATTTGTATCCACTCTGTATTTCATTGTGACACTTAGGACATTTCATAATTCCATTAAATACGCAGCACATTGTTATTGGACTAATTTACGTATCTGGGCAACATTTGTTGCCAAGGGGTTGGTTATGCCAGATTTTTACTATACATAGTGCTGCGAAACGAATGCGAGCAAAAGTCTGAATAACATTGCAAAAGTACAAATAAAATCAGAGAAACAACGTCTTTTGGAGGAATTACCTCTTTCTGCCAAACAAGGCACCGAGTATCATACTGCCGACTTTTCTTTCCAGTCCGGCTTTTGATGTAGGAATTCCCGTTTCGCGGGCAAACTTCTGTTTTGCTTGGGTTATCCCCAAAGCCCGTTTCCATGAGAAGGACAGGCCGGGGATACCCAGATTTGATTTTCTAGCCATAGTGCGAATTTTTTTAAGAGTTCGTCTTGAACAACTCCTTGATGCCTCCCAGACTTCCCAGTATGTTGGTAGCCTCGTAGGGTAGGAACACCGTCTTGGTCTGTTCGCCAGCAGCCATTTCCTGAAGTGCCGCGATGTACTTCTGCGCAAGGAGATAGTTGGCCGGGTTGGTGCTTCTGCCTACCGCCTCCGTAATCTTGTTGATGGCAATGGCTTCCGCTTCCGCCTTTCTGATCTTCGCCTCTGCCTCGCCCTCAGCATTGAGTATCTGTTCCTGCTTGGCAGCCTCGGCATGGTTGATGGCCGCCTGCATGTCAGCCTCAGACTGTAGTATGGCCGCCTGCTTGTTGCCCTCAGAGGTAAGGATGGTGGCACGCTTGTTGCGCTCAGCCTGCATCTGCTTCTCCATAGCCTTGAGCACGGTCTCCGGTGGGATGATGTCCTGCAGTTCCACACGTGTGACCTTGACGCCCCATTTGTTGGTAGCCTCGTCGAGCACGGCGCGTAGCTTAGTGTTGATGGTGTCGCGTGAGGTAAGCGTCTGGTCGAGTTCCAGTTCACCGATGATGTTGCGCAGTGTAGTCTGCGTGAGCTTCTCGATAGCTATCGGCAAATTGTCAATCTCGTAGACAGCCTTGAATGGGTCGACAATCTGGAAATAGAGCATAGCATCAATCTCCATTTGTATGTTGTCCTTAGTAATAACGTTCTGGCGTGCGAAATCGTATACCTGCTCGCGTAAATCTATGCGGTCAGTGCTGCGG
>CAVCAW010000186.1:0-2266 GCA_963600315.1 Bacteroidaceae bacterium | reverse complement strand
ATCCAGGCGCGAGGGTCAACTCCCAATGCCTTGCAGCTATCCACAAGGGAGTAGACGATGGCAGCGCGGACGGCGGCATCGTGATTTCCGCTGAGTTCTTCGGATGCTTACACAGCAGTGACATCAGTATATTTAATTAAACAGGTTTGGCTCACTTGCAGGGCCTTCCCCTTTAATAAAAAAGAATACCTTGTTACTTTTTTTATGCTCGTCAATAAAAGATAATTTGCGAAGGTAAGTTTTGGCATCTTTAGTTGGCAGAGTAATCTTCTCGGCAATATCCTTCGACGACATTTCTTTGCCTTTCAGAAGTTGTCTGATTTTCTCATGCAACTCTCGCTCCTCTTTCTCCTTAGGGGTAAGCTTGTCTTCCGGATTCATCTCTATTATGCATCCGTTGAAGTCTATTGGCGTAGCCCCTTTTTGTATAAGCAGCATATTGGCATTTTTCTCATTGTCATCTGGCTTGCGTACAAATATTGGCATTTTTTTACGCAATCCATCTATTACTCCTTCCCATGTACCGCCATTGTCATCACTTTGGGCTACATATATATCTTTAGCCAATCCGTAGATGTAATGGTTGCGTTCCATAGCGAATCCTGCCGTCCATGGCGCTTTTGGAGCAAAGGTGCTTATTACGAGCAGGCGTCCTTGAATGATAGCTTGGTAGTATTGTCTCATTCCGGAAGAGAATGTCGTTATTCCCTGTGGCAGTACGATGATACTCTTGCCGCCGGCTTGCAGCGCTGCATCAAGTGCCATACGGTCTACTCCTTTTGCAAAGCCACTAACAACTACTTTTCCCTCTGCTGCACATTTCCTTCCCATATTAGCAGTAAACTGGAGAGACTTTTCTGAGGCATTACGAGACCCTACGATAGCGACTGACAACTCGTTGAGCAGTTCCACATTGCCCTTGGTGTATAGTATCATGGGCACATTCCTATTCAAATTTTTCTTTAAATTTTTAGAATATGTCGTATCCGTCATAGGGATGATATTGTATCCCTGTGAGAGTAAATCCTCCACTACGAAGGAGCAGTTTACCAAATCGTTTCCAGCTATAGTGAATGCTGACATTTCCTCGTCAGACATTCCCAATTTGTCCCATGTGCTGCTGTTGTCGAACATTTCCACAATGGAAATGTTCGATTTGTAGGCATTTACATATATGTCGTTCTTCCTTCTTTTTGTTATACCCTGCATGTTAGCCAATGCATACCAATAAGTCAATTCATTCATGATGGTGTTCCTTCTACTGTTTTTGCTATTACTACTGGAGTGACGTATTTCGCTCCTTTACTTGAAAGTATTCGTGCTATCTCTTTTAGTGTTGCTCCACTGTCATATATATCGTCAATAAGGATGATGTTTTTCCCGCGCACATCGATACCGTTTATCAGTTCGAATGCATCTTTTACGTTTTCTTCCTTACCTGCTTTATTTTGGAAAATCTTCTGCGGTTGGGTGGTCCTTGTCTTTATCAATGCGTCGGGTACTGGAAGTTTGAGCACCTTTGCAAACTTATTTGCGAAATTCTTTACCAAATTGCCAGACTCAGTAGGTGGTACGTACATTACCATGTCGTAATGATACTTGCCAAATGTCTTTCCGAAAGCTTTAAGGGTCAAGGCTAGAAGGAAGTCTGGATAGTCGCCGCCGTTCTCATATTTTGAACGATGTATTGCGGCCCCAACATTGGACACGCCGTAATAAGACGCTGCTACTCCATTTGTGATGTGCGTGGTTTCCTCATTCTGATACTTCTCGTACAATCCCTTTATTATTTTTGCGGTGTTCTTGGGGAAGTCTGCATAGTTTATGCCTCTATTGTAAACGTGCGGAGCCTCGTCTGTCCTGTATATTTCAATGACGTCAGGATATGGCACTCTCATATTGTACCTTACTTTTTTCTCCTCCGTTTCAACGGCGCACAAGCAGAATAACAATTTACACAGTTTCAATTCTGGGAAGTATGTTTCGCGGAATTCCTGTAGTTTGTTCCTTAAAAACGGATTGTCAACAAAAGTCAGCGGTCTGAGATCCGTGTTGTCGCAGTGGGCACAGCATGAACTGTCAACGCTGTCAAGAAACTGGCATAGGTAGGTCATTCTGGGCTCTGACGTATTTGCGTATTCCACCATAGATTCAAGTTCATGGAGTCTTGCTTGGCGTAATTTCTCAAAAAGAGAATAATCTAGTACCGGTGCATTCATTCTGTATTCATACACCTTTGAACCTCCTTCCTTGACCTCGTTTATTA
>CAVCAW010000185.1:0-2282 GCA_963600315.1 Bacteroidaceae bacterium | reverse complement strand
TTTTTTTACCTTACCCTGCCCTACCCCCGGAATATTGAGAAGTTCATCGCACGTAACAGGGTATGTCGTAGCCATAGCCGACAGCGAAGAGTCTTGAAATATCACATAAGGAGGTTTCTTTATGCTCTCAGCTTTTTCTTTGCGCAGTTCGACCAGCATCTGATATAAAGTATCGTCTACAGCTCCACAACCACTCTCTACGCCAGACATATCTTCGCCTTCATCATCAGAGTCCTTCCTAATCACGAACGACATCGGGTTCTCTATAAACTTATGTCCCTTAGTGGTTATTTTCAAAGCACCTTTATTTTTTTTGTCCTTTTCAAGATACTCTGCGAGTATTGCGTTTCTTACCACGGTCTGCCACATTTGTTGACTGTCATCCTCGCCTACACCAAACAAATCCAAATCTACGTGACCATACTCTGTCACCTTATCAGTCTCCCTTCCAAGGAGAATGTCTATTATATGGTTTTCTGCAAAACCTCCCTTCAATATACTTACAAGCTTAAGGAGATTACACAATTGTTCTTTTGCTTCCACTTTAGTATTTTTGTTATTACAGTTATCACAATTACAACAATTATCTCTGTCGTACTCCTCACCAAAATAGTTAAGCAGCACTTTTCTTCTACAATCTAGCGACTCAGCATACATGGCAGTTTCCTTGAGCAATTGACGTCCAATCTCTTGTTCTTGGCTCGACTTATCTTCAATGAACTTCTCCAATTTTTGCAAGTCTTTGCTCGAATAGAACATAAGGCAATACCCCTCGCCGCCATCGCGGCCTGCTCTACCCGTTTCCTGATAGTAGCCTTCAATGCTCTTAGGTATGTCGTAATGTATCACGAACCTCACATCGGGTTTATCAATACCCATACCGAATGCTACTGTAGCTACAATAACATTGACGTTTTCCATAAGGAAATCATCCTGTGTCTTTGAGCGTTCATGAGATTCCAACCCAGCATGATATGGTGCCGCCTTTATATTGTTAGCTTGAAGCACTTGAGCAAGACGTTCCACTTCCTTGCGACTTAGGCAGTATACTATACCGCTCTTGTGCGGATGCGAAGCAATAAACTTCACAACCTCCTTATCCACATCTTTCGTCTTGGTTCGCACCTCATAATATAAGTTTGGGCGATTGAATGAGCTTCTGAATACATTCACATCGCTCAAATCGAGATTCCTCTTTATATCACCCCCAACCTTTTCTGTTGCTGTTGAGGTCAGAGCCATGATAGGCGGACGCTTTATCAGAGCCTCCTGAGCCACTACCAACAGCCTCATTATCTCTGTAGCTCTGCGATTTATTGTCTGGTGACACGGCTCAACTTGGTCTTTCTCAAGGTGTTCACCCACTTCATACAGCGACAACACGGTTTCACCACCATTTTCATCACTGTCTCTGCATAGCGACAAAAAGAATTTCGCCCACTGACTCTCAGAGTGTTCATCATCGAGTGCTGAGAATATCGCCAGTAGGCTATCGGCTGTTAAAGCGTCATTGACCAATGCTTTTCTCACATCGGCTGGCAGAGACAAGAGTTTCCCGACGTTGTCATTCGGCACTCCTTTTTTCTTCAAGGATATAAAATTGACCGAAGGCCTGATGTTTCTATAGTCTGACCTGAAATCATGCCCCCACTCCGAGATACAGTGAGCCTCATCCACGGCATAAAACGAGATATCAATCTGCGAGAAAAAATCTATATTGGAAGATTTAGCAAGAGTTTCAGGTGCCACATACAATAATTTCGTCCTACCTTCCAGCACATCTCTTTGCACTCCGGCAAGCTCTGTGCGCGAAAGCGTAGAATTCATGAAATGTGCCACACAATCCTCCTCCATGAGACTGCGCAGGGAATCCACTTGGTTCTTCATTAGCGAAATCAGTGGCGAAACCACTATAGCAGTACCATTTTCCATCAACGCAGGAAGTTGGTAACATAGCGATTTCCCACCACCTGTAGGCATCAACACAAAGGTATCGTGACCTTGCAAAATGCTCTTAACGACCTCTTTCTGATCGCCCTTGAACTTTTCAAAGCCGAAATACTGCTTCAAGCAGTCATAGATACCTTTGTCCGAAATCATGTTCCTCGTTATAAGACAACTCGTTCCCCTGCGTACGACTTCAACACTCAGCCGTGCGGATACAATAACAAAGTTATAACAAGATTTCCAAATACTAAATAAAAACAAAGGCAAAAATATCGTACTGTCACAAAAAAGATGCTTTTTCACACCGCTTACCACATTCCCTGCAAGATTATTAT
>CAVCAW010000184.1:0-2288 GCA_963600315.1 Bacteroidaceae bacterium | reverse complement strand
GTTTTAATCCTTCACACAACACGCAGATTGCTGACGAGATAGCAGAGATTAACTCCCGACTTCTCTCTGAAGATAGGCATTGCGTCTACATTGGTCCAGGGCGATGGGGTAGTAGCGACGAGTGGCTTGGCATTCCTGTTAAGTGGCCGCATATTTCTGCCGCAAAAGCAATTGTAGAGGCTGGGCTGGATGTATATCAAGTCGATCCATCTCAAGGTACACACTTTTTCCAGAATTTAACATCTTTGGGCGTGTGTTATCTTACTGTAAATGCATTTCGAGATGATGGCATGTACAATGAGAAATATCTTGATAGACTTGAGGCAGTAGCAGAAACTGAACATGTCAGGCATGTCAGGCTGACCAACCCTGTTACGATTGTTGCAGATGGCATTCACAGAAAAGCCGTAATAACTTTTAATGCAAGCTTTTTGGCACAAACTGCTACTAAGCCTAAAGACAAAACATGAAAAAAGCATTTATCTTTGCCGCGGGACTAGGAACTCGTCTCGCACCCCTTACGAACAGCAAACCCAAGGCTCTTGTTGAACTTTGTGGCAAACCATTGCTGTGGCATGTTGCAAAAAAAATAATATCAGAAGGCTTTGACAGCATCACAATCAACGTTTACCATTTTTCCAATCAAATAATCGACTATGTAAAATCTAATGAGTTTGTAAACCTTCTTGGCGGAAATAAAGTGGAGATTAACGTTAGCGATGAAACCGAATGCCTTTTAGACACAGGAGGAGGACTTCGTTTTGCTGCTACTACTTTGTTTGAAAAATCCCAGTCCCCAGTATTGCTCCACAATGTAGACATCTACAGCAATGCTCGCTTGAAAGAGTTGTACGACCAAATAGGAGACAATGATGCGCTGTTGCTGGTTAGCCAACGCAAAACTAGCAGATACTTACTCTTTGATACCAACAAGCGTCTTGTTGGATGGACTAACATTGCTACAAAGGAAGTAAGAACACCATTTAGAAATCTTGATGTGAGCGCTTGCACCAAGCTTGCGTTTTCCGGCGTTCACGTCGTTAGCAAAAATTTAGTAGATAGCATGTGTGATTGGCCATCCAAATTCGGAATTATGGATTTTTATATAGACCGATGCAAAGACTTGCACATTTATGGTACAGAACAGAGCCATTTACAGCTAACTGACATTGGGAAATTAGACACTTTACAAAATTTGCAAAATAAATTATGATTGCGATTTCCATTGTTATACCATTTTATAACCGTTCAACTCATTTTGAAAGACTATTCCGTAGTCTCTCGGATATTTCAATGGATAATGTGGAAGTTATTTTCGTTGACAACAACTCAAGTCTTAGTGAAAGAAACATTCTCAACAAACTGTGTGGAAAGCTCACGCTGTCAACGACATTATCAATCTCAATAATAGAAGAGACTAGATGTGGAGCTGCTGCAGCACGCAATGCAGGTCTGCGCTATGCAAGAGGAGAATACGTCTATTTTTTTGATTCAGATGACGAGTTTTCTTCTGGATTGCTACCAGAAGTATTTCTAAAAGCTAAAGAGGGAAACTATGATATTGTAGCTTTTAGAACAAACGTGGTATTTCCTAACGGAAAGATACGTAAGAAAAGAATGATATACAACTCGGATCCTAATATCCAAATCCTCTGCAACAATCTTGCGACTCAATCTATACTGCTGAGGCGGTCGTTCGCTCTTATATATGGATTGTGGAATGAAACATTATATTATTGGAACGACTTGGAGTGGGGACTACGCATACTTCTAGCTAAACCTAAACAAACTTGGTTAAATGGCTGTTATCATCGAATCTACTTACACACAGACAGCATTACTGGCTCACACTTCTCTGACAAGGTGACAGAAATTATTCATGCTCACAAAGTCATACGTGATGATATAATGCAATTAACACAAAACAGAGAACGGAAAAAACTACTAAAGTCACTTAATTTTCGAATCGCTATTTATGCAGGGCATGTTAGTAGAGAAACGTCTAAAGAACATGCTATGCCAATAATGGCAGATATAGACAAAAACGTTGCTGGTTTTATGCACAAAATTAAGCTGTCATTACTATATTTTTTTAGCAGCAAAGGCATACCAGGATTATGGCTAATAGCATTAGCTTAGGCAATATAATGTGATATATGGACAACAAGATTTGTTGCCGTGATAGGAAAGATTAATTTCGGCAATTGACAAGTTGTATGGTTTTCCAATCGAAAAATATCATTTTGTCATGTTTGATAACAAAAATACAGAAAATCTATTGTTTTTTA
>CAVCAW010000183.1:0-2329 GCA_963600315.1 Bacteroidaceae bacterium | reverse complement strand
GCCTTCGGGGAAAAAGGTCTGGTCAACCGACTCGTACGTGTAGCTGTCGGGCAGATAGTAGTACAACGTGTTGTTCATGAGTTTACACTTGGAGTTATAAGGATAGACGGCATAGCTGCCTACTTCTCCTGTCACCGTGCCGGTAAAGGTGGCCTTGCCAGTTCCTGCACCTGAGGTTATGGAAAAGGAACTGAACGTGTTTCCGCTACTGGGGATAACGCCTATAGCATCACCTTCCTGCCAATAGGCTTTGCCGTTGCTGTCAAAGCCCACGCGTGTCTGGCTTTCACTTCCCGGTTGCCATGCGGTCAAGGTAACTGTCTTCTGTATTCCTGACGGATTCTCTTCCATTCCGTCGTCATTGGAACATGCCGTGAGCGAGGCTACGGCGAGCGCTGCGACTGAGTGCAGCGCATACTTGATGTTTCTCATCTTTTCTTTGTCTTTCGTTAGTTCGTAAACTGGTTAAATTCCTCCCAACGTCTCGTCAAGGCCGCCCCATGTGCCGTCCTCCAGCTGGAGATCGTCTTCGTCTTCAAATGTTGCGCCCAATGTGACGGTGCTCGCCGCAATGAATGCGACTTGTGGGCAGATATAGAGACGGCATTGGGAGAATATGACGAAGACCGTATATTAGATTTCTGCCGGCCAAGCGAAGGAATAGATTATGACCATACAATACGTTCTATTGCTGCAATTGAAGATTCACCAGACTACATTTTCAAGCCTGTTCTCGATGAATTTATTGAAAACCACGAACAATGGGTCAACAGTATAGATATTTCGTTTGCAAATCCATATATCCAGCTGTCGAAGCAAAGCTTATATCTCACGTTCAATTATACTGAGACCTTAGAAACAGTTTACGGGATACCTTCTGGTCAGATTACCCATATCCATGGGTCACGTAAGGTTAATGAGGATGATTATGTTCTTGGACATAACAATTATCGAGACTCCAATTCGTGTTACAGAGATGAAGACGGTCTTCCTTTTGAACAAAATGCCAAGCGTAAGATTGTCAGCTATATGGATGAACTGACTAAAAACATTCCGGAGCAAATAAAAAGGTGTTCTGATTTCTTTAGCAATCTTTCAGGGATTGAGACCGTAATTGTGAGAGGTCATTCCATGAATGTAATTGATATGCCCTATTTTGATGCTGTAATTGAAAATATATCGTCATCGGCACGGTGGATCTTATATTGCTACTCATCCGAAGACTATAAACGGGCAAATGAATTCATCTCCAGTCGCAACATCCAGAATTTCGCAATTAAATGCTATTAGAGGCAAGTTCCGGCTCATCGTAAACAAGAATGCAAATCATAAGAGTCAATATATAACATATTAACAAAAAATGTATAACGCAATAAACTTATACCGTATAGCTCACTGGCTGTGGTTGCATCACGTGCCTTTTCTGCCAAAACTGATTACACTTTTAATCTTCCTGATGTACAACAGCAAGATACATTATTCCACGGAAATAGGACGTGGTACGACTCTGGCATACGGAGGTATGTCGGTACTAATTCATAACCGCTGCAGAATCGGGAAGAACTGTAGCATAGGTGTTCATGCTGTCTTAGGGGGGGCAATCATAAGCATCCTGGAGTTCCTACACTCGGAGACAATGTATGCATAAAGGCAAATGCCATAATATATGGTGGCGTGACAATAGGTGACAACGCCATTGTGGGTGCAAATTCAGTGGTGAACTGCGATATACCCGCAGGAGAAGTATGGGCCGGTTCTCCTGCCCGGTTTATAAGAAAGAACGACCCGACCATCAAGTCATATTAGTTTGGACAACGACATCTTGCTTTCCTTCGCAAGACTGAAGCGTTATTGCGAAGGAGAACATTTCATGGGCTGGGACCCGTATGACGGGCTCAACTCCAAAGTGGCGCATGCAGTGCTGCCGCTGAAACATTCGGCATTGCTAAGGCTGTGCATCATACAAGGCTTCAAGCGATGCCCGGTAAACCTCAGACGGTTGGCACTGGTGCCGAAAGAACACAACGCCAAGGGCATAGGGTTGTTCCTCTCTGGCTACTGTCACCTTTACAACGCCTTGAAGAAGCACCCGGAATGGGAGCGGACACTGGGCACTAGAGAAGATGTGAAGGAACGTATCACCGAACTGGCGGAACTGCTCCTCACCCTGCGGAGCAAGGGTGACTACCACGGCGCTTGCTGGGGGTATAACTTCGACTGGCAAGCACGCCGTCTGTTCCTCTTCCCCAAATACACGCCCACCGTGGTGGCGACCAACTTCTGCGCTACGGCACTGATGGAGGCATACGAAGTGACCGGACGAGAGGAG
>CAVCAW010000182.1:0-2343 GCA_963600315.1 Bacteroidaceae bacterium | reverse complement strand
CATGATGCAAAGGTACAACTTTTATAGCTATATACATCGTTTGTCAACAGTTTTTTGGTTAGCCTCTGGGACTCCAGTCCACGGGGTTTGTCGGGTGCGCCGCATACCTTCCATCTCAAAAATGGACGAGTAAAGTTTCATGTCAATGACTTCAGAAAAATGATTTGTGCACTGGCGTAAAACAGTCAATATCCGAAAAAGGCAGTTGGGTTAACCATAACTGTTGTAATAACAAGCATTCAGAGAGTAGTAAAATTTGCGACTCTTTGAATGCTTGTGTTTTTATGGCGACATTGTTTTGGCCTGTCTATTTTTCAAAAACAACGCCGTTACAAATAATTTTTTGAAAATATTTTGGGTTGCGCAAAAAGGCTGCATAATGACTTTCTACCTTTGCATTGTCAAACAAAACAAGGAAGTATGGGTGAGTGGTTGAAACCAGCACACCGCTAACGTGCCGAACCGAAAGGTTCCGAAGGTTCGAATCCTTCTGCTTCCGCAAATTTGGTGAGGTAGCTCAATTGGATCAGAGCAGCTGTCTACGAAGCATCAGGTTGTGGGTTCGAGTCCCACCCTCATCACAAACATTGGAGGTTTGGCAGAGTTGGTCGATTGCATCGCTCTTGAAAACCGACAGACAAAAATGTTTCAAAGGTTCGAATCCTTTAGCCTCCGCACTCATTGCTCCTTGGTGTAAGGGTAGCACGCTAGATTCTGGTTCTTGAAGTGGTGGTTCGAATCCATCAGGAGCAACAACATTTATACTGGGGCGTTCTCCAGCGGCAACGAGAGCAGACTGTAAATCTGCCGTCATTCGACTTCGTAGGTTCGAGTCCTACCGCCCCAACAAATTTGTTCCATGGTGAGCTCCGTGAAACGCCTGAACACCGATAACAATTAAAGATGTGTGAAGAATGGTAGCATACTCGATTTCAGATCGGGAGGTGTCGGTTCGAGTCCGACTGGAACAATGTTACATGGAGTGTATAGCTCAGTTGGTAGAGTGCCAGGTTGTGGCTCTAGTGGTCATGGGTTGGCTTTGCCTTCTGATTTCACGACTCGGCAAATTTCGAACAAGTTCAATTTGCGCTCGCTGTTCAATCAGTTCGAATCACATTTCACTCCCCTTTCCATATGCAGACTTAATTCAGTTGGTAGAACTTGGTTATCCCTACTGATGCCTTATGCCTACTAGCTGATTTTGTGTATTTACACAATATTAGCTAGTAGGCGCCTGTACTTTACTGGACCATGATAAACTCTATTGTCGGAAACTGAGTTGATCTTTGTCGGACATGAGAAGCCAGAACTTCTATAGAACGAACATCAGTTTTCCCTTCAGTTTGGTTAGCACCGTCTTCAATTCAGAAAGCGTCTTGTCTTCCGGAACCTCACCAATGAGGGTTACCGCCTTCTCCACCAATTCGTAGTCGTCGGCATTTAGCGGATTATCATTGATAGAGTAGTCGCGGTCGGCGTATCTGTAGAATTTGTTGTCATAAACTTCTATTGGGGCATTGTAGCCCAGTTTGTCGGAACGCATCATCTGGATGTCGCCCTGTACTGTTCTTACTGAAACTCCCTTCATGATGCCTTCCATATCGTAGAGCGCATCAGAACATGCATCAACGAGGTCGTCGATGGTCCATCTCCTAAACCTATTTCTCAGGCATTTGTCTATTGTTTTGTAGCGTATCAACGCATTCTTGTTTGCTGGCATGGCTGTGATAATAATCTGTTAAGTCCATTCGTATAATGTTATTTATGGATGTGCCGTGCCAGTGATAAAGGAAATCGCTTTGTGCCGGCAGGCACACGAAAAAAGTCGGAAAGCATTTGTGGGCCTTCCGACTTCTCCTTTATCTTCTTGATGTATGTTTGTCAGTCTTTGCTATGCACAACTGCAGTCTGACACCCAAGACGAATTCTCCCGTCGGAACAATCCCATAAACACACGCTGATATGAGCGGCTAGACCAAAAGGCATAACAGCTCCGCTCAAAGCTTCGGTAGCTCTGATGCTGTGCGCTGGTGTTATGGATGTTCATAGATGTATTCATCTTGTTTGTTATTTTATTTCTGCATTACGGTTGCAAAGTTAATCATTTTTATGCGGATAAAATGCCGTGTTTCTTGATTTCCACGTTTTCGGGTGCAAAATTACCATGTCGGTACGCAGTCTTTTTGCGTAACGATAATTTTCTTACTATTTATCTTTGCAAAGATAGGTTTGCACCATGTCCTTCAAAACTTCATTATCCAACTGCCTAACTCCGGACTGTTCGAGTTGAGCGTATTCTGCTTTGTTCTTGCCAATGACATATTTTAGTTCTTTCCCGTTCAC
>CAVCAW010000181.1:0-2402 GCA_963600315.1 Bacteroidaceae bacterium | reverse complement strand
CATCCGCTGCGCTCCACGCAGTGCCTTTTATAGTTTTATCTTTTAATGATCCGCCCGCCATTTCTCATGTCACTCACAAAATGTGCTATACTCAGAGGTTGGTTTTATTCTATATGTGGGGTTCTATTACCTTCGCTGGACTGCCAGCTACGACTGCGTGAGCAGGCACGCTCTTGGTGAGCAGGCTTCGAGCTCCAATATATGCACCTTCGCCGATTGTTGGAACTTTGCCTGAGATGCTGAGAGCTCCCTGACCAATGAACACATGGTCTTCCACGTTCGTGTAAGCTCCCACTACTGATGCACCAGCGATGAAGCAACCGCTGCCAACGTGTGTGGTATGGGAGATATTGACATGTGAGAGCAATACTGTGTTGTCACCAACAGTGGAGTCGGCTTGCACATATGTGAAAGCTGAGATATACACACCTGTTTCAGAAATCTTTGCGAACTTGGAGATGACAGCTGTTGGGTGGATAAGTGTCGGGACTGTGCCACCCAATTCTATTATCTTCCTAGCTAATTCCATGCGTATTCTGCTGTCACCCATGGTAAGCAGGAATGACTTGCCAGCCAGCGAACCGAGGGAGAAAAGGTCGTCAAAAGAGCCAAGGATTGTAAATCCATGGTCGGTCTCGCCCGTGCGGTCGCCATTGTAATGGTACAGTCCTGCTATCTCATAGCCACAGTCCATTGCCAAGTCTATAAATACTGGTGTGTTGTGTCCAACGCCCAGTGCATATATCTCTTTGTTCATAACGTTACGTTACTTTCGTTTAATCTTGATTTTTCCAATGTTATGGTCGATGTCGATATGCGTTCCATAGTCACTGGACATATTGTTGAGTCTTACTAAAACATCATCGTTGTCTGCAAAGCGAGGCATTCCGATGTATCCTTTGCATATCTCGTCTTGCATTATCTCAATAGGCAACAACTGGACGTTAATCTCGCTGTCATCAATTTCAAGGCTCGCCAGGAAACTGTTCCATGCATTCTTTTGTGTGTTCAATCCAACTGTACCATTCTTGCTGCGTTTGGCAAAGAGTGCGCTCAAGCCAGATACGTCATTACGCTTTAACCCATATTTATGGTATGTCTCTTCTGGTAGATAATCCATGCCTTCGTGTTGGAAAATGAAATTGCCCATGCCATAGAAAATAATGCTTCGGTGATAGGCTTCTATTCCTCTGATTACGTGAGGGCCATGACAGAATACAACATCTGCTCCTTCATCGCAACATTGTCTTGCAAATTTCTCGACAAATTCAGCCGATTTGCTCTTGTCTCCGTTAAACTGATGAGAGTGGATGCTAACAACTACAATATCGGAATTGGCTTTGCTCTCTTTCACAACTTTGAGGCTTCGCTCCAGGTCTTCTTGCAGGGGTGATGTCGTGACAGAATACTGTGTGCCTTCCTTGAACTCAAAACTGCCAAATTTTAAGTTCTCACAGCTTGGAAGGTATCCTTCCTTGCGCGCTTGGTCGTGGTAGGAGTTGATGCCAGATTTGGATGCTATCTCACTTAGATGATTGAAGTCTTCACTCGGCAATTCGTAGAGAGCCTTATGACGCAGTGGGGATACACCTGGTCGTCCGCACAGTTCCTCGTTTTGTGGCCCTGCCAGATAAGAGTCATGGAATGAACTCGTCACGCTAATCAATGCGACACGTCCTTTTGATGTCTCATAGTGACAAGCCTGTGATGCCTTGGCAAGATTCGCGCCTGTTCCGGCATGCTTAAAACCATACTCGTCGAGGTAACGAATGGTTGACAAGAGTGCCCCATGACCATAATCCATGGAATGGTTGTTGGCTGTGCCAAACATGTCAAAGCCCCAATCTTTCAATACCTCCAGACAATCGGGAGAACAGTAAACACTTCCTCCGCCAGGAAAAGCTTCAGGAAATCCTTCATCTTTTCTTACTACGGTTTCAAGGTTGCCTATCACGCAATCGTGCGACGAAAAGAAATCTTTAATCTTGCTAAGTGTCTGATAATGGGGGGGGTAATGTGTTACTAATACATCACCAGTCAACGCTATTTTTATCTTTTCCATGTCGTGTTACTTTTTCCATTCGTTTACTACCGGTTTTCTCTTCCCTGATGCGAGAACAGGAATCTCATTGACTTGCTCAATGTTGATTACGGCAGATTCTCCCAGTGTCGCTTTTAGTTCGGGAATGACTGGTGCGAGATAGTCTTTTGCACTCTCCGAATTTCGCATCACAATCTTGAGCAGATACTCTTTTTGTCCCTTCTGAATGAACTGCCACTGTGCAATCTGGTCGAAATGCTTCAGCGTGCGACCTATCGCCATAGGGGAAAAAGGCTCATTATCAACCGTATAGCATACATCAAGGCGCCTTCCGTAGAGTTTCTTCAGTACTGGATAGCCG
>CAVCAW010000180.1:1755-2449 GCA_963600315.1 Bacteroidaceae bacterium | reverse complement strand
GCCGCGCTTGAGAATTTCAATGCTCACGTCACAAAATGTTGGGCGTAAGTTCGACAAGACCGTAATAGAGAAGATGCAGAAAATGGACATCATTCTCACTAACTATGAGTCTTTGCGTATAGCACAACTGAATTTCTGCGCTGTAGAATTTGATGTGGTAGCATTGGATGAAGCTCAGAAAATAAAATCGCCGGGCACACTTGTTACAAACGCAGCTAAAGCACTCAAGTGTAATTTCAAAATAGCTATGACAGGAACACCTGTTGAGAACTCATTGCTTGATTTGTGGTGTATTATGGACTTTTGTGTACCAGGTTTGCTCGGTAATGCAAAAGCATTTGCTGCTAAATATCAGAATCCTTTGAAGAAAGAAGATACAGACATAGTGGCTCTTGGAAATGAAGTTCACGAAAAACTCGGTGTATACTTCATGCGACGTTTGAAAAAAGACGCCGCAAAGGACCTGCCGGAAAAGATTGAAAAGAAAGAGAAGGTTGTAATGCCATCTGTACAGGAATCTACATATACTTCTGTTGTGAATGACTATGTAAGTGGCATTCAGCCGAACATGCTCGTGACAATAATGAACCTCAGGGAAGTTTCTGAACATCCATATCTATATGATGCTACATTGCCAACTCGCGATGAGGAAGAAATCGTCAGTTCAAGTGCCCGTTTACAGGCAACTGTCAAA
>CAVCAW010000180.1:0-1722 GCA_963600315.1 Bacteroidaceae bacterium | reverse complement strand
CTGTCAAATTCCTTGATGATATAAAGGCAAAGAAAGAAAAAGTGATCATCTTCGTCGAAAGAAAGGAAACACAGAAGATGCTCCAGAAGTTATGTCTCAAGAGATATGGTATTGTATGTAAAATCATCAATGGTGATACACCATCAATAGTAAGAAGGCTCACACCTGATAAACAGTCTAGACAAGCCAGCATCGATGAATTCCAGGCGGTGGTAGGCTTTAACATCATAATCATGTCACCTGTAGCAGCTGGTATGGGACTTAATGTGACGGGGGCCAATCATGTCATTCATTATAGCAGACACTGGAATCCAGCAAAGGAAAGTCAAGCTACCGATAGAGCCTATCGAATCGGTCAAACAAAAGACGTATATGTTTACTATCCGATGGCAGTGAAAGACGGCATAAAGTCATTTGATGAAACACTGGATGATTTGCTGTCTAGAAAGACCTCATTGGCTACTTCTACGATATTCCCAACAGAAAGAGTTGAAGTTAGACAAGAAGAACTTGGACAGATGTTGTTCGGAGCTTAAATAGAACGATTATATTACGGAATTTTATAGCGAGTTTAAGACATGACAGCTATTGGCGCGATTATATTTCTCATATTGGCAATTTTTTTAAGATTAAAAATGCCAGAATGGAAAGGGCGGTTTTCTGAATCTCTTGTGAGTAACAAGATGCAGAAACTGCCTGATGAATATTGTATATTCAATGACCTGCTATTCGAAAGCAATGGCCGTTCCACGCAAATAGACCATGTGGTTGTTTCACCTTATGGCGTATTCGTAATTGAAACAAAGGGATACAAAGGTTGGATAATGGGTGGTGAGAACTCTGAATATTGGACACAAGTCATCTACAAGAGCAAACACAAATTTTATAATCCTATCAAACAGAATGATGGACATATAAGGTTCTTGCGCTATCTATTAAAGGATGCACCGTTCCAAATCAAGTTCATATCCCTAGTTGTATTCAATAATAATGCATCTTTAAAGGTGTTTGTTGACAATCATATAGTAATAAACAGATGTGATTTGAACCCTACTATCCTTCAGTATAATGAACGTGTTATGACGGATGACAATGTAGCTTGGATAATCAATCTTTTAAAGTTACATCATACAGAACATACGAAAGAAGAAATCAAGGTGCATAAAGAAAATACGAAATGGCAACAATGCAGAAATAGCGCCATGGTTAACAATGGCATTTGCCCTAAATGTGGAGGACAACTTATGCTACGCCATGGACGTTATGGTAATTTTTATGGTTGTTCAAATTATCCTAAGTGCAAGTTTACGCAGAAGTAAATTTAATTGGAAGAACATAGTTCCTTTTCAAGATAGCACAAAAGTCAAATGAACATCTATAATTGACTGTTATAAATCATAGGAGCGAAATATAATATAATGAACGAAGAACAAAACTCTCTTGACGTGCGCAACATCGTCACCGCCGACGCACCATACGCCGGCAACGTGATGCGCATTCCGCAGGAGATACAGCAGAAGGCGCGGCAGTTGTGTTGGAAGTACAACATAACTGACCCGTCGGATGGGGAGGCGCTGGCAGCGATGCTAAAGGAGTTGCTTGGCAGTTGGAAGGAGAACGTGGCGATAATGCCGCATGTCCATTTCGACTACGGCATCAACACGCATTTTGCTGGCGGACACTTCACGTTCGTCAACTTCGACTGCGTGTTCCTTGATACGT
>CAVCAW010000179.1:0-2463 GCA_963600315.1 Bacteroidaceae bacterium | reverse complement strand
GCCCATAGCAGTCCACTCGGCAAGGCGAGGTCGATGAATCTATGGCCGTTGATAATCTTATCGTCTTGCGTATTGCCGGTAGCTGCTGCATTTGTCTTGCCTGCAGTTTTTGGTTCGGCAACAGGACGTATGGAATTGCCAAAATCGCGGGACCGGTTGCCTTTACAACTATAGTGAGAGTCACTGAACATTAATTCGTAAGCATATGCGCCATCGATTTCCTCCACAGTGCTGCTCCAATAGTTGCCGGTCTCTCCGATGTATCTGTTCTCATTTTTAAGGCGCCAACCCGCCGTCGGGAAGAAAATCCAGTTGCCGTTCTTCCTGCTTGTCACCTTCCATCCATTAACCTTAGAGCCATTGGAAGCGGTCATTGAAGTCCAGTCCCAATTGCAGTTTACATAGTTGCAGAGTTCTTCGAAGTCTGCAGGAGTAGGTATGCGGCACGAAGAGCCCCAATTCACCGAGGCGGCATCGTCCTCTTTCAGAAGTGTTGTCACCTCGTCCGCAGGGTTATATTTGTCATACCATTCGCCACATTCCTCATGAAGCCAATTGTATTTATATGTTTCCTTGCTGAAACAAGTCTTTGTCTGCGTCTCTCCCCAAGCGAAATAGGAGCCGTAATCGGCTTCCGTCTCTGCCCCGATGTTGGTTTTAGCCCAAAGCAAGCCGCTGGGCAGACCGAGGTCCACGAACTGGTGGCCATTTACTATGACACATTCGTCTGCGGGCGCTTCAACTGCATCCGAAGCAGACGTGCCGTCGGCGGACACTTCGACACTATCCGAATTGGCCGTGTCGTTGGCAGCGGATTTGGACTTGTTGGAGCCACAGCCAGCAAGGGCCACTGAAAGGAGTGCAATCAGCGCAAGAGGTAATTTCATTTTCATATTGTTTGTCTTTTAAAATAGCAATCAGTTCACTTTCGCCATAGTCCGCAGCCTACGGTTTGGCCACGGGACGTATGGTGCAGCCCAGGGCACGGGTAATACTGGACCACCAGGGCTCGTCAGTCTTGAGCGAGAAACCCAAGCCGCAGTTATCATATTCGTCGAAGCGGGTACGGGAATAGTACAAACCCTGTTCCCCTTCGTCCAAGAAGTTTTCTCCGGAGTAGAAGCCAGTCAACGGCAGAAAGATGGAGTTGCCATTCTTGTTACTGGTCACCTTATACCCAACTACATCGGAGCCGGACGTTGTCTTGCAGGTGTCAAGTTTCCACGTGCAGTTTTCTTTATCATCCAGTTCCAGGCATTCCTCCTCTGTCGGCATGTGGCAGGGAGCTCCCCAGTTGACGTGGGCAACATCGTCCTCATCGTCGAGAACGGTCTTCCCGTCGGTCTTGTTGTACTTGGTCATGTTCTCTTCCGACGTACTGTATTTCGTTTCCCATCCGTATGATTTCTTCGGTTCAGTCTCGCCCCAGGCGAAATAGTCGCCATTGTCGGTAGCGGTCTCCGCACCTATGTTGGTCTCTGCCCAAAGTGTTCCGCTTGGCAGACCAAGATCCACGAACTTATGACCATTAATGGTCTTGCTGTTGTCCACGGCCGCAGCGGCGCTGCTGTTGTCCACGGGCGCAGCGTCATTGGAAGAAGAGGAAGATGTGTCCCTTGAATTGTTGGAGCCACAGCTCAGTAAGGCTAATGAAAACAATGCTGACAGAATAAGAGTGGATTGAACTTTCATGTTGTTTGTCCTTTAGAAGAGAAATAGCACGGATGCGGATTCTGTCATCACTATGCGTCGGTAAAGGGTTGTTCTAATAATCAATAAGGAGTGTTGACGTGTTTACAAGGAAAAGCCTTCGTATTGCCCGCAATGCACGGACAATACGAAGGTTCCTTGTGTATTACTGATTTAATGTTTCAGAGAAGATGTAATACTTGCCGTCAACCTCTTTGAGGGCGAAGGAGCATGTATCTGTGCTGGGTTCGGCACCTTCTACCTGGGTGTACTCTTTGTCGTAGGTAATGGTGACACCTGCACTGCCAAATTCAGCCACTATCTCGACATCAGTAACTCTGGCGTTTTTGACAACCAAACCGAATTCGTTGTGATCGCGCTCATAATTCTCTTTGTTCATCTTGTTAATGTTCGCCTTGACTTCATCAGAAGCGCCAGGCTCGGTGTACTGTGCAATGTCTCCACCTTCCATCAGAGCCTTGAAAGCAGCCATACCTAATTCAACAATCTGCTTTTCAGCATCGGTAGAAGGCTTGAAGGCATCAGAAGCATCAGAAGAGGATTCAGCAGCCTCGGTAGATTCAGCAGAATCAGCCGTAGCGTCAGACTTCTTGGAGTTGCAGCTTGCGAGAGCTACAGATACGAACGCAACAAGTGCGAAATAAAAAAACTTTTTCATGTCCTTTTGTTTTTTGTTTTAAGTTATACATTATGGGCGACAATTCGTGTGCCACCATCTTCTTTGGGGTTATTGGTATGCGTCTCAATTCACAT
>CAVCAW010000178.1:0-2498 GCA_963600315.1 Bacteroidaceae bacterium | reverse complement strand
CATAGCGGGAGAAATGTATCGCAGAAGATTTGAGAAGGAACTGAAAAAGATTGAAAAAGAAAAGTAAAAAAGTAACTACTCAGTCATCTTTATGCTTGATGAGTATCCCTTTAGTAAAATCCAGGCAGCTCTTCCTCTTATGGTTAAGAAACTATAAAGTTGCAAATCGCCTTGTTCAGCAAGTTCGCTACTCTCAACAGAACAGGTTCTCAGTCTGACGATACTCCTATTCATGCCCTTTAGCCACGCCTTGTTTATCCTTCATCGTTTCGACTGTAGGTATAGGGAGATAAAACGCTCTTGGCGCATTATCACCTTCTGTAGCTGATATTGGCTTTTGGGTAATTCAAAAATCCCTGTTAAAAGTCGTTTCATGCCATTTTGTGGTATCAAAAAAAATACGTAACTTTGCACCCATGAGTTACAATGATATTAGTGCAATAACAGATCCATTGGAGGCAATCAAGGCCTTGTTTGATGAACTTACCGCCGTGAAGGGTGAGCTTTCATCAAGCAAGAGTGATATTGCACGTCTTAATCGCAACACCACCCGTCTCAATGTAACCGTCAAGCGTGTTACCCAAGAGAGGGATGCTTTCAAGAAGAAAGCAGAGGCTTTGGAAGCAGAACTTCAGAAGTTAGGTGACAAGTACGTAGAAAAAGACAGCAGTAACTCGGATACACCTCCAACCAAACAGTCCATAAAGAAGCAAATTATCCAGCGCACAAAGTCGCTTCGACAACCTTCCGGCAAGAAAAACGGAGGTCAGAAAGGACATGAGGGACATTCCATCAGCAAGACACAGACACCGGACGGAACAGAAGATCACAAGGCCGAGGTATGCCCTCATTGTGGTTGTGCTATTCCTGACGACGCTGAGCAGACTTGCGTGAAGTCCATACAGATCATTGACATCACAGGTCCCCTGTCTCTTCCTTGCATTACGGAACACAAGGTGTATTCTACAGTATGCCCACATTGCCACAAAACCGTCATAGGAGACAGTCCCACAGGTAATTGCAAGAAGATCATGTATGGTTCTAAGTTGCAGACCTTGGTCGTATACCTATCCGTCGTCCAGTCCATCCCATACAATAGAATTGTGGAAATCGTCAAGGACATCTTCATGGTGTCTACATTCTCTGAGGGTTCTGTCAAAAACATTTTGAAGAAGAACAAGGAGAAGGCGACTCCTATTTACGACAGCATCTTGGACTACATCGAAAAGCAGAAAGCTGCAGGCATGGATGAGACAGGTACGTACATCAACAATAAGTTGTGCTGGTTCTGGTGTCTCCAGTGCCCTAAGTTCTGCTATGTGTTTGCCGATGAGTCACGTGGCATCCAAGCTCTGGAGAATCACGATGTCGTCAACCGACTTGCCGGACTCATTCTGTACACGGACCGCCATGGAACATACTTCAAGCTGCAAGTGGCGGGACACCAAGTGTGCCTTGTACATCTGCTAAGGAACTTGCAATATCTGAACGACTTGAATCCTGAGCAAAGCTGGTCGTCTGGCATTCAGGAGCTTCTAAGGGATGCCATACATAAAAGCAAGACGATGCCATTGGAGCAAATTGACAAGGAATATTATAAGAAGAAGCTGCATGAAGCCTTGGATGCCGATCTCTCAGACTATGAGAGAAAAGGAGCGAAAGACTTCCAGGTCTTGCAGAATGGTCTGATAAACTGCGAGGACTACGTCTTCACTTTCTTGGAGCATGAGGAAGTTCCACACCACAACAACTCAAGTGAGGCTTCAATTAGGGTACTGAAAGTGAAAGCCAAAGTCTCTGGAGGTTTCCGAACACAGGATGGTGCCGACGAGTATGCTTGCTTCCATTCTATAGCGGAAACTGCAAAGAGAAATGGCATTTCAAAATTCACAGCTTTGTACCAACTTATTTCGGACATGGTACCCAAAAGTAATTTTATCGAAGATTTGATTTCAAGGGAGAGCTAACTTTTAGCCCTCCTTTGAATAGGTGTACCCTGTTCTTTGAAGACTGAGTAGTTACGACGCTCCTATATATAATAAGGTATAACACGGAGCATCCCCCCACCACCTCGGGGCAAGAGGTGGAGAAACGAGAAGGAAATATAAAACATTATATATTTATTAATTAATTAAACGAGAGAGATTTATGGAAAAAAGACTCATGACGTTTATTGCCTGCCTCTTCCTTAGTTTAGGAATGGCGTTGGCGCAAACTCAAGTTTCCGGTAAAGTAACCTCTGCAGAGGATGGTGAACCAATCATTGGTGCATCTGTCAAAGTGGTAGGTACCAATACTGGTACGGTTACCGACATTGATGGTAACTTCTCTTTGGTTCTTCCTAACGGAAAGAACTCTGTAAAAGTGTCTTACATTGGTATGCAAGACAAAACCGTTGTTCTCAAAGCAGGCAACAACAAAATCGTTTTATCTTCAGATTCAAAAAGCCTTGATGAGGTCGTAGTTACAGCTATGGGTATCACCCGTCAGAGCAAGGC
>CAVCAW010000177.1:1887-2506 GCA_963600315.1 Bacteroidaceae bacterium | reverse complement strand
GGTACCATCCGACCGCTATAAGCGGTACCACGCATCCGCTCCGCACGGTACCATCCGACCGCTACAACGGTACCATTGGAGCGATATTCTCAAATAAAATACCGACGGGATGAGATACGAATGAGAAACGGCATTTGCTTTTTGGGCAGCAAGAAAGTACTGATAGAATCAAAATACTGGTCAGAATTGTTTATTTACAGACGCTACGCTGACGGCAAGCGGTTTATTCTGAGCGACAGTCCCAATGCTCATGAATATGAAAAGCAGTATGACATGTATTATGACGGGGAGAACCCACCGATAGTAAAAAGGCGAGCGAATAAATTTCTGTAGGATAGAAACACCGTGAATATTCAAAGGCGGATGCGCAAGATGGAAAGTCTTGGGCATCCGCCTTTGAGCGTTTTATTACGGTCTGAGTAAATTGATAGGTGCAACATATACACCATCCTCACGCTGATAGGCACCACCTACGGCAGTGAGCACCATTAAAAATGAAGGGGCTTGTTCTTCACTCTTTTCAATGATTTTATTTTGCAGCGTCTTTAGAGAATTTGCTCCATATTCAATCAAATCATCCCCTCCAAGTTTGATTTCTACAGCTCCCCATCTTCCGTCT
>CAVCAW010000177.1:751-1795 GCA_963600315.1 Bacteroidaceae bacterium | reverse complement strand
ATTCCAAGCCGGTATTATCACGATAATGAGATACCGTGCCACCTATGGAATTTGCATATATAGACAAATCCCTTACTGCAAAATCTTCAAAGAACAATCCAAAACTTGCCAGGTCATGCATAAGGTCTTTGGGACTTACACCTAAAGAACGGCAAGCGATAGATGTGTCTATGAAGTGTCGTGTTGGAGTGCTTCTTATTGAGGTCTTTGAACGTATATTGGGATTCCATGCCGGCAGATCTTCAAGCACATAAAGGTCTTTCAGTGCCTCCATGTAATCATCAAAAGTCTTTGGATCCATCGTTCGCTCATTGCTTTGGCGTACATCCGCTATAATGGTTGAAAGAGAAGCCTCCGTTGAAATATGCCGTGCATAACTTCTCAATATCATCCTTAATACATCCGGGCGTTTGTTTCTGAATCTCTCATTTTCGCAGTCCTCAAATACGAACAAGCCATTATAATAGTTTTTGGTTATTTCCACAGCAATATCCTTGGGTGCCTGTACGGATATAGGCCAACCACCACGACACATAAGGAAAGCAATGTCATCGAGGGCCATTTCTGTGTTCATATCCCAAGGGTAATCCCTTTTTTTATCAAACAAATCCATTAAGGATATTGTGCCCTTAGATTCTTTTGATTCCCATAGGCTCATCGGACGCATCTTTACGGGTGCAATCCTACCCGCTCCACTATGATGAACCTCTGTTTTGTCCGCAGGAGTGGAACTGCCTGTAAGAATATATTTCCCGAACTGATAGTCAAAATCCAAATCATCTTTCACTTGGTTCCAAATATCAGGAGCTTTCTGCCATTCATCTATAAGTCTTGGCTTTTCGCCATTAAGCACACCCCTTGGGTTCATACGTGCCATTGTGATAGATTGCTTAGTGTTCAGCTTTACAAAACTTTTTTGATAAAGCATACAAGTAGTGGTCTTGCCACAGAATTTTGGACCTGCCACAACAACCGCCCCAGAAGTTCTTAACTTCAATTCTATCTCTTTTTCTACAAGTCTATTGTAATACATAAGATGCCTAT
>CAVCAW010000177.1:0-637 GCA_963600315.1 Bacteroidaceae bacterium | reverse complement strand
CTTCTGCAAAGTTACAAAATTCCCATAATTTTCAGTTGTAAATTCCCAAGATTTTCAATATAAAATTCCCATAATTTTCAATTTACACTTGTTTCAACCGCAAAAAGCCCCCTAATACAAAAATCTTTTTGTCGAATTTATACCCTGATACCAAGATTTATTTGGGCAAAATACAGTCTAATACCAAAATCTTGCGTCATTTATGCTGTATTACATAGTCCAAAAGAGCCTTTGCGTTGATAGCTTTGCGCTTGTATTTGACAGTCAAATGAAGATGAGGAGCCGTAGAGTGACCAGAGTTGCCTGTGATGGCAATAGGAGCTCCTGCTTTGACGAACGTACCTTTGGTGACAATTATTCGGGAAAGATGGCAGTAGCTGACGGTGTAGTTCCCATGACGTAAGGTGATGAAATTGCCGGAACGCTTGTCGAAGCCGATGCGCTCCACGGTTCCATCAAGCATGGCATAGCACGGTTCGTAGTTGGCACGGAGGTCAATGCCGTTGTGGAACTTGCTTTTGGCAGTGAAAGGATCTTTGCGATAGCCAAAGGGAGAAGTGATGTAGATGTTCTGGAGTGGAGCGGATAAACTGAATTTATTGGGAGACTGCTGTTCTGATGTTTGGCTTGCCAGTGC
>CAVCAW010000176.1:0-2533 GCA_963600315.1 Bacteroidaceae bacterium | reverse complement strand
GGGAATCCCATTGTAAATGCCACATATATTGAGATTATCAGATAAACAGGAGACAGCACAACCATCGCAACGGCTGACAGCACGATGTCAAGTAATCTCTTGAAAAAATGTCTATACATAGCTCTATTGTTTTAGCCAATTGTCAATAAGACCACCTATTTCTTGTGGCAGTGTGCATTCAAAATCGCATTTTCGAGGTATGAAGCTGTCTAGTTTTTTCCATGCGTTGACAATGGAATATGTGCCGTCAAGTATGTATCCGTCTTCTGAAAGTTTGCGGACCAACTCAGTTTGATGGTCATTCAGCATCTCATTGTATTTCTTCAACCGTGCTACAGCAATACATTTCTTTCCTTTCTGAATAGCGCTGAACAAAGCGCCGCTGCCCGCATGGCTTATTACAACGTCTGCTTGAGCTATGTACTCTTTAAATGTCGTTTCGGACACATAATCAAGACACTTGATTGTATCGGATGTGTACAACGTATTGCCCAGTTGAGCAATGAATTCCTGCTTGGGATTAAGTTCTTTTATCAGCTCTTCTACCATCTGCAAGCAACGAGGGAACTGATTCCCTTGAGTCCCTAATGTAATGAATACCATAATCCGTTATACTAAAGTCCCGCAATATTTTGCCTCGGGATATAATTTAAGCATTTCAGGCCATTGCACAAAAATCTGGTCAGCAATATGGCGTACCAGTATTCCTGTCATAGAGCGGGCGTAAACTTTTGCTCTGGTCTCAATGAAAATTATTTTGCTGCCATGCAGTTTCCCGACAAAGAACAAGGGTACAGCTATATTACTTCCCGTCGATACTATTACTTTAGGCCTGTACTTTTTCCATAGACGCCAACTGCCAAACAGCATCTTTATGTACACTCCCAAGAATGACCAACGGCTACCGTTATCCTGCTCTTTAACTTTTTTTCTTCTGGAAGATTCGCCTTCCATTAGTTCTATTGCTCCGATTTCTTTTAATGCAGGCATTTCTTTCGTTGCCCTCACATTGTCGGTTACAAGCACCGACTTATATTTACCGAACAACTCATGTAATGCCATCATTTGGCTAAAATGTCCTCCTTGATTACAGGCAAACACCACAGTATTATTTAATTTGCTCATCTTTGCGATCTATCAAAAGAGTTTTATTAACAACATTAGAGAAGCGAATCATAAATCTGTTTTAAGTGATTAAGCACATAGTCTGGCAAATATGTTTGTGCCTTTCTGTAGCTTTCTTCTCCTTGAGCGCTTATTTCAGTCCTATTGTCCGCATAATGAATCATAGCGGCGAATATCTCATCTTCGTTTCCTGGAGTGACAAGAATGCCGTTTTTTTTATCTACCACCTCCGGTATACCACCTACCGGAGTGGAAATGATAGGCATCTTATAGCTCATTGCTTCCAATATTGAAATAGGTAGACCTTCATTGAAAGAAGGAAGGATATAGACGTCAGCCCAATTGAGAAGTTCTATCTTCTTTTCTCCACTTACCCAACCTTCAAACCGTGCGACCCCATCGAGCCCACTATCTAATATAGCTTTAAGCAATTTATCCTCATTTTTGTTACCTCCAATTCGCAAGTCTATCTTACCGATTATATCTTTGCTGTGCTTCGCAAGGCCACGTAAAATGTCAAATATCCCTTTTCGCTGACCGATCTCCCCTAAAAAGAGGAATCTTACGGGGCGTTCATTTGTTCTTTCTATATTTTCATTATTTTGCAGTATAGTAGGATATGCTGTGATATTATGAAGAATGATAATATTTCCAGGATTTACTCCTATCGATTCAAACCATTCTTTCCAAGATTCTGACAACACTATGAGGATATCAGCCTGAGACAACGTTTGGAGTATTTTCTTTTTGTGGCACGCAGACGCTTCAAAATAGTAAACCTTGAATTGAGAAGCATGTGAATGTATAATTACCTTCTTTTTGAGAAATTTTGCTAGCGAGACGATTTTCGAAGCACGTTTGAAATCTGTACCTGCGGCTGTATGTACATGCACGATTTCTACTCTTTTGTCGAATAGTAACGTGAAGGCCAATCTCACATAAGAGCAGACAAAACAAACTATCTTGCCAATAGTCGGCCCTTCCTTAAATGTCGGGAAATACCGAAGGCCTTCAATGTATTCAGACCAATATTGTACGACAGAAGAAATACCGCCTGGATGGTTATCCTTGTATTTCACACCTGTCATTAGAACCTTCTGGCTTAATTCGTTTGATATTATATACTTTTTCATTTGTGTGTCAAATCTTAGGCAAGTGCATCTTCTATGTATTCAATGCTGCGTTTTCTGAATGACTGTAAATTTTTGTCAATACTTATCCAATCTACAGGGCTATCCACTTGGGTCACATCTCCCTGATATATATGTTCTCGCGGAACTCCGAGAACCTCAAATAAAGAATCAATCCGACTGTTCCTATTACCTTTAGCCCCAACTACAAAGCGGTAGAATGTCATAAACTTTTTTTGGAACTGAATACTGAATGCAGTGCAATGGAATGAATCCGT
>CAVCAW010000175.1:0-2575 GCA_963600315.1 Bacteroidaceae bacterium | reverse complement strand
TCAGCCATAGCGTTTGACGAGCGGTTCTTGTAGAAGTTCAAGATTTCGTCATAACGTTCATAGAAAGTGGCAGCGATGACGTTAAAGGAATGCAGTCCGGCCTCTTCAATATCGGTTCCCGGTTGGCCATCGACGAATCCTCGCTTTCCAATGGTTAGCTAAAAAAAAGCCCGAAGCTCTATTATAAAGGGCTTCGGGCAGATGTTTTGTGTTCTTTTGAGTTTTACCGGACAGCAATAGTTTTATATGAAGGTGTACCAAGACGGGGTAGAGGTGCAACCTCATATAATCACTTTTAGCAGAGCTTGCGAGCTCCGTCTCCGATTACCACGTCTATTATAATAGGCTTTTTGCCGTATTTGTCAGCGAATTTTTGAGTAACGACAGTCTTGAAATTGTCAACGAGTTCTGTGGCAATAAGATTGATGGTACAACCACCAAAACCGCCACCCATTATTCTCGAACCTGTTACGCCTTCCTCTTTTGCAATGTCGTTGAGATAGTCGAGTTCTTCGCATGATACTTCATATTCCTTAGACAGTCCATAGTGGGTTTCATACATCATCTGTCCTACAGTCTCGTAGTCGTCCTTCTGAAGTGCGTCGCAAACGTTCAGCACGCGTACCACTTCTCCGATTACATATTTTGCTCTATTGTACTCGGTATCGGTGATTTGATCTTTGACCTCCTCAAGCATCCCCAAACTGGCATCGCGCAGCGAAGCAACCTCCTGATGTTTCTTTCCGATTACCTCTGCTACGTGCTCACATTGCAGTCTACGTTCGTTGTACGGCGAACCTACCAACTCATGCTTTACGCAAGAGTTGACGAGAACTAACTGGTAGCCCTTTGGGTTCCAAGGGAAATACTCGTATTCGCCGCTGCGGCAGTCAAGGCGCATCAGCGAGCCCTTCTTACCAAGCACGGATATGGCCTGGTCCATGATGCCGCAGTTGACACCCACATATTTGTGCTCAGTCCTCTGGCCAACTTTGGCGAGTTCCATTTTCTCAATCTTGTTGTCACCCCAAAGATCGTTGAGAGCGTAAGCGTATGTGCTTTCTAGAGCTGCCGACGATGACATTCCTGCACCCAATGGTACATCGCCAGAGAAAGCCGTATTAAAACCTTCCACCGGCACTCCTAAAGCCATCATTTCACGGCATACGCCATAGATATAGCGTGCCCATGTGGCAGTAGGACCATTTTCGTCATCTAGTGAGAATTTCGCACGGTCTTTCAAATCAATACTATACGCATCAACGAAACGAGTTCCGTTTGGCTTTACTTCTGCAATAATACCTTGCTCTACAGCTCCAGGAAAAACAAATCCGTTGTTATAATCGGTGTGTTCTCCAATCAGGTTTATACGGCCTGGTGCTGCATATACGTTTCCTGTAGTTCCGTCAAAGTGCTTGATAAAACGGCTTCTTACGTCTTCGATGGTAAGTTTCATAAGTAATCAATTTTAAAGTGTGAGTATAAAATAAGTGCTTAGTGCCATATCGCATGCGGATATAGCACAAAACACTATTTAATTATTAATTTCCTTGGCTTTTCTTTGATGGACGACTTCCTATGAGTGCATAGAATAGAATATATGCTGCACAAGCAAAGATTACCCAATAACTTGCAGTGAAAGAACCACAAGCATCAGCGACTCCCGCTTCAATTGCAACCATAACAGCGCAACCAAATACCATTGTCATGAATATACCAGATGCAATAGCGGTATATTTGCCTAATCCTTCAACAGCCATATTGAAGATGCCTCCCCACATTACGGAAGTGCATAGACCGATAAGAATAAAGGCGAAAATTCCGACAGGTACTTCTTGCCAAATAATGTTCAGATTTGCCCAGTCAACACCAGGAACTCTAACCAGACAATCTGTCGGAGCGAATATGCCAAATAGTACTAAAGCAATGCATGCAAGAGATACTATTGTAATCAGAGTACGGCTTGACACCTTACCTCCGACACTTGCGCCGACTAAGCGACCAATTAGCATCATAAACCAGTACACAGCAACTATAAGTCCAACAATGCCGGCATCCATTCCTAATCCTGGGGTTGCGGCATCTTGAGGGGTTGAAAGATATTGCATTACATAGGTTGGTACGCCAACTTCAATTCCCATATAAAGGAATATTGCGATAATTCCTAAAACGAAGTGACGATAACTGCAAGCTCCCTTAATGAGTCCTACATTAACGGGAGCTTGTTCAGGCTCTTCTATTTTTGTGAATGAGATTATAATAAATGCGATTACAAATATTGCCAATGCTATCATTAATGCTGGTGTAGCATCTGCAATATGGGCTTTGGTGGCATCTCCAATGAGTGCCCCCATGATTATGTACACACACACAGCAGCTGTAGAGTTGAATACACCACCGAGCTGAATGAGTTGATTTCCCTTGTTGCCACCACCACCAAGAAGGTTAAGCATCGGATTGACAACGCAGTTAAGTATACACATCGTAAAACCACTTACAAAAGCACCAATCAAATATACTAGAAAAGCGCTTTCTTTACCAACATGACCACTTAGCCATTGTATGAGTATACCGC
>CAVCAW010000174.1:0-2586 GCA_963600315.1 Bacteroidaceae bacterium | reverse complement strand
GCTATGGGTAATCTTGCGGATGTCGAGCTCTTCGAAGGTCGCCTTGTTGCGTATATAGGCGTTGTCTATTACAAGATAGCTCTGCCCGTCAATGACAGAGACGGAGTAACCGGCGCCGCCGAAGCCGTCAACGAATTGCGATGACTGCAGTGCGTCGGAGATGAGACCTTGCGCGAAGGTTATGACTGCTTCGGCAGTGTTAGGAATATTGCGCTGCAAAAACTCATATTGAGCGCGCTTAAAAGATGGCACATTGGTATCACTCGGAGAAGTCGTATCGTAACGCTTCACAACGTATACGGAATTTCCGTACGCATTTGCCAGTTGCTTAGATTGATAGGTGAGCTCGTCAACTTGCTCTTGCAAATCAGAAGTCTTGCTATAAGTATTACTCTCACCAATGGTATATGTGCAGTTATACTTATTATCCAGTCTCTTCTCGAAGCCACTAACACGAGATATCCAGCTCTCCTTTCCAAATTGGTTTGTGCTTCTCAGAGCAACCTCTTGCCCCACGTCAAGATCTATCTCATCGGCTGTGGTGTGTATCATCACCCCGTTGTCATCGGGCTTATACCCAGCACATCTCAATTGGTTGGTTGGGCAAGAGAAAACGGACTTGTCCTTTGATATTTCCGCAACCTTTTCAGTAGCTTTATCATAAAGTTCTTGTTCTGCCTTTGATACGAGGTTGTCATACACATACTTTGTATCATAGCCATATAAAATATATGTATCACCCACTTCTGGCTTGAACGTGTCGCTCGGCAAAGTCACTCCGTAATCCTCATTGCGAACAATTTCAAATATTTGAGATGTCGTCTCTTTCTCGTTGTATCCATCTGGGTTGAATATGACGGCAAAATCCATTCCTGCGAGCTTTCCTGTTTGAAAGATAATGCGTAACTCTTGGTCGACAATGACATAGTCTTTGCTAAAATGCGGCAACGTGGAGTCTGTAAAGCGAAATGCATTCCATTCTTCATAGGTCGTCGTACCATCCTCATTTTCTATCTTGTCGGTGTATTTCTTTGTTATGATTTCGGATATTGTGCCAATGTTGCGAGGGTAGATATCATCGATAACGATAACGCCTTCTACTATATCATCTTCGTTCATATTTTCCCATGCATCCACATAAGGAATGTTTGCGGGAAGTTTAAGCCGCGTCTCCACAACACCCTCTATAACCACGTCTTTGTCATTATTTTTTCTGTAGTTTGTAGGTAGGTTGCGTGTTCCGCCAAAAACGTAGGCCCGTGTAAGATATGTTGAATCTTGCCCGTCACTTCGTTCAATATTTCCAAGTTCATTGCCTTCCGTTAGGGTTACTGGGCTGCCGAATTCACATTTAGATATATGTATAACAGTGTCAGTAATCCACCATTCGGTATCCCATGTTTCAGCAATAGCGGTGAGGGCGTCAATGATGTTTGTACTATCGAACTCCACCAACTTCATTTCGGTCAGCGTCTCGTCAATCTCAAACGAATAACGCCCGAAGCCTGCATCTTGGATATTGCGCACAACGATGTCCATAAAGTACTCCGGGCGTTGTGTCATTTTCCATGATTTCTCAAAACCGAATTGTCGGTTGTAGAATAATATGCGACTTTCCCAAAATGCCCAAGTTGGGACAAATTTTTGCTCGTATAAATAGCCGCCATCCGATTGAATTTCAGGCGTAGATATGTCTTTGATATAGAATGTTCCAAACTCAGTATTAATAGAGTCTTTCTTCTGGAAGCCGATAAGCACGTCACTGTTAAAGGAGAGTAGTATGTACTCGTCCTCCATGAGCGTCTTGTTATAAACGCACTTGTCAGTCACCTCTACCATACAGCGGACATTGTTATGTTTATCTACAACCTCTATCATAGTTCAATATCGCTTGAATATTCAATAGTTCGATTGGTTGGGTTTGGCTCGTTTAGTTTCAAGACAAAGCGACCCAACCTACCATTATACTCAGAAAACTGACTACATGAAACATAGTTCAGATGATAAGTAATTGTCATATAACTATCATTCTCCCATACGTGAAGCGTGAGTTCGATTGCGCCTTTTTTCAGTTCCTCGCAAAATGAATGATACTGCATGAGAAACTTAGCAAGCGTGTTAGCTTGAATAGCGAATACTAGCTGCACGTCACGTTCATCAACCTTGGGCATATTGCCGTTATCGGTAAGCACTTGCTTTCCATGACTCAGCGCACTCTTATTTGTGATGTACGACTTAAGTGGCGCTGGGGTCATGAGTGCGGTTACCGATGTTTCGGCGAGCGTCATACCCCAGCGCTGTTTAATATCTCGCGACGAAGAGTTTATATATGTCGTTACGTTCCTCATACCTCATAGATTTTTTGTGTTCTTTTCAATCTTGCTTAGCTTCTCATTTATCTCATATAGCTCATGGGTGTTCTTTGCTATATTTTCCAAATGGTCGAGAGCTAAGAGAGATATATTTCTAATTTCATCCGTTTGTTGCTTGATGGCTGTTGCAGACAAGCTCAGTGTGCCTACATTAGCTTGTATCGTTGATAGTGTTTCCCGAATCATGCTCGTGTCCATTTGCACAGCTGTAAAG
>CAVCAW010000173.1:0-2632 GCA_963600315.1 Bacteroidaceae bacterium | reverse complement strand
TGTCGATATGCTTTTTGTGATACTGTAGACAAAATGTACTAAAATGTATTACGTGCAAAATGTGTAATACAAATAAAAAAATGCGCCCTATCGAAGGGCGCGGATCTAAAAGTTGCGATTACTAAACCGCATGTCAGAGTACGTCTAGTCGTTTTGATTTTTGAGCCACTTATTGACGGTTGTTGGAGAGATGTTAAGAGCCTTTGCAATCTCACGTTGCGTTGCTTTCGGATGTTCTTTTTTATAATTAAGAATTAAATCTTTTTTTGGGTATTTTTTATTGGAACTACCTTTAGGTCTGCCAGCGTTATCCCACCAATTAGTTCCAGCTTGTCGTTGCTTAACATCTCTAATTGCTCTCGCAATTTCTAAATGATTTTCTTGGCTTAATCCATTCCTTTTATTTGGTGGCATTGAAATAGCTGTAATTTTCTCAATATCGTGTCTAGGAAACGTACAGTAACGCGAATCCAGACACTCTAACGCACTATCAATGTCGTGCTCTGTAAAAGGCTCTTCGGGTCTAATAAAATTAAAAACTGGAATAAGGCTTACAGCATCAGCTTTTACCTTTTCTCTGTCTAAAATTCCGCACTTAGCAGCAAAAATAGCAAGTGCCATAACGCAAAAATAACGATGTCCATACGCTACTTCCTTGCCAGCTTTCAATTTCCGTAGCCACCAGTTATACAGGTCTGATTTGACTGTCCATGTTCCAGTTGCAGGTAGTCCTTGCTCTATTACCTGCTCATACCACTGTGGAAACTTCTCTTTAGCTTCAGCAAGCGTATATTTTGATGTAGATTTCTCGAATTCAATAATGTCAGCCTGTTCATCATCGAGCACATACTCATTCAATTCTCCAATAGAAAAAGGGGTAAAGTTAAATCGAAAAGCACGCACCACACCGCCATTTTTTGTCTTGCCACCAATAACTCTAAATCCTTGATTAATACCTTGATACTGTGGTTTTCCAATCGAAGATACATACCTATTCCAAATCTTATGAATAAGACCATATTTTAATTTTTTAAGTTCCTGTTTAGCTTTAGGATAAAGAACTTGCCCATCCTCAATTAAATAATAAAGATGAACATTAACACCACTCATAATCACGTAATTAGGCAAAGGATATGCACCATGTCCATCAAATAAATCACCATAACAAGCATGCAAAAAATTATTAAATGATTTAGGAGTAATACCATCCAAGTCAATAATAAAAGCACGTAAGCACGCTTGATTATTCCCTGTATTCGCTCTACCCCAGTAAGTAAGACCATTCAATATTGCCCAATCAGCTTGTTGAAACTTCCCCAACTGCTCCTCAAAAGTATCCTCAAACATAATTTCACGTCTAACAGAGCCATTCCAAGATCCAAGAATGATTGGATTAGCCTTACGGTTACTGAACTCTCCACTACACTGAATAAGATCATAGCCTAACTCAAAGATGTCTCCATAAACATCCATAGCAGACACTTCACGCCCACCATAATCAACAAGCAACTGCTCTAAATTTTGTCCATCATAATACATAGAACAATCGTAACACATAGCATCCTTCCAACACCCCCTAAACACCTTCGGGGACGTTATATTATCAATATATTATAATTGTAACAAAACACATATAAAAAAAGCAACTCCTTTTAGTTGCAGATCAATACTCTAAAACCTCTTTCAAGGACGCTTTTTTGTCGATATGCTTTTTGTGATACTGTAGACAAAATGCACTAAAATGTATTACGTGCAAAATGTGTAATACAAATAGGTAGGAGTTTCATTATGGCAACAGCGACTACAGCTTTAAGAATGCCCATTGATCTAGCGGCAAGATATGAACAGCTAGCAAAGTCTACTGGACGCACAAAAACTTTCTATATGACAAAAGCTCTTGAGTCGGAAATTGATAGGCTCGAATACGAATACAACATCTTGAAGAAAGTTGAGGACTATCGAGCAGGTAATCTTGAAACTGTAACACTTGACGAATTGGAGAAAAGCCTTGGCTTGGACGATTAAAATTGACAAAGACGTCCAACATTCCATGAAAAAGTTGGACAAACAAGTTGCCAAAAGGATTATCGCAAAGTTACGTGAAATTTCTCAATTTGAAGACCCAAGACAACAAGGAAAAAGACTGACAGGAAACCTCTCAGATCTTTGGCGATACCGTGTTGGAAACTACCGAATTGTGGCAGACATTGAAGATGATGCTCTTGTTGTCCTTGTTGTTGACGTTGAACATAGAAGTAGAGTTTACAAAAAGAAAAATTAGGAAGAAAAAGAAATGTTAACAACAGAGCGCAAATTAGGCACTTGTTACAAGTGGCGGTCTACCTGCAGTACGAGCAGACAAAGCATATTCATCTACGCTGTCAATTGTTACTAATGTTTCTCCAACATTCCTTTTTGCTTTTAACTTACCAGCATTGATTAGTTGTGAAACCCTGCTTGGAGTTACATTAAGCATTCTTGCAGCGGCAGCAGCTGTTACAGACGGTTCTTTGAGTGTGTATTCATTAGGTTTTGTCGCGATATAAACAATTTCACCGTCATCTATATTTTCTATTTTTTTTGGTTTAGGGATTTCCATTGAGTATTCGAGCATTGCTGCTAAGTGTGTTTC
>CAVCAW010000172.1:0-2676 GCA_963600315.1 Bacteroidaceae bacterium | reverse complement strand
CCTTAATTCAGAAGACATAAAGGTGCTTCGCTACATGGCTGGTCGTGATGAAAATGGGAATCTGACCGTCGGCATGCTGGAAGATTTGGACATGAGTTTGGCATCTGGAATAAGTTCATTGAGTGATGACGCCAATGGATTTAAGAATTGCAATTCACTAAAAAAGATTGTTCTTCCAAAATCTGTGACATCCCTATACTATGCGTTTAACGAATGCAAGAATTTGGAAGAAGTTGTTCTTCAAGATGGATTGACATCAATCGGAGAGTATACATTTAACAATTGCTCTCAACTTAAAACAATCAACATTCCCTCATCTGTTACAAGGATAGCCTGGGCGGCATTCGGCAACTGCTACAGTCTTACAAAAACAGAATTTGCAAGCGTTGAAAGGCTATGTTCTATCAGCATGGCTAATGGTAATGATTGGGAAGAATACAACTCCAACCCATTATATTATTCCCACCATCTTTATATAGACGGCAAGGAAGTTACAGATTTAGTCATTCCGAATACTATTACAAATATTGGAAAATATCTGTTTAACGGTTGCAACAATCTGACTTCTGTCACATTTGAAGAAGGGGCAAAACCAACAAGTATTGGCAATTATGCATTTTCTGGTTGCTCGCAAATTAAGTCAATAGAGATACCTGCATCTGTTGTCAGCATTGGAGACCAAGCTTTCTACAATTGCACAAACCTCGCATCTGTCACATTCGATGCAGGAGCCAAAATCACAAGCATTGGTTCTAGTGCTTTCAGTAACTGCAGCAGTCTGACTACTATAAGCATTCCCGAAGATTGTAAACTCACGACAGTCGGTTCAGACTTTCTCTATGGAACACAGGTAAAATCATTCTGTATTCCTCGTGGATTATTGGAGTTTGAACCAGCATCCTTCCTGCCATCAACCGTGGAATCTATCAATGTAAGTGCATCAAACCGTATGTTCAGCGCATACGATGGTTCATTATACAACCACGATGGCGACTCGTTGATATTTGTGCCTCGTGGCAAGAGAACAGTCACACTCTCCGACAAGACCGCAAAGATTGGAGAAAATGCATTTGGCAACTATACCACAAAGTATATCTTCTCATTTGCCGCTACCCCACCGACATTCGGCACATTGAGCGGCATTACCCCAAGTTCCGTAAGTGTATATGTTCCTAAAGGTACTGTAGACACGTACCAAGCCTCAGGCTGGAACAGTTTCAAGTTGGCAGAGATTGTTGACAAGCCTACAATCTATCTTAGCGAAAGCAACATTGAGTTCTACGACCTCAAAATAGATGCGCTTGGGACGAAATCTGTTTATTCGTCTATAGTAACCCCTACAGGTTTGTCGGATGCAACTGTGACATGGTCATCAAGCAATCCCGAAATTGCTACAGTTGAGAACGGAGTAGTAAAAGCTGTGGCTGCTGGTAACGCAACAATCACAGCATCCGCCATTGTCGACGGAGAAACATACACCAATCAATGCAACGTCACAGTAAAAGCCATTGACACAGATGCAAAGGTTGTTTATGTTGAAACTGCCGGCACACTCGATACACTTCTGACCGATGATGAGAAAATCAATGTAAAAAAACTCATCGTGGCTGGCAACCTTAATTCAGAAGACATAAAGGTGCTTCGCTACATGTCTGGTCGTGATGAAAATGGCAATATGACAATCGGCATGCTGGAAGACTTGGATATGAGTTTGGCTACAGGATTCAGCCCACTGGGCAGTGATGCAAGCGGTTTTAGTGGTTGTAACTCATTAAAGAAAATCATCCTTCCCAAGTCTGTGCCGTATCTAGACTATTCTGCGTTTAGCAACTGTAATAATTTGGAAGAAGTTGCTCTTCAGGAAGGATTGAGAAGTATTGGCGTTTTTGCGTTTCAATACTGTTCAAAACTAAAATCAATCAACATCCCATCGTCTGTCACAAGTATTGGCTACTTTGCTTTTGACCACTGCAGTAGTTTGGCTTCAATCAATATTCCCGCACCAGTAACCATCATTGAAAACGACGCATTCGCTGACTGCACAAGTTTAGCTTCTGTTACATTCGAGGAAGGTTCCAAACTTACAAGTATCAGCAACAACATATTTAATAGGTGTAGTAATTTGGTATCAATTAACATCCCTGCTTCAACAATTAGCATTAGTGACGGTGCTTTTGAAAATTGCACAAAGTTAGCATCTGTCACATTTGAAGGCTCAAAACTCACTAGCATTGGCAACGTCGCATTTCAGAATTGCTCACAAATCACGTCAATGAATCTACCTGCCTCAGTAATTAGTATTGGCAACCAAGCTTTTAGAAATTGCAATTCTCTAATTGAACTCAATATCCCTGAGGATAGCAAGTTAACATCTATCGGTAATAGTGCCTTATCTGGAACAAGAATCAAATCACTCTTTATTCCTCGTGGGTTGATTGACTTTGATCCAACACAAGAAGTATATGAGTACGGAGACTGGGGAGAACTGATATCCATTCTACCTTCAACTTTGGAGACCATCACTGTAAGTGCATCAAACCGTATGTTCAGCGCATACGATGGTTCATTATACAATTATGAAGGTGATTCTTTGATTTATGTTCCTCGTAGCAAGAAGACGCTTTCTTTGTCAGACAAGACCACAAAGATTGGTGCAAAAGCATTTGGTGATTATAC
>CAVCAW010000171.1:0-2724 GCA_963600315.1 Bacteroidaceae bacterium | reverse complement strand
CATCTACATAGGCGTGAACGACAACAAGGAAGTTATTGGCTTGCCTGATGCAAAGAAACAGATGGAGGACATTCCCAACAAGATTGTCAACTATCTTGGCATTGTGGAGGATGTCAATTTACTTACCAAAGGTGAGAAAGAATACATCGAGATAGATGTTGCTCCGAGCAATATGCCCATTGCATACAAGGGAACGTACCACTATCGTAGCGGCTCAACTAAGCAGGAACTGAAAGGTCTTGCCTTGCAGAATTTCATTTTAAAGAAGATGGGCTGGTCATGGGATGATATGCCTATGGCTGGTGCTACGCTTGATGACATTGACCGTGAGGCCATTGACTACTTCTTGCGTAAGGGCATTGCAGTGGGACGAATCTCAGGCGATGCATACACTTCATCTACGGAGGCTATATTGAAAAGTCTGAACTTGTTGACAGAGGGTGGAGAAGTCAAGCAAGCTGCTCTATTGCTCTTTGGAAAGAATCCTCAACGCTATTTTGTGTCCTGCGAATTCCGCATCGGACGATTTCGCAATGATGAGAGCGACTTAATAACTCAAGATGTCGTGGAAGGCAACATACTGCAGATGGTGAATCGCATCATTGAATTGCTGCGTTCCAAGTATCTTCTCTCACCAATTCATTATGAAGGGCTTACACGCATTGAGCAACTGGAGATTCCAGAAGATGTATTGCGCGAAGCTATATGTAACGCCATCGTGCATCGTGACTATATGGGCGTGCATACACAGATGAAGGTGTACGACGACTGCATCATGCTTTGGAACGACGGTAAACTGCCCGAGGGTGTTGACCAGGAAAAACTATTTGCAGAACACGCATCTCAGCCTCGCAACCGCAACATTGCAAATGCGTTCTATAAGGCTGGCTTCATAGAGACGTGGGGACGTGGCATCAACAAGATTCGACAAGGATTGAAAAGCGTAGGGCTTCCTGAACCTAAGATAGAAAATCATATTAGTGGTACACTAATTACGATTTACCGCAAAAACGCTATAAATGTCGGAGACTTGTCGGAGACAAATGTCGGAGATATGTCGAAAACCAAACTTTCTGCCCGTCAGCGAGTTATCATTTCTATCATCCAGTCTAACCCGTCCGTCTCTGCAAAACAAATGTCGGAGACTTTGTCGGTGACTTCCCGGACTATCGAAAGGGACTTGTCTGCAATGCAAAAAGCTGGCATAATAAGGCATGAAGGCAAGGACAATGCTGGGGTCTGGGTGGTGCTAGAAGATTTCAACAATACAACAACAAGAAACTAAATGTAGCTATGTATAAGAAATATAATAATTTCGATGTTAATAATTTATTCAAGTACACATCTCCTCTTGATAGCATAACACATGACATTGATGCCGCCACCTATAGCAAGATAGAGAACGGGAAATATATGCGAGCCGAGGTTTTGTACGTCGGTTGGCTATGTTCTTTGCATACAACGGGAACAAACCATCAATTTATGGCTTGCCGACCGAGTTAGAGATGGTGAAAGGTGAACAAGTTGAGCAGAAGAAAACTGGCAAATGGCTTGCTGAACAACTTGGAAAATCAACTTGCACTGTGAGTAAATGGTGTAAAAACTCTGTTCAACCAGATCTTAATACGCTAAATGAAATAGCGAACAAACTACACGTAGACATTAAAGATCTGTAGTTAACAATCTGAATGATATAAAATAACATGGTTCAATATGAATTATCACAAGAAAAATTAGATGTGATTAACAAAACACGTTCTAATATATTCGATTGGAGAGGACAATTTACTCCAGAGCTTATTGAATATCTTCTTTCAGTTTTCTCAAAACCAGGAGACGTTGTTGCAGATCCGTTTTCTGGAAGCGGAACTGTTTTGTTAGAATCAATTCGCTGTGGATATGATGCTTTGGGTTTTGAAATAAATCCGAGCGCATTTTACATGTCCAAATTCTTTGAGTATTGTAAATTGACACTTAGTAAACGGGAAGAACTTATCACAGAACTTCGCGAACTAGTTGGGTACAATATTAAAAATATGAATTCTGACAAAATGGTTTACACAAAAGACAATGATTATCGCACAGCTTATGTGGAATTGCTTGATTTTGCGAAATATTGCAATTCGGTTATTCCTAATCATTTATTGCCTTTTGTGATAAATGTATTATTCATGTGCGAAAAGGATAAAAAGATGTCTTTAAAAGCATCTCTTGTTAAGAATATAAATTCTTTGAAGAGTCTTTTGTTTTCATTACCTGAGACCAATAATAAGATTGAAGCAAATTGGTCAGACGCACGTTGTATCTCGGAAAAATATAATGAGAAGATAGACATTATTATTACTAGTCCTCCATATATAAATGTATTCAATTATCATCAAAACTATAGGGGTATAGTAGAGTGTTTTAATTACAATCTTTTAAATGTTGCAAATAGTGAAATAGGCTCAAATAGAAAAAATAGGCAAAACCGTTTCAAAACAGTTGTTCAATACGCGATAGATATGGGACATGTATTACAGAGTTGCACTTCTTCGCTCAAAACTGGAGGGGTGATGATTTGGATTGTTGGTAGATGTTCAAACGTGAGAAAAGTTCCGTTTTATAATTCAAACATAATCTCAGACCTTGTAAACATTATACCTGGTCTTCAGTTGGAACAAATATCTCAACGTCAATTCGGAAATCGTTTTGGCGAGAAAATAATAGAAGATATTATTATCG
>CAVCAW010000170.1:0-2733 GCA_963600315.1 Bacteroidaceae bacterium | reverse complement strand
TCCTTCTAAATTTACCTGCCATTAAAGCATTTCTCGAAGTGCGCCCACGCCGTGCATTTGACGCGCTTATTGTAATGGTAGCATAGGCTTTATTTGATCATATTCAAACTAAAATTTGACGAGTTGACAATTCTATACCCCGCAGCTTTAAATTTTACTTCAGAATCCTCATCAACTGGGTCAATAGCAATCTTCTCTTTTCTCAAGAGTAATCCTGCAGAGGCTATAACCACATCATTGTGGTCTAACAAATCAACATCTCCATCCAGACTGAATTGGATATCATTGTCTAAAAGTATGTCAACGATTCTTTCGAGGCCAGGATACAATTCCTTCACTTCGTTTCGGTTAATCTCACATGCTTTTTCGAAATCTACTTGAACACATTCAGACAAGAAATTCCTTACTTTATTTGATTTGATCGGAATGGCGTCTAATGGTATGTCTGTAATAAGGAGTGTGGTACTTCTTGACCGGCTCGTTGCCACATTAAACAGATTGTCTGAGAATGCAAAATCATAATTGCGCAATGGAACATAGTAGATAGTATAATCTACAGTCTCTCCTTGTATTCTATTGATGGTATCCACAAGAAGATCCAATTTTTGCTCATCATGACAAAATTCTGCCTGAAGTGCATTAGTTGTCATTACAAATGGTGATAGTATCGCAAGCCTTCTTTGGGGATAATAGCCGCTGAACACATCAACTATTCTCCTAATAATGTTAATGGCGTCTTTTGAGAATGCAGCACCACTACCTCCCTTGGTTGTGTATATCAAAGTGCCTCCTTCCTCTGGGAAGAAAGGACTAACATCAGAGGGAACATTAAACAAGGTCTTTTTCTTTTGAACACTTGTGAAATTTCCACCATAAAAATATTTTGATTGATTGGCACTTGCAGACGTAAGTCGGAATGATGTCGTCATTCTAAAGCTCGGCACATTGGCAGAACAAACATAAGTCATCATGCCATTTGTTTGTGTGTCAACATCTATTCCAATATAGTCGTTGGAATTTACTATTTCAACGACAGGCGGTAACTGCATAGGGTCTCCCACAATAAGGCATTTCCTACCCAGTTTCATAAAGGCAGCAATCGCGGTCAAGAAAGCCTGAGAAGCTTCCTCGATGACAATAAGATCATATATAGGACTGTCTGTCTTATTAATGATTCTTGATAGTGAATAATATGTTGTACACAACAAACCTCCTTCTGCTGCCAGCAGATTCTTATCTGCAGGTATCAAAAACGGATGTTTCTTTTGTTCCTCTGCTGTCAAAACCGTCTTACTGATGATTCCATTTTCGATCACTGGCTTTATTGTCGCTTGTGATATCAATGAAATCAAACTTGCATTACTTTGAGTTGTAACGCAGACACTTTTATGTTCGGAAGTTATCTTGCTGATTATCGAACCTATAGCATAACTTTTGCCTGTTCCGGGAGGACCTTGCAAAACACATACATCCGACTCCTTTAGAGCTTCCACGATCCTGTTTGGTACATTTTCTTCACTTCTTAATTCAATTGGATTCCAGTTGTCGTATTGGATTGTCGGGTTGAGAAGCAAGTCTTTGTCTGAAGGGTGCAGCTTGATATAATCAGCCAAGTTCATCAACAATTCAGTTGGTGGTAAAGTTTCCAACATAATAAACTTCAGCTCCTTGTGTTGGCTCAACCCCATACGAACAGCATTAAGCATATCGATGCCTATTCTGCCACAACCGATCGTTTTTTGTTCTTTGAGATAATATACTGGTACGACATCAGAGAAGTCGGTATGCGTCTTCATATTCGCCCTAAATCTCAAACTAGTACATGACCATGACTGTATACAGGTTCCATACTGTTCGTAGGCACTCTTTTTTATGATACACAGAACCATTGGCATTTTAAGGCGAGGGGTAGACATCGTCTCAAAATGCAAAATCATCTGTCCATGCTCTGTTGTACCGACAATGGACCCATAATAAGCTCTACAATTTGCGAAAAGACTATTCAGAGGAGTATTTGCATATTGCTCATATTTCCTCTCTTGGTCTCTTCGTTGTAATTTGAAGAACTTTTCATATTGCTCTGATCTGTCCATATCCGTTTAGTCTAGATTAAAATCTCCTTCTGCATTAAACGCACCATCAAAGATACTATTCAACGCGGCCTCTGGTGTCTGATGAACTTTTAACATCAGATGAACGTCACGATCGGAATAAAACGTAGTCAGTCGGACATCATCAGAAAGCTCAATACTCTCTGGCTCCAATACGCTCTTAATGGTATCCATAATATCCATGCTTTTTGTTGGAGACATTTTCAAGAGTATGTTCCTGCTACTTTCTGCAATTTCTCTGATATCATCTTCGTTCCTTATTAGCTTGAAATCATTGTCACCTAAGCCGGTACACAGACAAGCATAGTGTCCTGAGTTTACTATCGCATTCCAAACTCCAGGAGACATGTACCAGATGCCATATCCTGCACCTTGCACATGGATAGACTTTCCATTCTCAAGTGGAATCGGAGCATATTTCTCAGAGCGAACATATTCCTTCACATCAAATGTTGACGAGATTGCAAACTCCGTCGCATGCTCTTTAACGTACATCAGCGCTCTATACCGCGCGATGATATGCTTTGCATGTATCTCATCCTTCGGCATTGAGAAACCATCACCCATAAAATCAGAAACTCTTTCTGAGTATTCTTTATTGAATTCTTCAGTTTTAAGATTT
>CAVCAW010000169.1:0-2833 GCA_963600315.1 Bacteroidaceae bacterium | reverse complement strand
ATCTTCGCCAGAAGGGACAGCCGTGGCAAAGCGTGCATGTATTCGGTCAGGAGATCAATGCCCTCACCAGTTCCATTGCCCGTATGAACCTATACCTCAACGGCGTGGAAGATTTCTCTATTGTGCGTGAGGACACGCTTGCGCACCCGGCCTTTGTGGACGGTAGCCAGCTGCGGAAGTTTGATGTGGTGTTGGCTAATCCGCCGTATAGCATCAAAACGTGGAACCGTGAAGCGTTTATGAATGATAAGTGGGGACGGAACTTCTTGGGGACTCCACCGCAAGGACGTGCAGACTATGCATTCTTTCAACACATTCTTGCCAGCATGAATGACGAGAATGGTCGTTGTGCAATTCTCTTTCCACACGGAGTGTTGTTCAGAGATGAGGAAAAGGAAATGCGTGAAGAACTTATAAAAAAAGATTGGCTCGATTGCGTTATAGGTCTCGGCCCAAATCTTTTCTTCAACGCTTCAATGGAAGCATGTATAGTAATTTGTCACAAGAATAAACCAACTGAAAGAAAAGGTCAAGTTTTATTCATAGATGCAAAAGAAGAGGTTACAAGAAAGAATGCAGAGAGTTATTTGGAAAGAACTCACATTCAAAAAATTGTAGATGCTTACTTTCAGTATAAGGATATAGATGGCTTTACTGCATTAATCAGTAATAACAATATAATAAAGAATAATTCGTTGATAAGCATCCAAAGTTACGTTGTTTCCAAAACAAAAAATGAAAGTTACTCATTGAGTGATTCCTTAGAAAATTGGGAACAATCAAAACTATCAATGCATACCTCGGTTAATGATTTTATAAATCTTTTGAACAATGTCAATAGTTAAATTTGGAGACATAGTCAACGATGTTAAGAACAATGTTGATAGGAATAATAATCCTTATGAGCACTATGTTGCTGGAGACCACATGGATACAGAGGATTTGACGGTTCATCGTTTTGGTAATTTTGCAACCGATGATGTTGGCCCAGCTTTCATTCGGATTTTTAAGCCTGGACAAGTTTTATATGGTTCACGACGTACTTATTTAAAGAAAGTGGCTGTAGCAGAATTCGAAGGAATTTGCGCTAACACAACTTTTGTGCTTGAAAGTAAGGATAACAACGTGTTTGACCAAAGACTTCTGCCTTTTATAATGTTGTCAGATGATTTTACAAGATGGTCAGTTTCGCATTCAAAAGGTTCAACAAACCCGTATATACTATTTTCAGATTTGTCAGCCTATGAGTTTGAACTTCCTCCTCTTTCCGAACAGCGCGTATTGGCTGACAAACTATGGGCGGCATATCGTCTGAAAGAGTCATATAAGAAGCTCTTGAAGGCTACCGATGAAATGGTGAAATCGCGATTTATCGAGATGTTTGGAAATCCGCTATCGGATGTTCAAAAGTATACATTAAGTACACTTGGAGAGTGTTGTATTATCAATCCAAGAAAGGCAAATGTGACCCTTATGGATAATGATAAAGTGTCATTTGTCCCGATGCAATCTGTTAGCGAAAATGGTTATCTACAAGATGTAAATGCCGAAGACTATGCAAAAGTAAAGAAAGGCTTTACATACTTTGAGAACAATGATGTGCTTTTTGCAAAGATAACTCCATGTATGGAAAATGGTAAAGGTGCGATAGCCCAAGGTCTAACAAATGGGATTGGAATGGGGTCAACAGAATTCCATGTCCTACGTCCTGTTCAAGGAAAATCAAATCCTTATTGGTTGCTTGCTTTGACTCGAATGCCAATATTTAGAGAAAGGGCATCTAAAAATATGTCTGGCACTGGAGGGCAAAAAAGGGTACCAGTTACCTTTCTTGAGGAATTCAAAATCGGATTGCCTCCAATTGAAGAGCAAGAGAAGTTTGAAGCTATCTATAAGCAGTCCGACAAATCAAAATTTGAACTCAATAAGTCAATAGAGGCTATAGACCAGGTGATAAAGAGTTTGATAAACAATTAACATTGTCATACAAATCGTGTGACTAAAAAGATTTAACATTTTAAAAATAAATTAGTTGGTTATGGACATACAAAGAATACATCAGCATAAAGCAGACTTCGATGCCATCAGTCAATTCATTAAGAGCGATGATGGCAAAGAAGAAGTCGAAGTGTGGTTTGCACGGGATTTGCAGAAGGTGTTGGGCTACTCTCGCTGGGAAAACTTTCAAGTAGCGATAGGTCGTGCTGTAGAATCTTGTAAACAACAGAGCGTCAACGTGGATGACCATTTTCGTGAGGTCACGAAAATGGTCACTATTGGAAGTGGTTCACAGCGTGAAATCACAGACTTTATGCTTACTCGCTATGCCTGTTACTTAATAGCACAAAATGGCGATCCAAAGAAAGAAGAAATAGCTTTCGCTCAGGGATATTTCGCAGTACAGACACGTCGAGCTGAAATTATAGCGGAAAGGCTACAAGAAATTTCTAGGCTTGAAACTCGGGACAGGTTACGCGCTTCCGAAAAACAATTGTCACAAAACATTTACCAAAGAGGGGTAGACGACAAAGGGTATGGGCGCATACGATCAAAGGGTGACACTGCACTTTTTGGTGGAAATACGACTGAAGACATGAAACGCCGTCTTGGTGTCAAGTCTAGCCGTCCCCTTGCTGACTTTCTTCCTACGCTGACTATTGCTGCGAAAAATCTCGCAACAGAAATGACGAATTATAATGTCGAGCAAAAAGACCTTTATGGAGAACCATCAATTACGCGCGAGCATATACAGAATAATGTTAGTGTGCGAAATATGTTGGGACAACGTGGAATAAAGCCAGAAGAACTACCAGCTGCTGAAGACATTAAGAAG
>CAVCAW010000168.1:0-2842 GCA_963600315.1 Bacteroidaceae bacterium | reverse complement strand
TTCTACAGACTGTTCTCTCCAATTAAAATCTATTCCAATAGAACCTGTTTCTGGATTGAAACTGTAGCCAGCCCCTTTGGTCGATATATATTGTCCTAATTCTTGAAGTTTTGATTTTATGGTTTGATGCATAGAAACCGTGTATGTAAATAGGACATCAATATCTATGTCATCTTTTGAACAATAGAGACAGGCCTCATCCATGAAAACTTCGATATTTTCATGGACTTCTTGTATATAATTTGCAAAGCAAGGGCTTTTCTTAGTAAATATGCGGCAAAATTCAAATGTGTCAGTATTCGGACAAAAACAATCATAGCTTTCTTTCAGTTCTTCTTTGGCTACGGGATCATTTACCTTAAATATGAGTTTATACTGCTTGCATTTTAATCCTAAACTAGCATATTGCTGCATGACATTCCAGGGAATATACTGATTGCGATATTCTAAAAGTTCTACAACTTGTATCTCGCCCTGCTTCTTTTTTTTGTTTTCATATACAGCATAGTGGTCTCCGAAAAGATGTTTCATAAGCTCTTCCCTTTGTATGCTTACCTTAGAAATAAAAGCAACAGTATTATCTATTGCACCCTCTATCAACCTACTATTATTCAAGATAGAGTCCATTTGGTAAAGCTCATCTAATGAGAGCAGATTACCATATTCCATTTTACCACTATAATTAATGGTTGCATTTATCGTTGGTGTTGTGTCTAATTCTACGTAGCATTTTGATAATTCCTTTCGGATTTGTTCTAATTCTGCTTCAGAAAAACCATACCATTTGTCTTCATCTACTAGAATTGAACCAGATGAAAGGTCATAACTTTCCAAGCCTAATTTTTCATTAAGCAAAGATTTTAAAACTTGTTCGTTGTTACTTTCATCAACGGTCACATATAATTTATCATCTTCAATCTCAATACTTTCTGGACGAATTGAAATTGGAGTACAACGTTGCTTGATAACCTTTTCTTGGATATCAACAAACTTCTGCCATATATCACGTATAGTTGTCTGACGAGAATCTTCTAACTTGCAACGCAGATGAGTTTTTTGCAAATTATCTTTCCCGTTTTGGCGCATTATTCCACGTTTTGCGTCCCGTTCCTCACGGCATTCTTCCATTTGTGCACAAGGAGGCTCAACGTGACGCATCTGTTCTTGCTTCACGCCTTTTCTAAAAGCATAGTATAGAGCTCTATATTGCTCATCGCTAAGTTCAGCCTTCACCTCACCTAACTCTGGCTTTTTCTTCAGAAATTCAACTGCTGCTTGTAGTCCTAAATTTAATTTGATCAGTGCTTTAGATAATCTGATAGACATCTTTTATTCAATTTAGAATTGACATACTCAATTGGATCATAAATTGTATAACCGTTATTTATGAAAGCATTCTCGCTCTGGCTATTGAGTGGCAAAAATACGATTTTCTCAGCTTCAATTCCAAGTTCTGCCTCAGCGATTACACTACCTTCAACATCTGTTATGGAAAATCCACCATCTTGATTAAAAGATATGCTATTTTCTAATAGATACCTTATGACATCATGGACTTTTTTATCATAATAGACAAGAATATTACCTATATCATCTGACGTGCCTTGAATAGGTGTGTCAGTTCCTTTCTGCCTTGAAAAGAATTGATGACACTCTGTACGATACACCTTCAAAAATGTTTCTGGAAGCATAACATTTACAAGTCCTAACAATCCTTTGAACATATTCGCCACTGTTGCGACATCAAAGCCTGCATGCCCACATCCAATAGGCGTCACTAAATATGTATACTGCATATTTGTTCTAACAAATTGTTCAAATCGAATTACTGCATGGCAAAGTTCCTCTTCAGAGAACCCCATGGTAGGAAGTGCATAACACATACCGGTTATTCCATCAACAACTCCAGGTTTAGCTCCAAAGTTTTTTGCTGCAACTCCGGCAGCTCCATACTTTTGGGTACCATTCCGATCAGTTCCAAATACAAATATTTGGTTTGTTCGGAGTCGTAATATCTTTGATGGCGTACATCTATTGTAGCCACGTAAGACATCATTTAGTAATTTATAATATGCTTCTTCTACCATTTTCTCTTTCGATTGAAAATTAATTTTCCACGTCAGTTATAAGCCGGCATTGATTCCATTTCCCCTAACCTTCATGCTGAAGTCGGAACATTTCTTTTTGTTTCTCTATCTCTTTTGTCAACTCCTCCTTGGTCGGTAGGAATGTCAAATACTTGGCTTGATAGATTTGCTTACTATCATTGAGTATCGAATACTGAGCCATGTCGCAGCTCGTCTCCGAGCAAAGGTAATGCATCCACGACAGTTGCGTTGGCAATTCGATATTTTGCTTTATTTGTGCCATTTCAGATTTAGCAACCACTGCTTGCTGAATTGCTGGCGACGCTTTCTCAAAAACAGCAAGCAGTGGTTGCTGAATTGTTATGTCTTTAAAAGTCAAATAGAATTTGCGGTAATTGCGCAGTGTGGTCGCACCATATCCTTTGCCGAATGTCTTGGTCAATGCTTCTGAGGCTATATCGATAACGCGTTTGCCATATTCAGCACGCTCTGCCCCATGTTGCTCTTGAACCACAATTCGACGGCCAACCAACCAGTTGCTGATTACTATCATCTGGTTGGCTGTCTTATAAGTATATGCCTTCGCTGCTGACACGATGGAGCGTATGTCGTTTACAAACGCCGCTTCTTCAACAGCCAAAGCATTCTTGTCATCATTTAAGTTTGTTGCCATAACAATCAGTTTTACTTATTGAACATCTTCTCGAAGTGCGCCCACGCCGTGCGGTAGTCGTCGATGCGGTTGCAACGGGTGT
>CAVCAW010000167.1:0-2859 GCA_963600315.1 Bacteroidaceae bacterium | reverse complement strand
CAAGCCAAATGTCAAAACGGGTGTCCGTCTTCTCAAAATGGTCGACATCAAAATTGTCTATCAGAACATCCGGGAGGATAGCGCGTAGAAGATTGTCTGTTTTCATTCTACAAAGGTACCACTTTACGCTTGAACCATCCAGCTGCCCACCGGGAAAATCCGCTGACCCGTTCTTGTCTGCCACCAGCATGAAGCGATCGTCATACCGTCCTGCTTCAGAGGAGAAGTTATAGTCACCCTGTGTCAGGTCGAAGGTAATCTTCATCACGTTGTCGTAGAGCAATACCGGGCTGTCCATACGCAGTGCCGCTATGGTGTACTCGCCAGCCTTGGCGGCACGGTAGCCCAACTGCACGCTTCCCTCCGGCCGTTCGTTGATGGCCAGCCTGCCGGCCAGTGCCTCCACGGTGTATAGTTCAACGTTGGCGGAGCCCTCGAACTTTGCTGCGTCGCAGTCTTTCTCGTATGCGTTCTGCTTCTCCGGGTTGAACACCACACGTGTCTTGTCGGTGGCGGTGCCGTCGCTCAGTGTGAGGTTTATAATCTGACGGCCGACGTCAAATCTGCCCGCAGCCCTTGCCTTCTTCTGTTTCTCGTTCAGAGCCTTGTCCTTTTCTGTCTGTGTCTTGCGGTTGTCGCCTTTGAAGTTGATGTCGTCACTGTCGTTGGGGCGCTGTACGAAGAAAGCCTCAAACGGATGCAGGAACGCCTCGTCATCACCCGGGCGCAGAGCCTCGTAGGTGTTGGTGCTGCTGTTCCAGCGTGTTATAGGACTGTCATAGCCCATGTCGTCAATGTCGTACCATGCAGTGAATGGGTTGCCCACAAAGTTCCAGCTGGCGTTCTGCTCGTTGTCGGAAGCGTGAAGATCCAGCTTCGTGTCTACATCCACGTTGGGCAGTTTGCCGAACTCGTCCTTCTCTATCTTCACGCTCAGGGCGCAGCTTGCTGAAGCTTGGAATATATAGCCCTTGAAAGGCTGCAGATACTCCTCACTGTCCTCCAGTTTCACCCAGCCGCCGCTACCTTGTTTGGCGCGTATGGCACCGTCGTATGTGCGGAAGATGTACTTAGCGTCATTGTTGCATGATATGTCCGTACGCTTCACCTTGAACGGGAAGCTCAGGAAATACCATCTGTTGGCGTCGATGGTGATGTCCACATACAGCTCCTTCGCATCCAGATTGGCGTTGGCGACGATGGAGGCCCAGTTCATGCCGTCGCCTTTTATGTGCACTTCGCCGGCATTCTGGTCGTCCTTGCTCTGGTCCTCGGGGATGATGATACCGCCACCGGGGTTGACATCAATGCTCGGCTCACCATCGAAACGCTCGTTCAGAGTGAATTCCTTGTTCAGATAGAAATAGGTGTAAGGCTCGTCAAACTCCTCTATGTTTGTGAACTGGCTCCATTCCGTGTTCCAGTAGTAGTTGTCCTTGGCTTGCACAGGCACATACAGTGTGGCGGTGGTGTAGTCGGAGAACGTGTTCTGGTTGATGTCTATCGGCTCTACCACGTAGGTGTACACACGTTGTAGACCACAGCCGGAAAAAGCGTTATCTCCTATGGACTTTGTCGCACTGGAGATTTTTAGTTCTGTTAAGCTTGAGCAATTATGGAAAGCATCATCTTCAATCGTTTCTGCCGCAGGTAGTGAAACGGATTTTAGGCTATAACAACCACTAAAAGCATCTTGTCCAATGGTCTCCACTGTAGGTAGTGAAACGAATTTTAGGCTATCGCAAGATGCAAAAGCGCTACTTCCAATGGTCTCCACTGTAGGTAGTGAAATGGATTCTAACCTTGTGCAATACTTAAAAGCTTCATACCCAATTGTTTTAAGATTTGTAGGGAATTCAATGTGTTCCAGTCTTCCGCAGTTCTCAAAAGCTCTATGGCCAATCTCTTCCAGCTTGCATGGTAGCGTGACTACCTTTAGATTACCACAACTAGAAATGACGCAATTGCCCATGGCGCTAGCACTGTTGGGGAGTTCCAGCGATACGAGTTTGTCCAGATTACTGAACATATTGTCGCCGACGATACTGTCTTCGGTGTGATAACCAGTGTAGTATTCATAGTCGTTGGCCACTATGTTGGCATTTGTAAGATCCAGATGATGCAGGTTTAGCATCTTGTTACGTATCACCATGATATCATAACTGTTGACAGAGCCCGTCACCTTCAGTGTTACAACCTTGTTGAAATTGCCTTTTCCTACAGCGTTCTGTAGTCCCGACTCTTTCTCCTGCGCTGTCACCGTGACGTCATAGTCAGTGGTGTCGTCAAGGGACAGTATCTGACTCTTATATGCGCTCCATCCATCCGCTGTCTTGTAGTCGTCTATGACACTCTTTGGAACCTTGATTATACTTAAACTTGAGAATACGTTGCTGCCAAGGGTCGGTGGGGTCGTGGTCTCAATGGTAATGGTTGCTTCTGTTTCAAATGTACTTGCCCATGTACTTGCCCAATAATTACAAAAAGCACAGTAGCCAATGCTAGTCACCGCTTCTGGGATGTTTATTACCGTGAGGCTTGAACAACCGCTGTATCTATTATTGGCTGATTATCAACATTATATGCTCTAAACGATAGAAAGGTGACAATGTGGATTCTGTTTAGATACGAAAAGGTGAAGATTTAACATATTTAACCTTATATCACACCAGAATTACAAAGAAAGAAGGTGATGTGGGGTGATTAGTAGTCACTCCACACATCGATTATTGCCATAATGGTTCATTCTCCCAACCAACAGGAAAGCCAAGGGCTGCCTTATCTATTTCTGGAAACGCAGAAGTTGGTTCATCCGACATTTCGAGTGATAAAGACGTTATAGTATAAAAGAAAACCGCT
>CAVCAW010000166.1:369-2872 GCA_963600315.1 Bacteroidaceae bacterium | reverse complement strand
ATTTAAAAGTAAGTAATTTTGCACACAAAACAATTAAACGAACAATGCAGTTATGAACCGTAGGGACTTTATTAAAAGAGCTTCATGTTGTACAATACTTGCAACTGGTGGTATTTCCAACCTTTTGGCAGAGGCGGCACATCTCGTAAAGACCTCCCAAGAACAACAAAAAGCGCAAAATATGAAAAAAGTAAAAATCACCATTATCAAGACCGAATACTATCAAGACATAGCAGAAAAGTATGCCATTGCTGATTTACCAGCTTGTCCTATACATAAAATAGGAGAGACATTTGTTAGCGATGGTATAAATAAGCCGAAAGATTTATGTCTTTACGCATGGCTTCCCATAAAAGAGATGGTGGGACAAATATCAAGAGGTGAGTTAATGCAACCCAAAGGTACTTGGATGCGTGACGATGACAAGGGCATTTTTGCATGTGTTGATGGAATACGTCCTGTAATTATGCTTGTTGAAGCTATTGACAAATAATTATTAATGTCAAGGGACTGAAACTGATAGACTGGATAATCATTATTGTTGGCTCTTCACTTGTACTTTGGGTACGTGAACTTTGGCATCTGTTGACAAAGAAATAAAAATACTGATGGAACTACACAAACTGGACATTGTGTAGTTCCATCATTTTACGTAAGAACAATTACCCCCAATATAGCAATTTCTAATTGTTCTTTTTACTTACTTTTCTATACTTCTGATTGCTTGCCGTAGGATTATCCGGATTTGTCATCTCTAAATAACCAGCAGCGACAAGGGAGGTAACATAACGTTCACGGTTCTTTGTTTGGTTTGACACTCCTAATCGAGCCATGATTTCAGCCGTGGTTCGCGGAACAGAACAGAAATTCACTATGTCCTTTTGCTTATTGGTCAAGGGACTTTTTGTAGTGGCACTTTCAACTTGGTTACTTCTTACAGCGACTTCGTTACCGACTTGATTACTTTTATAGTCGACCTCGTTACTTTTCATATTAACTTCGTTACCGACTTGGTTACTTTCCGATTCAACTTGATTACTGTTTCCTCTCCAAACTGTAATCACAAATTCTTGGAGTTTCTCATTATTGGTAAAATCCACATTGATACCTTCACCCAACGCACGTGTTATGCCACTCCCAACACCAGTATATGGCAACAAGTATATAGCGTTATTAAAAAGGAACATATTGCGTGGCATTGATGTTCCTGACTTGATGTCATCAACAGTGAGTCCATTAGGCAATGCGCCGGGACTATGTATCTCGACACGATTGTCAAAGATGAAGATACGCACAGGGGCTTTTAGGTTCAATGAACGATGCACAAGACTATTGACTGTAAATTCCACTAAACTGCTGTATGGAATCTCCAACTTGCCGATGCTATTGAAATCATCTGCAACCTGAATATTTCGCAGGTTTCGAGTGAAAAAATCCATTATGGTATCATATTGATGAAGCAAATTGCCTTCCATGTCAGCATCGTTCACTTTGTCACGAAATACCTTACCTCCAACACTGTTACCCACAAAGCAAATACACTTGGCGGTCATTACTGGCATCCAACGTTGGGTGTATTTGCCAAATAAAAGAACTGCTGCAGTTGTCAGCATTCCATCTGGACGGATGAAACGCAGATTGCGGAGAATCTTATCACAATCATGTCCTTTAGCTATAGCCGAACATATAGTGTCTATAGATGCCTCTTTGAAAGCATCACCTGTCAATCCCTTCTTTTCCAAGGCTCGCTCAAAGCGATTACCCAAGAACGTTTTTATCGTATCGAAGTCAAGGTCGTTTATTGTGGCACCATTTACAACAGCTTCGTCAGGAGCAAAGCTACCACAATCTGTCATCATCTCAGCAAGTTCTGCATTGTCAAACACTTTGCGCTTGTCTGCACCGTTTTTCACCCAAACAATACCCTTATTGTCATGGTAAGGCTTGTTAAGCCCTTCTTTAATAGTGGCAACTACTAAACTTCCATCATCCACAACGATGGTCTCAACTTTTATTAAAATAGACGGTACTACATTCTCAGAGGCAATGTCGCTCAACAGATTTGTGGTTTCCTGCACCTCAGAATATGATAAAGCATTCACTTCACCAGTCTTATCCTTTACACCAATGACGAGCTTACCTCCATGTGCATTGCTGAAAGCGACTAATTCGCATCCAATATCATATCTGTCAAGAATACGCTCTTTGAACTGTACATTCGACACTTCACCAATTTTAATCTGTTTCAGTATTTCGTCCATCGGCTTTGATACAATCTTTGTTCAACAATTCGTTTACATCAACTTTTAGCAAATCTGCGATACGTATCAAATTTTCCAAGTCAGGTTGACACGTATTGGTACACCACTTGGATATTGTGGCTTGATCCTTTCCTAATCGTTCAGCCAACCACTTGTTTGAATGCTTTGTTACAGCCAACATAATTTTTAATCTGTTTACGTCTTTCTTTGCCATATACTAAAAATGAATCCAATACAAAAGT
>CAVCAW010000166.1:0-359 GCA_963600315.1 Bacteroidaceae bacterium | reverse complement strand
ATGGGCGATTATATAAGATGAAAATAGTTCTGATTGTAAATGCAGGATTGTCTATTAAGGAATTTACTATGAATGATTGAAACCACGCCACAAAATCTGAGTTAATGGATGTTAATCGCTAAAATGGAACAACCAATTCATTTTCGGGCATAAACAACTCAAGATTGATTTCTTGCAAATAACGGGAACTTTATGGTATCATTTACGCTTGATGCCGTAAAGTTTCTTTTGATTTACAGATACTTACAATATATATACTGGCTCAAGCGTGGGGAGCGCAAGCGTCGCTACACCAAGGTGGCGATGGCAAGGCTCGGTGATGCCACGGCAAGAGCAAAGGCGGCTGGGACGGGCAAGCT
>CAVCAW010000165.1:0-2880 GCA_963600315.1 Bacteroidaceae bacterium | reverse complement strand
CGCATTATCTCCTCGACACCGCCCTGCCCATCAACGCTATCGGCATCAAACTGGGCTATGACTATCAGAGCCACTTCTGTACGGCTTTCAAGCGGAAATATGGAGTGAGCCCGATGGAATTCAGATTGAGGAGAGGCGTACTCTTTCCATAAATTTTGAAGGCAACACCCACGGCATATTTGTCGGGGCGTTGCCTTTGTCATACCTATCGAATGAGAGAGCGTCTTCGCACACACCTGTCAAACATTATATTCATTTAAACCTAATTCATCCTTTTTGCCCAGACTTCCTCCCAATGTAAAACACATAGCCGAAACAGTCCTTGTTCTCTTCATAATAAGCCATTTCCACTTTCAGCCTTTCCACGAAAGAAAGGGCGGCGTCACTGAAGGAATGGTCTTTCAAGAAAGCATCCACCACAGGCTTCATCGGCTCGTAATAATTTTTCAACCAACAAGTGTCGGGCAATACGAAATGGGCATAAGGTTCATAACCTGCCTCAACCATCTGAGCTGTCTTTTGCTCTATCGTGCCTATCTCGGGAAGATTTTCCTCTATCCATCCCATGTCACAGGGGCGTTTTTCTCCCAACCAGGAGCAATCGGTCACGGCAACATAGCCACCAGGCTTCAAGAACTGGTGCCAATAGCGCAGACCATTGAGAAAACCGACGATGAAGATGGAGCCTTCCGACCATATCAGGTCGAACGAATTTGCCGCAAACGGAAGGTCATCCATCGAGGCTTGCAGGGAATGAACACAATCAGTCAGCCCCTTCGATATACATCGCCGATGAACACCCTCTATCATCTCCGGCAGCAAGTCAACCGTCAATATATCGGCATCATACTCCTCTGCAAGGACAAGTGTCTGGCTTCCCGTTCCACAGCCAATGTCTGCGATACGAATTTTCCTCTTGAAGTCGGGTATCAGGCTTGTGGCAAGCCGTGTTTCCCAGTCGCCGCCTGGTCCTTGTCTGTCCAATCTCTTGAAGAAGTCGGCTATCAAGGAGAAGTCGAAGTCTTCTATCACTTTGTTTTCTTTTTCCTTATTTTCCATTGTCTTTCTAATTACGTTATAAAAAGGATTCGGATGCATCTTACTCTATCGGAATCCAGATTTCCGTCAACAAATCTTTTGGTTCTGTTATCTCTGGGTCATTGAGGTAACGCTCGAACATCTGGCAATGTTCCATCACTCCCTTTCCCTGCTTCACCTTCTCACCTGATTTAGGCAACATCTCACCATAGACTTTGGCGTTCACATCTCCCAAGTTCTCATACGGTCCTTGGTAGCGATATACCAAAAAACGACCACCATAAATGGTAACGATGTCCACATCGCCATCGGGACTCTTTCCATCCACCACAGGTGATGCTATACAAACATCCACTCGGCACTCATGGGCAGGAATGGTCGCAGGATTATCATGATAGACGTTGATGTATTCTGCATCTGGGCAGTCATAATCTATATGATGTGCATGGCAATATGTTCCCAACTTATTCCAAGCCTCCACATAATTGAGGCTCTGATAATCACCTACCAGGCGAACACTTATAGCCTTCACATCCTTGCGCATCTCAATTCTTTCTGTAATTTCCATTGTTCTTGTTTTAATTTTAGTTCATATTTTCAAATTGCGATACAAAGATAGCCCAGATTTTCCACAAGGATTTTAACATGACGGAACATTACAGAGAACGACCTGCATTTCCCCACCTCTTTCCGTCATATTAAAATCCGACATTGTCCATTTTGCTACTTTTGCAAGCGAAACATTAAAATACAAACAAAAAAGACAATGAAAAAACTTACATTATCTTCATTTATGGTGACGGCGAGCCTCAGCCTTGCCGCACAGACCATCCCTTCGGACAGCTCAAACGTTTCCAAACTCGAAAAGATACAGCATCTGGACGAGGTGGTAGTGAAGAGCAGTTTGCCCAAAATCCGCAACAATGCCAACGGCATGAAGTGCATCATACAGGGCAGCGAACTTGAGAAAGTCGGTAACTCAAAGGATGTGCTGAGCCGACTGCCCAGCATCAAGAAAGCAGACGACGGTGTGGAGGTGTTCGGACGCGGAGCCGCTGAGGTGTATGTCAACAACCGCAAGCTCTACGACTTGAAGGAACTGGAACGCATCCCGTCCGACCAAATCATGAGTGTGGAAATAATCAGTAACCCCGGTGCACGCTACGCTGCCACCACCAAGGCCGTAGTCCGAATCAAGACCAAACGACCGCAAGGCGAAGGCTGGGGATTTAGGGAAGAAATGAAGGGGAGCCATTATGTAGGATGGGGAGCAAGGAATCAGTTGGACATAAACTACCGTGTGGGAGGACTGGACATCTCTGCCTCGCTGGCGGCAGCAACGGCAAACGAAGGCTCGAAAGCCTATGAACGCATCGAGAGCCGCTCCGACGGCAAGCTGCTCAGTCAGGTCGTCGCCAACATGGAAGACCGCACACACAAACGGACGTTATCCCCAAGTGTGCGCATCAACTATGCCTTCAACGAGAACCATTCTATGGGTGCTCAATATTCTTACTTCCGCGCACCCTACGACAAGACATCCACCGACCTGCCTTCTGTCTTCACCTACGACGGGACCTTTCTCGAGCGCTCACTTACCCATCTCCGCATCAGTACTCCTGCCTTCAATCATGGGGTGAATGCCTATTACAGCGGCAAGATGAAGGAGTGGCAGGTGGACTTCAATGCCGATGACTTCTGGAATGACACCAAGAGTTCTACTGTGAGCGAAGACAACGCGGCTTACAATCACAATACCAACCGCCTGTACACGGCGAAGCTGGTGGTGGAGCACCCTCTCTTTGGCGGCAACGTCAGTTTCGGAGGCGAATACAACGACAC
>CAVCAW010000164.1:0-2884 GCA_963600315.1 Bacteroidaceae bacterium | reverse complement strand
GTCCAAGCCTAAGCGTGACACATCAAAAGATAAAAGTGTAATCGTTGCGAAGCAAAAGAAGGAACGCGCTCAAAAAAGGTCAGCTTTAATTGCTGAACAAAAAAGGAAGCAAGCTAAATCAAAAAAGACCTACATAAAACGCAAAAGTACACCTGTTGTGCAGATGGCTAGTTACTTGAACGTAGACAAATCAACCTCTGTATCGAAGGTTTTGGACTATAAAGGTGGTAGAGTTACATTTGATATAGCAACAGACGGAAAGGAATGGACTATACATAATCTGCCATATTGGTGTAGGGTAACAAAGTACTCTAATTGGTTTGTTCTCGCATATGATGCAAATCCGAAGCATGACGACAGACAAAATTGGTTTGATGTAAGAAGCGACAATCAACAGGTACGAATAAATATTTCTCAACAAGGAACGCCGATTAACATTCATGCCAGATTAAATTACGCATACTTGCAGCACAATGTGTACGTATCATCACTGGGCCAATGTTTGAAGGTGACTTCTGAGGTGGCGATTTCTGGAGCTGCCGGTCAAAAGTGTTGGGTGGAAGCTTTTATCCTTGATGAAGATGGTTACAATATCAAGGCTAAGAGTGGATACCAAAATTATGCGTTGCCTTATTCGAACAATATATATGTAGCAAGCGAAGTAATACCATCAACAGACAAAGAGGAAACATTTACCGTGACATCTTATATTCCCAACAATGCAATGAATCTATTGAAGAAAAACAATAAACTTCAATGTAAATTGGTGGTATATTGCGTTAAGACAAATGAATATGTGAGTGGAGCGACACGCACGTTAAAACTGAAAGCCAAATCGAAACGTGGCTTTATAACAACAAAATATTCAAAATAGCTTGACATTTATGGGGGCTATGTTGCTCCCTAAATATTTGCGCTGCACCTAAGGTGCCAGCGAACTTTCATACATTATATATAACATTTTATACAATGCACGAATGTTTTGCTTCCCGGTGAGATATTTTGTACTATCTTTGCAGAAAAATTAAAACCAAAGTACAATGAAGAAATTCCTTTTGATTAGCATCGCAGTAACGTTGCTGCTGATTATTTGTGTGCCGTTTGTGCCACCTATATATAACAGGTATACCAAGCCGCTATGGAATAATTACATGGCAGGCAAGGAATGGTATGGTAAGGTTGACCCAGAAAACGTGGAACAGGTGCGGGACTTCTGCGAGCGTCGGGGATACAGCACGGAGTACTACGTCCTCGTAGACTTCAGTATCCCATCGGGCAAGAAACGTTTCTTCGTCTACGACCTGCAGAGCGGTCGCAAGTTGATGAACAGCTACTGCATGCACGGCAGCGGACCAGGCAATACGGATGCCAATCCGAAGTTCAGTAATGATTTTGGCAGCGGATGTTCGAGTCTCGGGCGCTACGTCATGGTGGGCAAAGGCAGAAAGTTCAAAAACAGCATACGCCTACGTGGACTGGACAAGAGCAATTGTCTGGCGGAAGCACGCGGCATACTCATCCACTCGGCAGGAAAAGTAACCCGCTTCCATGGTGAGACGGAATATATCCCCATCGGTACGGAGAGCGAAGGTTGCTTCACGGTGTCAAGGGACTGCGTGAGCAAAGTGATGGATATATACAAAGGGAGTTCGAAGAAACGCCCAGTCATGTTGTTCGCAAAATATAAGGAGTAGAAGAATATGAAGAAGAGAATCTTTTTTACAGTACTGCTGGTGTTGGCGTGGATGTATTTCGCCACGCTGTTCTACAAGACCATCGTTGTGATGCTTATTGCACTTGTTTGGCAAGGGAGTATCCGCGAGAAACTGCCGGAGCGCATAAAGCCTTATGGCATAAAGGCGATGTGGGCTTGCCTGGCACTGGTGCTTTGGGTGGCAATGCCACGCTATCGTATTAATTGTGGCGACCGTGTGCGCATGGTCTACCTTGACAATGAAGGTAACGAGGAGCATACCCCGTTGTCATATTACATCGTCAACACGCTCATCCCCGAGGAAGAGGTGGTGAACTTTGGCATTAAGAATATCCAGTTCATTCACCCGGCATTGAGCATGTGTGGTATGCACCTGGGCGCTTCGCTCATCAACCAGGCGTCGGAAGATATAGCCAGTGGCAAGATTGGCAACTTCTTCAAGCCTTACAACAATCTCGGACTGGAGAATCCTCTGTCGGGAGTGTGTCCGCAGTTCTTCAACCAGATGCTGGGCGGCAACGACCATGCAGTGTATATCTGCGAGCCTAAGGGCGATGAGAACGTGGAATGGGACAAAGACAACGAATTCAAATATCCGCTCGTGGTGTTCTGCCACGGCTTCCTCGGCAATTGGCAACTTTATCAAGGCGTTTGGAAAGATCTCGACAACTGCATCGTGCTGAGCATTGGCACTCGTGATCTTAGCGGAATCTTCACGTCAAACGACCTTAAGGAGATATTCGATTTCTATATTCCAGCATTGGAGCGTATGGGTTACAACATCGACAAGGAGCAGCTTCACCTTATGGGACTCTCCAACGGTGGTTCGGCTATCGTGTCGGCCATGCATTCATCGTATGCAAAGAAGCTCAAGAGTATCACTACAGTATCCTGTAACCTTGAGGGACTGAAACGTGTGCCATGCCAGGTGAACTTCATCGGCGGCGGCAAAGATAACTCTTCTTGTCGTATGCCAGAGCAATACCGCCAGTTGAAGGCTATGGGTGTGGATGTCGGCATCTATTTCAAGGATGATGAGAACCACTTCATCATGGTGAACAAGCGTGAAGAAATCATCGAGTTCTTGAAGAACAGAATGCAGCTGAAGTGTGTGAGAATGGAAAAATAACTACTAACCCCAATAAATTAAAATAGATATGGCTACACTAA
>CAVCAW010000163.1:0-2914 GCA_963600315.1 Bacteroidaceae bacterium | reverse complement strand
GTCCATTAACGAGGCAATAGCAGTTGCCACGCCCCAAATGACGATTAAGTCCATCGGCATATCCTATTGGAATGGCAGCAATACGGCTTGGTCGCGTAAGATGTCCCTTACGGCTATAGCCCACAGTTTCATCGGCCGGTACATCACGCAGCTGGAGAATTGTTGTTTTCAGCGTACTTACATTGTTCAAAATGTGATTGTCACGGCTATCTATACCATACAATCCGAGTCCAAGACGGCACATATCGAGCTGGCGCTCCGGGAAATGTTCAATTCCAGCGGAGTTACATATATGGCGCAATATCTTATGAGAGAAAGCGGCTTGCAGTTTCATACTGGCCTCATCAAAGAGTTGGAACTGCATCTTTGAGAAATTGTCAAAGTCGTCACTGTCAGAACCTACGAAATGGCTGAACACTGAACGTGGGATAATCGCATTTTGGTTTTTAAGACGCTTAATCAATTCATCCATGTCCGTTTTAGGGTTAAAGCCAAGACGATGCATTCCGGTGTCGAGTTTTATATGGACTGGATAGTTTGTTATACCCTCGCGTTGTGCTGCCTTTACAAGAGCATCAAGCAGACGGAAGCTGTAGACCTCTGGTTCCAAGTCGTAGTCGAACATTGTTTTGAAGGCCGTCATTTCCGGATTCATTATCATTATATTGCTCGTGATGCCATTCTTGCGCAATTGCACTCCCTCATCAGCCACGGCCACGGCAAGATAGCTTACACGATGATCCTGTAGAGTCTTTGCCACCTCAACAGCACCGCTACCATAGGCGTTGGCTTTTACCATACAAACGATTTTAGTTTCGGGCTTCATAAAAGTACGGTAGTAATTGAGGTTTGCAACAATGGCGCCAAGATTTACCTCAAGTATGGTTTCGTGAACTTTCTGTTCAAGCAGTTCGCTCAGACAATCAAAACCGAATGAGCGTGCTCCCTTTATTAGCACCATCTCATCATGCAGACTGGCGAAAACATCGCTCTTTACAAGCGCATCTGTATCCGCAAAGAAATATTTCTCTGACACGTTTATTCTGTCTGCCTCGGCAGTAAGGTCGGGACCTACACCTATAAATTTCTCGACACCACGTTTTTCACATAGTTCAGATACTTTTTGATATAATGCTTCACGACCGATTCCGCTCTGAAGGATGTCACTCAAAATTAGAGTACGTCGGCGCCCGTTATGGTCAGGCCGGCGACTGATAAAATCGAGAGCGATATCAAGAGAATTGATGTCAGAATTGTATGAGTCGTTTATCAATGTGCAGCCACGCTGTCCCTGTTTGACTTCAAGCCTCATTGCAACAGCCTCTATATTGGGCATACGGTTGGCAAGTTCATCTGTAGTCAAACCAAGAGACAGACAAACCGCGGCACATGTAATGGAATTTTCAACAGAAGCCTCATCTATGAATGGCAATGTGTAGGATGCTTCTTCACCTTTATTATATATATAGGTGACTATGGTTTTTGTTTCTGTCTTCTCTATGCTCTTCACATATAATGCGGCGCTCGTATTTGTAGTTGACCAGGAAACGTTTTTACCTTTAAACTTGCCCATTCCAACACAATGCGCAATCACTTCATTGTCTTCAGGATAAACGATAATGTCTGCATCATGGAAAAGCAACAGTTTTTCCTTTACCTTTTCGTCCATTGACTTGAAGTTTTCCTGATGAGCTGAGCCTATATTGGTGATTACGCCTATAGTTGGTTGGATAATATCGCGCAGAGCCAACATTTCTCCCGGTTGGCTGATGCCTGCTTCAAAGACACCAACCTTTGTTTGCTCGTCAAGGAGCCACACAGAAAGCGGCACACCTATCTGGGAGTTATAGCTTCGCGGCGAACGCGTCACGCCAAACGAAGGAGACAGCAATTGATAAAGCCATTCCTTGACAATTGTCTTGCCATTGCTGCCTGTCACTCCTACTATAGGAATATTGAATTCGTCACGATGCCGCTCAGCAAGACGCTGAAGAGCCTCAAGCGGACTGATTACTTTAAGGAAATTGGCATCTGCATAAAGTACTGAATAATTATCGGGTAACGTATCCACGACAAAGTTCCTTACTCCACGACGGTAAAGGTCGGGAATAAAATTGTGACCGTCATTACGTCCGGACTTTAGCGCAAAGAACAAAGTTTCTTCAGCAAAGCATAAGGAACGGCTGTCTGTTAGAAGGAAACCGATGGCAGCCGCACGTTCGCCATATCTGTGGGCTCCTATCAATGTTGTTACTTTTTCAATCGAATAAGTCATTGTTGTTCATTCCATTTAATTCAAGGCGTGCACAGAATTAGTATCACGCTCAATCTAGAATATGAAGCCAACTCTGCAAAACACATTACCATAAAGGTCAGAATTGCATGTAAGCCAACTGCAAATATACGCAATGTTTTGGAAAACGGCATTTTTTCATAGATTTATCTACAACCACAAGGCAAAATTCGCCTTCCACATTGTTTTTTATGCCAGTAATCGCACGCAAAACAAAAGGTTTTAGTTATCTTCGCAACACATTCCCATTTATATCGTGCTAAACTATGGAAATTCTGCTTCACTACATATGGAAACACAGGATATATCCTCTGCGTCCCCTAACAACAAACGAGGGGGAACAAGTGGAAATCATTGACCCCGGGCTACATAATTCCGACTCCGGACCGGATTTCTTTAATGCAAAGATAAAGATTGGCGGTGTTTTGTGGGTTGGCAACGTGGAGATTCACGACAAGGCATCCGACTGGTTCCTGCACGGACACGAAAAGGATGAAGCTTACAACAACACCATACTGCACGTAGTGGGTATTGATGACACACAAGTAAGAACGCAACGTGGGGACATAATCAAGCAAATGCAGATGGATGTGCCAGAATACGTAAAGAAGAACTATACCC
>CAVCAW010000162.1:0-2972 GCA_963600315.1 Bacteroidaceae bacterium | reverse complement strand
TCATTACAGAGTAGCAAATCTACACCTTCCTCAGAAATCTTCACAATTGTACCTTGTACTTTATGCTGAGTCTTTCCGATAAGTGATATATCAAGTGCTCCGGCATTTTCCAACCATAGGGGCACAACTATAGAAGGATTCTGTAATCTCACAATTTTATTTGTTCGAACTTCAAAATCCTTAAAATCAATTTGTGTTTGCCGGCGATGCATCTTACCGTCATCGTTGAACTGCAATTCCATCAAATATTTAAACCATAGGAATGTATACTTCGGTGTTTGTTGCCACAAATCAAATACATCCATTTGGTCCGAAGCATTTTGGGCTGAGTTTTGTGCCTCAGTCTTTCTTCGCTTCATATTTTGGCTTGTTCTCGAATAATCTCCGTAATTTTTCTGTTCGCTATAGTTGTAGTCATTAGAAGATCCAAAGAATGGTTCATCAGATGGCTTATTGTCTATAGTGCCATTCATACCCGATGCTGAGATCTCTGGAGAATGAGGTGAAGTGGAAGAATGAGGTCTGCCAACTTGTCGTTGTGCCTTGTTCTCCCATTTTTCTTTCATTCTTTCAGCTACAGATTTTTCCTCTTGTGGTTCTGAATCACTGTCTTCAGATGAACTATTACTGGACGTATTCCCAGCACTTTCGCTTGCGCCTGCCGTTCTGTTATGTGTACCTCCATAATCGCTACGTCTCTTTCGTTCTGTCTTTTCAGTACTTGATTGAGTGTCTGTTGATGAATCGTCTTCATTATAGCTCGCAGACGAGTCCGTTTTTTCAGTCTCTTGATGAGACGGGGTCTTTGCAGACGGACCTGCTTCGGGAATGTTTGAAGAATTCTGCCGATTAACCCTCGCATTTTCTTTTACCTCTTCTGAAAGTTCATTGTTTGGATTAATATCTTCGTTAAACTGCTCTGCATGGGCATTGATGTCTTCTTGTATACCTTCCTTATCTGATTTGTCAAGATTGTCAAGCAGCTCTTGAGGCAATGAACCTCCTTCTTCTTTCAGAATAAAATCTCTGAAATTGCCATAGAATAACTTTCGTAAAAAGTTGTCGTTAAAGGCACCTTTAACTTCAAGTTTCTTGATAATCCAATTCAGAACATCCAAGAACATTGGTCCCCGCCATGATTCTGTATACCAAAGAGCAGATGCATCTTCAGCATAAATCATCAAATCGGTTGAAATATTCTCATTATAGGAATACACGATTTGTTCACACAATGAAATATCGGCATTATACAATTTTTGTTTGTATTCTTCGTAAAGGCTCTTCCAGTCATCTCTTTGTGACTTATAAGCCAGGTACAACAATCGTTTATCGAATTCATGAATAGCTTCATTGTCTCTCTTGCATGCACCAACTTTACGTTTGCTAAAATCGTTGTTCGTCAAAATTTTAATGCCAAGAATGTTACACAGACGATTATAGCCTGTTTGATATTCTGGCATATATGACGGATTGCATATGTAGGCGTTTCCACTGAAGTTTCCATTCAGTGTGTCATTTCCCCATTCCAAAGCGACTAACGAAGACAAGTCTCGCCATTGCTTGTCTCCACAATACCAATGTGCAGTTTCTGTATATTCTTTAATGGCAGCTTGATATTTTTCAATAATCCCGTCAGGAGTATTCACAATCCATTTCATTACATCACGACGGAAATCGGGAGTATCCAATCGTAAATATTCCAGACAATCATGGAGATACAATATACCCCTTAGCCCAATTCTATCTAACCATTTCGGTAATTCGACAGAAGGTAGCTTAGATGCACCATTGGGTAATTGCAACACGATTTTCTGGAGTTGCGGATTTCTATAGTCATACAACTCTTTCGGTTTCTTTACACCCAGATTGGTGGGAATACACTGGATTGATTCCAAGTTTCCATCAGTCAACACTCCCTTAAGCTCAGTTTCTTTTCCTGGGGCATAATTTGTCCAAAAATAAATGGCAAACCTTTCATTCCGCAGAAGCGGGAGACATTCAAGTGAGAAATTGGATCTGACACCTAAAAGACTTGCAAACAGCTTACCTATGTTCGGGTTCCCATATTTTGCATACTCTTCTGACACAAATGCCAACTCAGTTATACCATTCGCCATAAACTGACATTCCGGATTATAGATGGTGCTGAGGTACAGATTGTTACTGTTTTCGATTTTTCCATCGGTAGTGTACAGATTTATTGCACCCATTTCAGGCAACAATTGGTTAACACCTTCATGGTCTCTTTCGAATGCATCTGCTAACTCTCCGATTATTTTGTAGTGAGTCTCAGACTCATAAAATTCAGATTGATGCTTCGCAAAATACTTCAGTTTAGCATTCCGTAGTTGTGTCAGATTCTCCAGACCGACATTATAATGATCTGCAATCGTCGTGATAAGTTTAATCACATTGCGGCGTAAATCATTATCGTTTTCGCAGTCGTCAATGTAGACTTCTGAAACTAAATTGCTTATAGAAACATCCATGAATGGGTCTATGTCAATATCAAAAAATCTGCCAGATACCAACACGTCTTTAGGGGTCCTGTAAGCCCCATCCTTACACATCAAGTAAAGATGATTCAAATAACCACAAACAGTTTTGTCGTCATCCTTCAATTTGTCAACAATTGCCTCACGGTATTTGGCAAGTATGCTTATAATGCCAGTATTCTTGTATCTGTCAAGCTGTGGCAATATATGCTTGAATACAATTTCTTTGTAGTCAACCGTAACTTTTACGGATTTAAACAATGATAACCAGTCTCTATCAACACCTTCTTCAAAATAATTAGGTGAAACAAATTTTGGGTTGGACACATATCCGTTTATAAATGCCTCAAAGTCATTTACGCCCATATACAGGCTTGAAACGTAAAGGCATGACGGGTCTGAGACCATAATATCTTGTTCATCTCCACATTCTCTTCCTAACATCGGCAGACTTGAAAGTTTTGCTTTTTGTTCTTT
>CAVCAW010000161.1:0-2987 GCA_963600315.1 Bacteroidaceae bacterium | reverse complement strand
CTCTCACACTGATGTTTCAATCCACACGCCCACGTGGGGCGTGACTGCTCGCAACCGCAAGGCAAACAGCACCGAGTGGTTTCAATCCACACGCCCACGTGGGGCGTGACGTCTGCGGTGTTGTAACTTTCCTCAACACGGACAGTTTCAATCCACACGCCCACGTGGGGCGTGACCCTTGCATTTTCTTCATTTGTGCAAAGATATTTGTTTCAATCCACACGCCCACGTGGGGCGTGACCGCTAATACAATAAATTATTGAATATCACGCTGTAAAGGTACGATTTTTGCGACAAATGCAGAAAATGAATTTAGATAGTTTGTGAAAGAGTTGTTAAAAGCCTATATCTTTGATAGTCAAGAAGTGCGAAAGCTACGGGAATTTATGCAATACATTAGGTTCGCATCGTCATTATAAAGGTCAGATGATAAGTTCACCAGAAACGTCAGCTCCGTTATCCACGCCCATCACATCCACTTTCCTTTGCCATTTGTTGCCTAGAATATAGATTCGCACACTATCTTGAGAATTCGAAATAATTGATGAGATTTTATTCTTTACGAGCAACAGTTGAGCTTCTGTAACAACACACTCAAACACAGAATTCTGCACTCTGACACCATAGTCTTTGCACACGCCTGCTATTTGCCGGAGTCGCTTGGCTCCAGATGGCACTGTTGTGTTAACATCATAAGTGATCAAAACAAACATCCCACATTATTTTATTAAAAACACTGGATAATCGTCAATATCTTTTCGAATATATCTGGCCATCATCATTGCCTGTATATATGGAAGCAAACCAACGCTTACTTTCTCGTTAAGATAAGGATGAACAATAATGTCTCTCTTTCTACTTTGCCACGCTGAAAGTATAGTCTTGCGACCATTGTCAGTCATTATGATGCCTTCCTCACCTTGTTTAACAAAATCCTTTGCGGTAATCTGCTTTCTGTTTATCAGCGACAGAACAAGGCGATCGCCGAGATATGCTCGAAATTCTTCAATCATGTCGAGAGCTAGCGAAGCTCTTCCTGGCCTTAGTTGGTGCAGGAAACCGACATAAGGGTCAAGACCGATGGTCTCTAAGGCTGATATCATCTCGTTTGCGAGGAGTGTGTATACAAAAGACAGCATGGCGTTGACGGCATCTTTCGGGGGGCGCCGGTTGCGACCGTTGAAGACGAAGTCTGCCTTCTGATGCAATAGCATTTCGTGGAATACTGCAAAATATTCCATTGCAGCCTCGCCTTCTATACCTCTGACGGAGTCAATGGATTCAGCCCTAATTACTCGGTCCTTGCATCTGCGCAATTGGTCTGCCGCTTTGTCTATGCGTTCGTTTCCTCCATTGTCGCGTACAAATCGCCGTAGAATATTCCTGTAATTCTGAAGCTTCGCTGCAATGAAAATCTTGCTAAGGTGCAACGCATAGTCTTTGTTGTCGGAGTTTGCATACTGCGCTTTGCGCAATAAGACGTTGCCCCGCGTAGGACCTTGCGACCTGCTGATAAATTTCCCGTTGGGAGATAGGAACGTGAGCGACACATTGTTGTCTGCGCAGAGTTTCATAAGACCAGGACTAGCACCCATATAGCCAAAAGTGACAATCTGCTCCAGGTTGTGTATTGGCATGCGGAAAATCTCCTGCTGCTTGACCGATACCACAACATTCAACCCGTCTTTGCTAAGATAGGCTTCAGGGGTGGTTACATATAGAGTGTTAAGTAATATCCTCATAAAGGTTTCGTTTGAGATAGTAGGTCACTTTTGCACAATCAGTTGTCTCTGGCATGCAGATGTCTTTAAGCGAGCAACTTTTGCAAGACTTCAGTTTGTTGGCATCAGGAATGACCCTAGTCTTGTATATCTTGTGCATCTTGTCAGTGCTGCACAGAGTCATTTGACGCAGGGTATCGGAGATGTAAATCGTTTCCCTATGCTTTACCTCATTATAATATAGCGCCGCATAAGGGATGTGTATACTATACATTTCTTCTAGGCACATTACCTGTGCTGCCAATTGCACCTCATCACACTTATTGGGCTTTCTGTGTCCACGTTTGTATTCAACTGGAAACGGTCTCCAGTAGCCGGCATACCTTTCGTGCGTGATAGAATTGTCGGGTGTGTCCGAAGGCAATAGTTCCACAGCATCTGATATGCCATACAGACCCAGCCGACGAGAGGCCAAGTGCACAGAACGGAGCGTTATGACGTCACCATTCTTCTGACGATAGAAGGGGTTGTCAACGTTTGTATGGAGTATTTGCCCTTGCATGGTTAGTTTATTGTCCGCCCACTGCTGTTCCATGTGAATCAATGCCCACTGTCGGGGGCAAAACACAAAGTGTTGTATCCCCGACAGCATCAGCATGTCATCTTCTTCATACATTGCTTCAAATCAACTCTTCAACCGACACACCGCTTGGCAAATGCTCTTTGTCAATTGTTACCTTGTAGTCGGCAAATGACCTTGGGGGCGCAGCGGTCACCTTTTCTACTTTTACCAAGTCAAAAAGTTTGTTGGCAGGGGCGTTGCCCAAAACACTATCATGACGGAACACAATCAGTTTCTGTGCGCTCATCAGACCTCGAGCCGCCGACCGGTCAATGTCGAACATATTCCTCAATGCCTCAAAGAACAAGTCAAGATCTTCTTTCGAAAAACCAGTCTGACGTGCGAGACTTGCAGAAATAAAACCATGGCACACGTAGAGACCGTAAGGAACAGTAGCCTTGCGACCCATGGTGCGATTATCTCCGTTTTGTTTTTCTGCTTCCTTTTCTGTTGCCACTGCCATGCGTGTTATGGAATGTTCTGTAGAAGCGATTGTATCAACAGAACGTGCAAAGGTGAATTGGATAGGACCTCTTACTTGTCCTGCGTTTTTGCCAGTTGACATCACTGCACCAAAAGTTCTTATGTCATAGTAGTTCTTGCACATGAATTGTCGCGCTGCTGCGGTCTTGTCCTTGGCATTC
>CAVCAW010000160.1:0-3011 GCA_963600315.1 Bacteroidaceae bacterium | reverse complement strand
TGACCGTCGTTCCCGACATTGTCATTATACCATTCCAACAGACGCTTGTAAGCAGCCAATGGACTGAAGCCTCGGGCTACCAGTCTGCCGCTTGCCAAGGCATCCATAAGCTCAATGTAGCTGTACATGATAAGCCGTGGAGCGCATTTCTTGTACTTGAGACAATTCTGTTGTCTCCATTTGATGAGTGTTGTTTGCCCAACCCCCAGTCTCTCCAAAACTACAGCGCGGCTAATGAAAACGTCCGGTAACATCTTGTGCTGGTCCATCTTTGACTTGATGCTGTCCATGCACTCCTTTTTGTTAGATTGCTCCTTTAAAAGCATATCATGAATGCCAACCAGAGCATCTCTGATTTCCCTCAGGTAATTGTCCTCCGGGAACTGTGAATTATGATTTAATTTTTCTACCATACCATTACATTTTAATAAACCATAGGACATAAATGCCCCACAACCTTTTTGATTGTGGGGCAAAATTACGATGAATAGTTCATACCCTTTATTGGAGAGATTGGAGTTCCAATGTTTCCAATAAAATAGTAGGGGAAATGGGACTTTCTTACTCCTACAAGTTCTTGATTACATTGGGGAGAGCAGAAAGAACGGTCTTGACATCATGCGCTATCTGCATCTGCTTTTGGCTAATGCTGATGATCTTGTAGCTGTCAAACTGATGTGTGGCAGCACTAAGATTTTTGCTTTGCATTGGCACTCCTGACGAGGCAAGCAGATTGCCTTTTCCGCAGATGATGGATGACCAGTTGCGTGTCAAAGCACCTGCCCGAAGAAGAATGTTGAGGATAATGCCAATGTCGACATTCTTTGCATAGGGTGGGATTGTGTACTTGCACGAGGGATTGCCCGTAGTGAGAAGCGCTTCCAAGTCTTTTGGGGTAATGCTTGGACTAAGAAGGGCATGTTTGTTGAAAACGTCGGCAAGTTCCTTTTTCACCTTCGAAGGATAGTCTGAAAGGGGAATAACCCGACAGGGCAGTTCCGTAGAGTCTTCCATGCCAATCATGTTGTATTTGGTAATCATCCTGATAGCATCTGCCTCTTCGAATACATGTAAGCTGAAGAAGCTTTCGGTGAACTTCTTGTCTTCAAGGATGTGCTTCACCTTGTCCCGGTCAATGACTTCCTGCTGCAAGTCGCTGTAAGAAGCATCCTCCCGAAGAATGATAGGCATACTCAGCTTCACAAGGCTTTCCTCCATAAATGCCTTGTAGCCGATAGTGTGGTTAGCAACTCGGTTGCGGTAGTCTTCATAGGCCGAAATGAGCCATTGAACCGCACCATGAATCTCCACAGCATCATTTTCAGATGCAAAGAGAGAGAGTAGGTAGGACGCTTTGCCCTACATACATCCATTGTTTTGTGTTCATAATAAATTGTTTTAAATGTATAATACGCCTGAGGCGTTAGTTCTATAGTATTTCCGTCATTTTATTGTTGCTTTTTAGTTATTTCTCACACAGAAAATACACGTCTGAGTGCATTCCGCACTGCAAATATAACTTCCGCCTGCGCCAAAACGAGGTGCAAGTGTTAAGAAAATGAACAAAATGGCGTTTTTTGTTTGGTTTTTATTACTTTTGCATACCATGAAGTCTCATTTTATATTCAAAGAATACGTCTGGCTAGTAAATTTGCTTCTCCGTAAAGGTAGAATGTCTCTCAATGAAATAAACCAAGAATGGGTGCATACCGATATGAGTGGAGGGCTAGAATTTGCTAGAAATACATTTATTCGACACAAGAATGCTGTCGAGGAAATATTTGGTTTGCTCATTGAGTGCGACGCACATGATGAGTACAAATATTATATTAGCAATGGTCATGTCCTCCACGAAGATTCAGTCCAAAATTGGATGTTGTCCACGATTACGGTTAATACGCTGCTAACCGACAACATAAGTTTGGCTGACCGTATCGTTCTGGAGTCAGTTCCGAGTGAAAAATCTTTATTGCATGCTATCATCAAGGCAATGAAACACAAGGTAAGGATAAAGATTGCTTACCGGAAATATGACCACGTCGAAATGAGTCAGGTGACTTTTGCCCCATATTGTTTGCGATTATTCCAATGTCGCTGGTATGTCTTGGGACAATTCCAACGTCCTGCCCGGGAAGATGAGAAGCCTTGTAAGCGAAAAGGCTTGCCAAAGGGATTTATAGAATACTTTAGAACGTATTCGCTTGATAGGATAAAGGAATTGCAACTCACTGATGAAAAGTTTGAGATAGACCAGGAGTTTAGTGCTGCTGAATATTTCAAGGATTGTTTCGGCGTGTTTAGAGATGATTCGAAACCGATACAAAAAGTAACAATCCGCGCCTATGGGTTGCAGCGCTATTATATGCGTGACCTGCCTTGGCATCATTCTCAACGAGAATTATTCTGGGGAGACAAATATGCCGACTATGAATTCACATTACGCCCCACGGATGATTTCATTAGATATATAATAAGGTATGGGAACCTGATAAAAGTCCTTTCTCCTACAGATTTGGCAAAGGAAGTTCGAGATAAATTGTTGGCTGCTGCGGATATATATAATGATTTGGAGGATTAGCCTAACGCAAGAAATCGGCAATCTTCCCATTCATCACATTTTGCACGGGAAACGTGAAAAATACGATTTATTATTTGGTGGTATGTGGTAAATTTTGTATTTTCGCAACTATAATGCTGCCATTGTTGGCAGAGGATATGATAATCATTGTCAAATTTAGAAAAATATAATGCTTATGATGTAAGAAAAAATGTTCTGTAGTTGCTTGACGGCTTGAGAAGTCGTCGTGCAAAATCTGCAGGATGTGTTGGCTTAGTTTACAAAAAGTTTACACTACACACGCTATATTGCTGATATTCAGTTGTTCTTGGCAGCAGTCCAAGCCGCTGTCGAAGAGTAAAACTCAGAATGCTATAATTAATGAAATTACGAGGCAAGGGCTTGGAAAACAGGCTCTTGCCTCGTTTCTTTTTGCTCATATTCTGCACGTCAC
>CAVCAW010000159.1:0-3038 GCA_963600315.1 Bacteroidaceae bacterium | reverse complement strand
GTGAGAAACCGGACAGTTTCGATGACAACGTTAAGGCGTATGGGTTGAATGAAGACCAAACTAGTCCAGCATGGAATGACAGCACCTACACAAAAGTAGTGTTTGACGAGTCTTTCAGCGTTGCGCAGCCTACGACATGCTACGAATGGTTTAGCAAGCAAAAAACTCTGACAAGCGTTGAAGGGCTGGAGAATCTCGATACGAAGAAAGTGGAGGATATGAGATACATGTTCTATGAATGCTCATCTTTAGAGAGCCTTGATTTGTCGGACTTCGACACGGGAAACGTAATAGATATGAGTTACATGTTCTATGGATGTTCATCTTTGCAGAGCCTTGATTTGTCGGACTTCGACACGAGATACGTGAAAGACATGAGTAATATGTTCTATAACTGCTCATCATTAGAGAGCCTTGATTTGTCGGACTTCAACACGATAAGGGTAACAGCTATGGATTACATGTTCTATGGCTGCTCATCTTTGCAGAGCCTTGATTTGTCAAACTTCAACACGGAGAGCGTTGAGTATACGATGTATATGTTCTTCAATTGCAAAGCACTGAAAGAACTCAACGTATCAAACTTCAACACGGGGAACGTGGAGAACATGTCCTACATGTTCTATGGTTGCGAAACACTGCAGGCACTTGATGTGTCAAGCTTCAACACGGGGAACGTGGATGATATGTGCAACATGTTTGAGGGCTGCAAAGCACTAAAAGAAATCAACGTATCAAACTTCAATACGACCGACGTAGAACAAATGGTCGGGATGTTCCAGAACTGCTCATCCTTGGAGAGCCTTGATTTGTCGAGCTTCGAAACGTATGAGGTTGAGGATATGAGATACATGTTCTACGGTTGCGAAGCACTGCAGGCACTCAACGTATCAAGCTTCAACACGGCCTACGTGGAGAATATGTGCAATATGTTTGACGGCTGCAAAGCACTGAAAGAAATCAATTTATCAAACTTCAACACAAAGGGAGTGAAAACAATGGGCAATATGTTTCAGAATTGCTCAGCCTTGGAGAGCCTTGATTTGTCACTCTTCAACACGAAGAACGTGACAGACATAAGTCACATGTTTGCTGGTTGCGGAAATTTGACTACCATCTATGCGGACGAGTATTTCACAACTGACGCAGTGACAAACTCTGAAGGCATGTTTGACAAATGCGTGAAGCTGGTCGGCGCAGTGGCATACGACGGGAGCAGCACAGACGGCACCATGGCAAACTACAAGACCGGCTACTTCACATACAAGGAATCAATAACCCGAATGACTTGGGTGGAGTACGACAACAGTACTAATACACTCACCTTCAAACGCGGGACAGAGAAACCGAGCGGCAACGAAACAGTGAAGGTGTATGAGTTGAACGAAAACAATGCAAGCCCGCAATGGAACAGCAACACCTACACCTCTGTGGTATTTGACGAGTCATTCAGCAAAGCGCAACCTACTACATGCTACGAATGGTTTAAAGGTCAGAGCTCTCTGACAAGCATCAGCGGATTGGAATATCTCAACACGGAGAATGTGACTGACATGAGCAACATGTTCTATAGTTGTTTCGGATTGGAAAGTCTGGACTTGACCAAATTGAATACGGAGAAAGTAACGAGTATGAGCTGCATGTTCTATAATTGCTCATCACTGCAGGCACTCGACTTGTCAAACTTCAATACGGCCAATGTAAGTGACATGAGTAATATGTTCTACCAATGCAACGAGCTGGGAAGCCTTGACTTGTCAAACTTCAACACGGACAAAGTGACTAACATGAAAGGCTTGTTTTTGGGTTGCAACGCATTGGAAAGCCTTGATTTATCGGATTTCAGCACAGCCAACGTGACCGACATGAGCTTTATGTTCTATAATTGCACAGCCTTGACCACCATCTACGTCAAACAGTTTGACATCAACGACAGCGCCAACACCGACAACATGTTCCACAGCAGCGCTTCTCTGGTCGGCGCAGTGGCATACGACGGGAGCAGCACAGGCGGCACCATGGCAAACTACAAGACCGGTTACTTCAAGACATATTATAAGATAGGCGACACCAAGCATGACTTGTGCGGCGAAACTCTCAGCGTGGACAACCTCGTTCTGGAGGACGGCAAGGACTTTATGGCTCTTGCACCGTTCACCGCTGCCAACGCCTCATTCTCCCGCACAATGACGAGCAACTGGGGCACGCTCTGTCTGCCGTTCGCTGTGGACGCTACAAGCACCAGCGGCTGCAAGTTCTACGAAATAGAAAGCGTGGACATCGATTTACTGACCCTCACCCGACTGGAAGGCACGATAGCAGCCGGCACTCCGGTGCTGGTTTACTCGACAGGCGACATGGACATCACAGCCAGCAACGTGGCGGTGGAGACAGCACCTGCCGACGGCGACCAGACAAGCGGATGGCAGCTCGTTGGCTCGTTTACTGAGACCGAAGTGCCCGACGACGGCTACATCATCTCAAAGAACAAGTTCTGGTTGACCAGCGACCTGAAGACCAACACTGCAGCCAAGGCAGTGAAAACAAAGGCAATGAGAGCATGGCTCAAGCCTAACTCAAATGGCGCCGAGGCAAATGCGCATGTGCTCAGCCTCGCCCTTGATGAGGAAAACGAGCCTACAGCCGTTGACACCATCGAGGCTCTCACTGAAGGCACTACCGAAATCTACGACATTCAAGGTCGCCGCATCGACAGCTTGCAGAAGGGTCTGAACATCATCAAGACCGGTAGCGTGACCAAGAAAGTAATGGTGAAATAAGCGAATAACGAAGAAACAGAATACAGATATGAACAAAAGAACATACACAGCCCCGGAGATGGAGGCAGTGAAGATAGAGAGCCAAGGGCTTATTGCAACGAGCAATACAATAGAGGCCGGAAAAACTGGCGACGAAGAACTAGAACAGCCAGAAATTGACCCCTCTGGCAGTATCTTTGGAGATTAAACCACACAGGTAGCTGAAGAGAACCTTGGGGGCTAATGCCTCAGGACAAAACTTTTCAACAGACAAGAAAA
>CAVCAW010000158.1:0-3048 GCA_963600315.1 Bacteroidaceae bacterium | reverse complement strand
AGAGGTTGTGCATCACCGGGTCTACCATTGTGCCAAGGATGATAGTGTTCACCCATTACCCCTTACCTTTACTTCCGTTTGCGCCCATCTTCGAAAATCTTAATTTGTTCGTTATCCAAATAAACGCTGATACTCTCATTCTCGCCATAGATTTTTGGGCCATAGCGCAGAATACAGACGGGATCCAAGGCTCTTATCATATATTGATACCCATCAAGCCACTGTGAAGTACTGCGAGAAGTTCCCACAGCACGATTTTTACCCAATTTCAGTGGGTGGAGTGAGATAGAAAAAGAGTGTTGGTCAAATAAATGGCCAACGCTCTCTTTTAAGGACGGAACTTTACATTCGGGTCAAAATGCTTCAATATTGCACCATATTTACTGATTTCCGAATCGGTCATGTAACGTGCTTGATTTGAGTTGCGCGAGTTTGTTTGAGAGTAAGACTGTACATGTACAACTCCCTTGGGAAAAACTCGGTTATCACTTCCTGCACCTTTGTTTCTGTGTTCATGACCCCAATCGAAATCAATAGAGTGCTTTCTGTCTACATAAACTTTGGCTTGTATTACGTTGCCGCTTTTACCAACTCTCAGATAAATGTCTGACGTGTCGGCATATGGAGGAAGTCCGGCATGATTCCCATCGGGATCTGCTTTCAACAATATCACCTTAGCTTTCAATCCGTTGTGATAAAATGTCTCGTAACCAGGATGGTCATCATAAAGATGCTCTGAAAATCCTCCGCCTTCTAATACTTGTCGTTCATTTCCCATATGCTACAAGTCGTCAAAGTTGTTGTCATATTCTACACCTTGATAATCTCTGTGTCTTAACCATTGGAAAAGGGTTTCATCTTTTTCCAATATGCCCAAGTCTTTGAGATTTGCATTCAGTGCCTCGGAAAGATTCATAAAATGCTCTTCGCCTGTGTCGCTGCCAACGATGTATTCGTCAAACCAGCAACGAACTATATACAGGTGGTCTTCATTTTTGCGTTCCGACATCACAAGATCATTGGAAACGGTCATAACGTGTTTCTGCTTGTTTTCTTGCGTTTCAAAGAATTCCTTCTCGTTGTCTGAAACGTAATGCCCTTTCATGCGACTGAACAAGTCTCTATCTTCAGGCCAAAGTGTGTTGGTTTGTCGTACTTGCATCGTTTCTGAATTTACGGTGAATAAAATCTGGGATGAACTTAACGTCTACGGGCAGTCCAAAGGTATCTTCTTCGTTTCCGCCATAAACTATCAAAGTTGTCGGCTCAAGTCGCTCAATAAGGGTGTTTACCGCATAGTTCCACAGCACTTTTGCTCCCTTGCGGTGATTATGCCATGTTCCACCAGTTTGTCAAAGATGTAAAGGACGCCATGGACATCTACTCCCGACTTTTCTGCAGCTCGCCTTAATTTGGCATCACCTGTGAGTAGGGAGTATCCATTCTCATCAGCATATAGCCACACCGAACAATCTTGGATGGTGGCATTGCAATCTTTTGAGACTCTATTCTTCATAATTGCCAAGTTTATCAACTCTTTGCCATCGTACTGTTTGACGTGAAGTTGATTGCTGGTAATGTATGTTTGAACAATAGATTGCTGCGTGTTATCTTTCAATTCATGGACGATTAAGTCCGTCGTGTGTATTTCAAATGGCAAATGGAAAAATTCGTCAAGTAATCCCACGCTTATCAAGTCGATAAATATATTTGTGTCACTTACTACGACTGCTTCCATTGGCTATATGACATTAACGTTATTTCTAATTGTCGTCAGAGAACAACCCAACAAAGAAGCTGCTTTAGACGTGGTTATCAACTGCTGCGCAAGTGCACTATATACCATCGCCGGGAAGCGAGATATGCGGATTTCCTTAAAGCGGCTTTCCTCAACCATTCTTTTGAGATCCTTATTCATGTTTTTACGAATATGGAAAGTCTCATAACGTTTTTGGCTTATATACCCAAGATCTCTCAGCTTGTGCATTATAGCATCTATGGATATGCCATAAGATTCTTGCAAGAACATAAGTTCCTTTAGCGAAATCTTGCTTTTCCCATATAGCGCTTTTCTCAGGATTTCGGTAGGAAGCAGCATCTCGCTTGCGAACGCATCGCACATCTTTTCTTTTTCGCGAGGAGTCAAACTCGGGTCTAAACTCGAATTGTACAATAAGTGTCCTGCTTCATGTAACGAAGTAAACCTAAGACGTTCTGTCATGTTTATGTTCTTATTCAAGACCATAATAGGTTTGCTGTCATTTACCATTCCGCTTACGCCGTCAAATCCATCAGGACCGTCGGTGACAATCACCTTGAATCCATTGGCTTCAAGCATCTCTTGTATATTGGAAATCGGATCTATTCCAAGTTTCCATTTTTCCCTTAATTTGCGAGCACATTCTTCCATTTCTTCAGTCTTATGCATAATGCCTGAGTCTGCCTTTTTGAAAGTGGGTCTCTCAATTTGCAGTATTTCTTCAATTTCGAGATAAGCTTCAACCTCGTTCTGAATTTTAATCTTCAGAGCTTCGGTATCTTTTACTCCTACACTCGCTTTCTTGCGGAAAGAGACATTTATCTCTTGTATATCAAAGGTGAAAGGACGAAAGAAGTAATCAACATCAACCTTTAGAGCATCCGCAAGTAAAATTACGGTGCTACTGGATGGCATCATCTTCTCTGTCTCATACTTAGATATGGCCTGCTTGGAAATGCTACCATCTACAAGCTGGCTCAGACTCTCCATAGAGAGTTTGTTTCGGATTCTCGCTTGGCGTAACCGCCTTGCGAATATGTTCATTTCGTTAGCCATAACTTATATGTCTTAGTTTGTAGACAAAATTACAAAACATCCACCGAATGTCAACCGACAAAATTGCTAAAATTAAGAATTTAACAATATATAACATAAATCACACGTTATTCTCGCCTAATCCCCTAACTTAGCCTTTGTCTTGCGACCCATCCGCAGGATGAAGGCTTTTCTTTTGTGTGGGCGCTCCGGCTGCCCGATGGGTGCTTGTTGCCTTGGCGAGAGCTCTCTCG
>CAVCAW010000157.1:0-3196 GCA_963600315.1 Bacteroidaceae bacterium | reverse complement strand
TGAAGAAGATCGTCAATGTAGGCTTTGCGCCTGCAAATGAGATGGAAACCCCTCACGCTAATGGTGTGGCGGCTAGGATGTCATTGAGCGGTTCTAACAGTGGATCTGGTTCAGGTAGTGGTAACCCTGGGCTTCAGTCAGCCAGTGTGTACGGTGTGTTGTCATCGTCGTTTGGAGGTAAGTGGAACGCTAAAGGCTCTTTTAGCTACATAGTTGATTTTTCTTATGATGAAGATAACGATGTTGTTTCAATACAAATTCGGCTGGCGAATGTACAAGTCTTTTGTGAAGCAGAACCCTCGGGTAAACAAGAATCAGGTTGCAAATATTACGCTCCAATCTCAAAGGAACTTCTTTTGACGGAGAAGAATTTCACAAAGCGACCTGTTAATAGCCCCGCAGATTTGGAATTTGAAATAAATTTCCCAGAAGAAGAATTTAGAACGGTTATATGGACACATGATTCCAACAACGATGGAGTTCCTAAGACAGAGACAGAGCTCAAATCTCCTACAATACATCTAAGGTTTTGGCGTAGACTAGTATACGGCTCATTAAAAATAAAATCATGTGTTATTTCTTAAGAAAACTTTTCCTGGGCGGATTGACACTGGTTTTAGCCTCTTGTGCAGAAACGAACCTTCGCTATTTGGGCTATACGTATTGGACTGGGTCTACATCAGACCCTGAGGTAGATTACGCCGATTGGGGTTCCGAACTACACCAAAACGAAGCATTTGCAGAGCCTCCAGTATATATAAAGAGTGGAGCTCCCGATCCTTTCTTGCTGTCACCGCTGTTTACTAAAATCAAGACTGTCAACACCCATGGCCACCGGCTTGTTAGAGACTATAATTATGCTAAGTTTTGCCCTGAAGGCTATGTGTCAGAGTGCGACATCAAGGATTTTAAGAACATAATGCTGACAGCTGTTAAGAGAAACCTGAAGCGCATGCTTGCCTCGATGAACGAAAATGTATATGTTTACAAGTCGCTTAGCAAGGAATGGCTGCCAGTTCTCTCAGCTGGTGTAAAACAGGCAGTGGCAGGTGTGCCGAACAAAAATCATTACACAGATTTGGGTGGTTGGCAAATCTTCAAGCCCACAGATGGCGTTGACACGTCAGTCGTAAATTACAGAGTAGAAGAGAGAGACAACGGCTGGCTGGATATCCTGAGCCCTGAAGGCCAAGACACAGTGTCTGTCAAAGTCGTATACATCGGCAAAAATATGACTCCTATGATTGCTGGAGTAAGAAACAAACGAATGAATATTGATATTCTTGACGATGTTAACGGAGTGTCTGTTAGAGATAAACGGCTTGCCGTTACTCCTTTTGATGACGAATACATGTATCTGCAGTTCCTGTGCCCTATGCTTTATAAAAGCGTGCAGCCAGGGTATATAGTCACCGATGACGACTTCGATAGATTCAAGGACAAAGCCAATACTATCAAACAGGCTTTTGTGGAGGACTTCTATAGCTCGGTGCTGAAATCAGGCAATGACATTAGGAAAATCCAGAGGAAGTACCGCAACTCGTTAGTACAGCGTTTTGCCACAATGACCGACTCGAGAGTGCATCATAAGAACTACAGTGTGGATATATTCCTACCGTGCAGTTATACTGAGTTCGCTTCTTGTAACTACGATGTGACATACTTGGGTAAGGACTGGTATCAGGTGACAGCTGGCAGTTCTAACCTCAAGCTCAAGGTGGTGCTCTATGGTAAACATTTGACTCCGGCGATAATGGGCATGTTCAACCCAAGCCAAAACATCAACTACTGCCCAGTCCGCTTTACGTGGCTTGATGACAACAATGATAACTAGCAGAAGGTCACTGTGGTCTGCCGACGAATTATGATGTTGGCAGACCGCAGTGTTTTTTATAGACGTGACAAACAGCAAAATGCTTGCCGTAAAAACAGCAAGGTGGGGGATTTTGAAAAAAACATGAATTGTGTGCGCAAAAACAACTTTAAAAAACATGCGCAGTATTATTCCTTATAGTATCTTTGCAAGAGAAAAAATGTCTAACCTTTTCAAAAGTATGAGGAAATGAAGAAGATCGTCAATGTAGGCTTTGCGCCTGCAAATGAGATGGAAACCCCTCAAGTTAATGGCGTGGCGGCTAGACTCCAGCCGAGTGGTTCCGGCAGTGGATCGGGAGATGGTTCTGGCAGTGGTTCTGGAGTATTCCATGATAATTTCGGTAACGGATTCGGCATTGTTGAATCATCAATAGCCGGTTGTTGGAATGTGAGTTGTGTGTTTAATTGGAATGAGTCTGTCTCCTATGTTAAAACTGATGCTGTTTATTCGATTGGCTCTTTTTGGATTAATATAGCGAATGTTTCTGTAACGTGTATAGGGGTTGCCGCAAATATCGGAAACGTAAGATGCTGCCCGGTCAATCGTAATATGTTGAGTCTGTCAGGTGGCAGCTATTCTACCTTGAAATTCTTAATTGTTATGCCCGTAACAACTTTTACTGTTGAAAAATATAGACCTGACCAAGATGGAAACGAGGTCTCAATTGGTGCAGAAACCGAAAGAAAGATACTTGAGATAGATTGCGAGTTTGAAATTGACTACAATCAGGTTGTTCCAAAAATATACTTCAAGAAATGTCAAATTACTGGAAAAGCTGCAACGGACTAGTCATCTATGTAGTCGCAGTATTGTTTCTAACTGTTTCGTGCGTAAACGAAAAACAATGCCGCTTGGGCTACACATGTCGCTATCAGTTTGAGAGCGGTGGTCAATCGTGGTGGTATCCATATATTTCTTCTGATGAACTTAGTGAAAAGGCAAGCGCTCAATACGGAATTCATGGAGGGACTCCTCCTAGGGACTATGTAACTATAGAGAAGAACATGGCACACGTCGGCATGCTTAACATGAAGCCGCCAAAACCAGGGCCCACTGTCATGATACACTCCCACGCAAAGGTCAAAGACTACAGAAATGCCAAGTTTTGTGAAGAGGGCTATGTGTCAGAGTGCGACATCGATGAGATGAGGCTTGTCCTCCAGGACGTCACAATCCGAAACTTGAAGTCTATGCTGGCATGCATGTGCAGGCAGGGCTTTGAGTACCACCAGTTCAGCCAGCGCTACGCACCGTTTGTTGCCAGTTCTTTGCTGGAGAAGGTGCAGTCTGTTGCCCGCACAGACTCCTATACAGACCTGG
>CAVCAW010000156.1:0-3233 GCA_963600315.1 Bacteroidaceae bacterium | reverse complement strand
GCTTAATGGTTTCCATTTCCTTTTGGGTTTCTATATATTCCTCTATACTTTCTACACCATGACTCTTTAAAAACTCTTCCATTTCACTTGCATCGTGAACTGGAATCCTTAACTTTTCCAAATGAGCAATCAACTGGTCAACGGCAGACGGCACATATATAATGAGGTTAGCAATCTGTCTTTATCTGAAATTAGATTTGTCGGGCATTTTCCGTTATCAGCCACAATCTATTATTCACGGGTTCTGTTTTGCCTCATTTTCATCGTCTTTTAATAAAGTGTGCCCATGTTTTTTAGTAGAACTTTAGCGATTAAAAATCGAGAGTTGCTCTAAAAATTCTTAAAGTACTACTTTTAAATTACTCTAGTTGCGGCTTTGGAAAATTCTGAAGTTCGCGGGACCTGTTTTGGATCTTTTAGACCAATTTATAATCGTTTAGATTGCTTGATCAAAAAATTATTAAGCCGGCCTCTACTAATCCATACGATCACGGTAATCCTCATACGAAAAGCGTTTCAAGATTTCGATACTGCCGTCTGTACGTTTTAGGGCAATGGAGGGGTGGTTTATTCCGTTGAACATGTTTGTCTTTACAGTAGTGTAGTGTATCATGTCTTCAAACACTACCGTATCGCCAACTTCGAGAGGTTTGGCGAACTTCCAAAATCCCATATAGTCGCCGCTCAAACAGCTGTTGCCACCCAGTCTGTAGACTTCAGGCAATCCTGCCGCTTCGTTAGGAGTAATGTTTTCCAATTTCTCGGCTCCCCTTACTTCTGGCATATAAGGCATCTCCAGGCAGTCGGGCATATGGCATGTGAAGCTCACGTTGAGTATAGCAGTGCTAATCCCGTCATTTTCCACCACATCAACAACAGTAGACTGCAGATATCCCGTCTGCCACAAGAACGCAGAACCGGGCTCCATAATTACTTTCAGTCCAGGATGTTTCTGATGGATATTGTTTATGCAGTCAATAAGTTTTTCCACATCGTAGCCTTTCCTTGTAACCAAATGTCCGCCGCCCATATTCAGCCACATCACTTGGTCAAGAAATTTACCGAACCGCTCCTCTACACTAGTCATTACATGCTCCAAGGCAGACGAGTCGTTTTCACACAAACAATGGAAATGTAGACCTTCTATGTCCTTAGGGAGACCTTCTTTTAGATTTTTTGACTTCACTCCAAATCTGCTTCCTAGAGCACATGGATTGTACAATTCCGTTTCTATCTCCGAATACTCAGGATTAATTCTAAGTCCTGCAGACACATGATGCTGCCCGCTTTGGTTGAAAGCCCTGACATAGGGGATGAGCCTTTCATATTGCGACAGTGAATTAAACGTCACGTGTTCAGAATAAGCAAGTAGGTCATTGAATGTGCCTACCTCATACGCTGGCGAATATGAGTATGTCATGCCGCCGAAATAATCTGCTGAAAGGCGTGCCTCATACAGTGAGCTCGCCGTGGTGTGTCTCACATAGCGATTTATAATCGGAAAGAGTTTCCAGTTAGCAAAGGCTTTAAGAGCAAGAATAATTTCCACCTCAGCCCTTCTGGAAATCTCCTCAATCAGTCTAAGATTGTCAAGCAATTTATTTTCCTCAACTATGTAGCACGGTGACAAATTTTGTTTAATCATGAGGCTGTGTTGTTTTAAGGTCAGTTGTTATTCCGTCAGTTGTCTTCTTATGCCTGCTACAGCTCCTATTTGTTTCTTTGGATATTACCGATTTTATATGTATCTGTTGTGGTAGTGACCACACTGGTTGCATGGATGTTAATAATGCTGTAGCAATGAAAAGTAAAGGGTATTTTAGTGAGACAACGTAGCGCGAAACTTCGGATTCTTCTTCTGCGAGCAGTGCACTAGAATAGCTATCATCAAGGAACTGTAGAATGAAAGATCCATAGAATAATACAATCGCAACACACGAAAGTATCAATATTGATAGTAGAAATAGAATGCAAAAGCTACCAAAGTAGCGTCCGTTCAGCATAAGCCCTTTCTTAAAGCGTTTCGGGAATTGACCGGAGGTTACTTCAATGTAGGATTGGGTTGTGCCGAATGCTGAGAAAGCAACTACAGAGACTAATCCCACACACGCTAATGTCACTTCGCATGTAGGTTCAAATACTTTCAATATGCATCTTGTAGCACTGACAATGACACCTGCGCATAATAAAGGTACGCATGATTGTCGGGCATTTTTCAATGATGCTGCAAAAGAACGCAATGAAGACAAAACTTTGTAATTTCCAGAATAGTTGGAGACCTTCTGCTGCTCTATGCGTATTGCGGACAAGAAAAAAAGAAAAATCATACCGAAAATTGTATCGGTAATAATTCCGTACCATCCGTCATTCCAAAATATATCGTTGCTATACAAACGTAGCCATAGACAACCTAATATTCCCATAAAAGCAGCAGGTAGAAGCTGAAGCTTCAATAGATTTGCACTTTTACTGCAGAGCACCTCCCACGATAATGTGAAACTGTTCGCAAAACGTCGTGGGCTATCAAGCAACTGTGTTTTTGGATTGCCTTCTCTTTTTAGAACAACCATCCTTTTTTCTTTTTATTTTGTTTTTGCGCGTTTGTCGTAGAGGCGCTGTTAATAGTCTCATACGTAAGGTTGTTGGTAATCATGTCATATATAGTGCCCCAATCGGGTAAACCACCAACATTGCGATCGTCTATATACATATCGCACTTGACCTTTGGACTTCTGTCGTTAGAATTGTTTTCTTGACCTTCGAAGTCGCTATTAATTGCATAGAAGAAAACACCACGTTCCTTACACCACTCTACGGCTTCTGCTAGACTGTCACCGTGTCGTATTGTCCACAAGATAAGCCTATGCCCATCCCTGATAAGTTGTTTAAGGGTGTCTGTAGCAAAGGGTATTTCCTTACCAATCTTGGGATATTTGTGTTCAACTATTGTCCCGTCAAAGTCTACAGCTATCAACATAGTATGCGATTCTTAGTTAATTGTCATTTTGTTTTCAACAAGTTTGTTGATGAAGATCTCCACGTCTTTATCGGCTACAGCCTCGCTAACCTCATATTCCTTGAGTAGGGACGTTACTAAACTCTTCTTGTCAAAGTCTCCCTTATTTGCTTCGTTCCAAAGATAAACTCCCGTCTCGTTGAGATGGATTATGCAATTCAAATCTACCCCTCCCTGTCCGCAAGGTATCAAAACGTTTTCGCCACATATATTACGT
>CAVCAW010000155.1:0-3235 GCA_963600315.1 Bacteroidaceae bacterium | reverse complement strand
GTGTATAATACGTTGCATTACGTTATTATCTGTCCTTTACTGGCATTTTACAGCGAAACTGCCAGTCTTGCGACATTAAGATTGAAGATATTAGCCATTAAATATCATCATTTTACTGAATAACAGTCTTTTATCGTATATAAAAAGAGGTTTAACACTTGTCATTTCAAAACTACAACGTTAGTTGTTTTAAAATTGCCGCTCGTTAATTCTTGTTTGTTTTAGTTTTATAATTCATAGTCGTTTCTCGTCGATTGTTTTAATTTGTAACCGTCGTGTTCATGGTTTCAAAACTAAACTTTCATTATTTAATCGTTAAAAAGTGTAAACCTTGTTGTCCGGCAAAAATTTTGCGGTCGTTTGAAGGATTTTGGGGCTTTTCAAGACTGGGCACAACCCACCGCAAAAACAACGAAATCTCAGGCAACAAAAAATGCCGTTTTTCCTTTTTATTAAAGGGGAAAACGGCATTTTTTTATGTCGGTGAGAATCGACAAAAGAGGAGCAGAAAGCACAAACTGGAGCTTTTCGCCCCTCCTCTTTTGACGAAAAATTAGTGCAGAATGAAGAAAACGAGGTCTCTCAGCAGGTCGCCTTCAGCAACACTGACACCCCCCATTCCCTTACTCCGCTCATCAGCATCTCTAATGGCCATCAAGACCGACAAAACCTTGGCGGCCGAATAATTCTTGAGACCAGGCATCACACTCTTCTCCACCACAAAGGGGTGCTTATCCAGATACTTCGCCAGGCTCACCTTGTCTTTGGCTGGAGCATAGTGTGCAACCATGAGCTGCGAGAACGTGCGGAAGAGCAATGGAAGAATTTTAGGCAATGGGTACTGCTTCGGATTCTCGTCAAAATATTTCGCTATCTGAAAAGCCTTAAAAGAATTTCGGAGTATCAGAGCATTGGTAAATTCGAACTCGTTGAAGTCCTTGCTGATGCCGATATACTGCTCAACGATGGCGGGGGTGATATTGCGGCAGTCTGCTCCGACGGCGTCGACGAGTTTGTTCATCTCCGAATAGAGTTTGGCAATGTCCACCCCTATCGAGTCGGCAATCACGCTAACCGCCTTAGGTTCGATAGTAAATCCCTTGTCGCGGAAAAATGCGGAGATGATTGCCGGCAGATGATTGTCGTAGATTTTTGGTGTAGCATACACCACTCCCTTATCTCCCGCCTTGGTCATAAATTTCTTGCGGCGGTCAAAGGTGCCACCCTTGTTCACTAGCAGCAGGATAGTGGTGGGCTGCGGATTGTCGAGATACACGGCCAGCTCCTCTATGTCTCTGAGGCTTCCAGCATCTTTGAGCACCACGAGTAGTCGCTCGCCCATGGGGAAACTGCGTGCTGCGTTGATCACTTCGTTTGCAGTAGTCTCGCCACCATAGAAAACGTTGAGACAGAAGTCGCGGTCTTCGGGCGCAAGCGCATTCTCGAGAATTGCCTTTTGAATTTGCTCGATGTAGTAAGCCTCCTCTCCCATCAACACATAGACAGGTTTGAACTCCTTTGCCTTTACATCCCGTATAATAGCATCAAATGTGATTTCTTTTGGCATTTGTCTTGTCTAATATTATTCTTGCTGCATATTCTGCCGTGCGACAATCCGCTCCATGAAGCCACAGCAAACCATAATTCTTCACTGCACCATGCTACCCAGAGTTGGATTTTCGCCAACTTTTTCTATTTCTTGTTTTCCTTTGTGCAGCTATGCTTCTACTTTCTGTCTGCAGTTTCCGCATTTCAGTTTTCGGCTGCGTCTAGGGTATATATTTCATGCCATCTTGCATGGCAGCTCCGGCAGCGACCATTCTCAGCGCCTCGATGCCCACTTTGACATGCATGTGGGCATATTTGGCAGTCACCCTGTTGTCGCTCTCCGTGGTCTTGACCCCGTCGGGCAACATGGGGCTGTCGCTCACCAGCAGCAGTGCGCCCATCACCATGCGGTTGAAATTAGCGCACGAAAACAGCGTAGCACATTCCATCTCGACCCCCTGCACCCTTATCTGGCGAAGGTAGTCTTTGAATTTGTCATCGTGTTCCCATACCCGGCGGTTGGTGGTATACACCACACCCGCCCAATAGGGCAACTGAAAATCCTTGAGTGCGCTCGAAACCACACGCTGCAAGATGAAGTGGGGCAATGCCGGCACCTCTGCCGGAAGATAGTCGTTGCTTGTACCCTCGCCCCTTACGGCAGCTACGGGCAACAGGAAATCACCGAGCTGAGTGTGAGCGTCTACCCCGCCGCATTTGCCCAGAAACAGACACGCTTCGGGACTCACCGCCGACAGCAAGTCGGTCACCAGCGCTGCGTTGGGACTGCCCATGCCGAAATTCACTATAGTGTAATCTCCGGCGGTAGCCATCCTCATGTTGGCGCTGTAGTCGGGCACTTCAATCCCCATCTGCTCACAAAACAAGTCAACATAATTATTGAAGTTCGTCAGCAGTATGTATTTGCCAAACTTGTCCAACGGTTTTTTGGTGTACCGCTGCAGCCAGTTGCAGGTTATCTCCTGTTTGGTTTTCATTGTTTTCCGCTGCTTTTTCTGTTGTGCCGACCTCGCCACTGCATAACGTCCATCACACAAAAACCACCCGGTTTCCTTCGGATTGTCTTCTGTTTGCGCTACCTTTGTCAGTGCAAAGTCGGCCCTACGACACCGGCGTGCTCTATACATTATATTATATACGCTGCGCCAGAGTCCGTATTATCTTGCAAAAATAATAAATGTTTCCGTTAAACCTGCCACCCATAAACGCAAAAATCAAGCACGAAGAGGGAAAACCATTCATCTTCGACCCTCTGCGCAAAAAGTTTGTGCGCCTCACTCCCGAAGAGTGGGTGCGCCAGCATTTCGTTGCGTTCTTGGTAAACCACAAGGACTACCCCGCCGCCCTCATTGCCAACGAAACCAGCATCACCCTCAACGGCATGTCGCGCCGCTGCGACTCGGTGGTATTTCGCTCCTCGCTCGACCCACTCGTCATTGTGGAGTATAAGGCTCCACGAGTACCCATCAGCAAGAATACTTTCATGCAGGCCAACAGCTACAACCAAGTACTGCGAGTTCCCTACATTATTATAACCAACGGGCTCTCCCACTACTGCTGCCATCTTGACTACACAGCCATGACCGTAGAATTCCTCCGCGACATACCATTCTACAAAGACCTATAGTCACCACCCCAACGCCCACCCCTCATGAAGACCTTCACC
>CAVCAW010000154.1:0-3240 GCA_963600315.1 Bacteroidaceae bacterium | reverse complement strand
AGGCAGTACAGCTAAGTAAATCCATTGTTGGAGCGTATCTTCCAAGAAAGCGGCCAGAGTACGGGCAACACTACTCTGAGAACGCCAAATATAATTGGCGGCAGAAAAAGGAAAACACGGCCGTAGCAGGAAACAAAACGTAATGGAAATAAAAGATGTTGTTCCAGAAGTGTTCCACTCACTGACAAGCACAAAAGGCACACCATTGAACGCGGTGTGCCTTTTCATGAACACAAAACAGAAAGGATAGATAAAGATTCCATGCTTATTGTAGCACATTCAATCAATATAGTCAAGTTGTAAAACAAACTATTATAGATTATAATAATTTATTTTAAACTATTATACTATTTTTCATAACGCTGTTTCGTTTTCTTCTGTTTTTGCTGCTTGTACTCGATCCTGCTAATGGTGATATTCCCCACTTTTTCTTCAACGCGTGTTCGCTTCAACCCATTTACGAAGGTAGTAACTGTTAAGTCCTTCTTTTTTCCACTTCGACTTCCCATGTCCTCAGCCTCTCAATTTTTTGGTAAGTTGTTGCCCGAAAGAATCTTTGTAGATGATTTTGACGTTTGCATTAACTTCAATAGGGCGTCCGATCACAAGCACCTCGGACGGTTCAAGTCTAGCGCACATCTCTTTGAATCCTGCGCGGTAACATTCTATTCCATCTGTGGTAAAGCAACCGTTTGTGCTTACGGCTAGTGTGCTGTCTTTTGGCAAGCCGTCAAAACAGAAATCATACGTCCTAGGATTGCCCCAACCTACTGTAGGAATGACGCTGCAACCGTTCATGAACAACCACCATGCAAGTGCGCGGCTCCGGTATACTTGATACAACTGTACAATCTTTGGCATTTCGTCATAGAACGAAAAATCCGGTGCGCAGACATACTTGAAGTTCTCCAAAATTGGCAAATACTTTTGCGATTGGTTCCACACAGATTCAAAACGTGCATCGTCAATAAAAAAGTGGCATACCGATTTTTTTGGATTGCGTTCTGACTTCGCATCGCAGAAAGGAACTGCCTTAATTCCGTCAAGGCTTGCATGAATCGGTAGCAGTTTCGGCATTCCTGCATCGGTCAAGTCTGACTGGTATAGGTATCGTTCCTTCAAAACGTCCTTTTGAGTGTGAATTTTGGTATACATTTCCCTCGTCCCTTCTGACATACTGCACAAGTACGCTTGCGTTGTTTTTTTGCGATAGTACAATTCTTCTAATTGCTATGGTTTCAAAAGGATATTAGCCGCATTGACTATGCTCCTGCCGTGCAGACTTACAAAATCAGCGACAATTTCCTCAACCTCAATAGGCATTGAGTATTGGTATTCCATCGCATGTACGTGTGTTAATTCATGGCATAGTATCATTCGTGTTGACAGATTCCGGCAGACAAACACAGTCCTTAAATTGCTATCGGTGACTCCTAGTGTGTACGTACCATCACTTCGCCGCAGCTGCGAATCACCAAACGGTACAAAACGCAGCTGCCAAATATGATTATTGATTTCAAAAATCATTATGATGTTTTAATTATAGCACAAATATAGCAAAAAAGCAATTCAGAGTTAAATGCGTTGTCCCCAACTAGTTATTTTGGTTTTAAGCATTGCCTTTTCGCTTGCAGACAGTCCAGGCATTATATCTTTTAAATCTTCATCTATAATTGTCAAAAACGATTCCAGTCCATGCATGTTTGCGTCCGTATCTTCCTTTGTGTTTCCCTTGTGAAGTTCTTTTGTTTCCGTGTATGACCTTCTGGCGCGGTCATAGCGGCTTTCGTGCTTTTGTGTGTTATCTTCTATGTTTTTTTGTATCGAATGGCTTATTTGCCCCTTTACGTGGCTCTGAATAGTACATACGCCCCTGACGAAGTCTATCAAGATCACGCATTCGCTCCTCTTCTGGTATATCCAGCCAATCATAGTACATGTCTGGTGTCATGTGCCAATACGGTGGTTCCTGATATCCTCGTCTTTTGCTTTTAAACGGATAATTCTCGTAACGGCTTATCATCTCCATACTTTCTTCTGTACTCTCTGATTTTTCCATAGTCTCAACAATTTTAAAATCTTTGTCGAAACAGGCAATATTTTTTGCAATTTCAGTCCAAGCTTTCAGATCATCAAGATTTTTACCATCAAAATTGTCAATTCCGATAGATTCTACATTGTTTTTCACCATTTTCAAAATTTCGTTCGCCCACTTATGCATGTAAACACACCTCCATTATGCGGTTCTTGTAATTACTAGGTTGGCATTTGCCACATCTATCTGACTGGTACTGCATAGGTATTTGCGATACATCTTCTCTTGTAAATATCTTTGCCAAAATGTATTCTGGAAACATAATACTAAACCGCCATAATTAGTGATTCTCTTGCTACATCTATTACCAGATTCGTTTGTCTGTGACTATAATAACTTATTTTAATCTATTATAATTTATTTTAAATTACTATGCTCTATATAGCATTCGACCGCGTAGCAGATGAACTCTGATAGTTTACGCTTTTCCTTTTTGGCAATCTCCATGAACAACTCCTTTTGCGCTGGCGAACACGTCATTGTAAACTGGATTTTTCGCTTATCTGCCGGAACACTGGCACGCCCTATAGTTCCTCCATGTACACCTTTTTTTGGTCTGGGCATGTAATATGGACTGTACACCCTGTTAGGGTCTATTTCTGCATCTATCAAGGTTTTTGCATTTTTAACTTTATCCTCTTCAATTTTAACTTTGATTTCTGGTTCCCCGGCTTTAAAGTTAAAATCAATCCCTTTCGCAACTCCAAAAGCATTATCTTTTTTCCTCATTTTCAGACCTCTGCTAATAGCTCTTTGGCGAAACCGACATAATCTACTGCCGCTGTGCAGTCTGGCGCGTATTGCATTAACGTTTGCCTACTTGCCTGTGCCTTTTGAACTGATACGCATTCGCGGATAGCGGTATCAAAGACCTTTGTATTCAGTAGCTTTGCAATCTCACCTAACGACATTTTGACTTCCTGTGCAAGCAGCTGACGTCTCTTGTATTTTACAAGCAGCAATCCTGCAATCATCAAAGTTGGATTGTTGCGCTTTTTGACGTTCAAAATCGTCTTGTTTAACTCTGACAATCCTTGTATTGCATACCTGTCAGCAGTTACCGGGATAATCACTCGATCTGCTGCAATAAGGCAATTTTTCAGCAGCTTATTATCTGCCGGAGCCGTATCTATCACAACATAATC
>CAVCAW010000153.1:0-3333 GCA_963600315.1 Bacteroidaceae bacterium | reverse complement strand
GAATAACATTACTACATATTTTAAAATTTAAAAAAATGACAAAAAAAAGTGCATTACAAATTGCCAGGGCTGCTTACAGTCCAAAACTACCTCTTGGACTTCGTGGAGATGTAGAAGTTAAAGAAGGTGCTCCTACACAGAGTGTGGCAGATCAAGAAGAGGTCAAGAAGCTCTTTCCCAACACATATGGATTACCATTAGTAGAGTTTGTTCCGGGCAAAGCAAAAAAATTTGAACCGATGAACGTCGCTGTTATACTTTCTGGTGGACAAGCTCCTGGCGGACACAATGTTATCAGCGGATTATTTGATGGAATCAAGCGCTTAAATCCAGCTAATAAACTTTATGGATTTCTTTTGGGACCTGGTGGTTTAGTGGATCATAATTATCTTGAACTTACTGCTGACATTATCGATGAATACAGAAATACTGGTGGCTTTGATATGATTGGCTCTGGCCGCACAAAACTCGAACAAGAAGAGCAGTTTGAAAGTGGTATTAAAATCATTAAGGAGTTAGGTATTAAAGCTCTGGTAATTATTGGTGGTGACGATTCCAATACAAACGCATGCGTTTTGGCGGAATATTATGCAGCTAAAAATTATGGTGTACAAGTAATAGGATGTCCCAAAACGATTGATGGTGACCTCAAGAATGATCAGATTGAAACATCATTCGGTTTTGATACAGCTTGCAAGACATATTCTGAAGTTATCGGAAATATTCAACGTGATGCAAATTCTGCAAAAAAATATTGGCATTTCATTAAGCTTATGGGGCGTTCGGCTAGCCACATAGCATTGGAATGTGCTCTGGAAGTGCAGCCAAACATCTGTCTGATTTCTGAAGAAATTCAGGAAAAAAAATCATCTCTTGATGACATTGTAACCTATATTGCAGAAGCTGTTGCAATGAGAGCTAAAGACGGCAATAATTTTGGAACAGTTCTTATTCCCGAAGGACTTATCGAATTTATTCCTGCCGTAAAAGGTTTGATATCAGAGCTTAATGATGTACTTTCTTCAAAGGAATACACAGACGCTAAGCCTTCCGATAATGTAGCATGGCTGCTTGACGGACACTTGTCACAAGACAACGCAGCTACTTTGGCATCGCTTCCTGCGTCATTCGCTCAACAACTGACTGGAGAGCGCGACCCTCACGGAAACGTGCAAGTTTCGCTTATTGAAACAGAAAAATTGCTGTCATCAATGGTTGCATCTAAATTACAGCAATGGAAGAGCGAAGGAAAATACAATGGTAAGTTCTCTGCCTTACACCATTTCTTCGGATATGAAGGTCGCTGTGCTGCACCTTCCAATTTTGACGCAGACTACTGCTATTCACTTGGTGTAAGTGCGTCACAGTTGATAGCAAACGGCAAGACCGGATACATGGCTATAGTAAAGAACACAACAAAACCAGCCTCTGAATGGGTGGCTGGCGGAGTGCCAATAACCATGATGCTCAATATGGAGAAGAGAAACGGACAAATGAAACCTGTTATACGTAAGGCGCTTGTTGATCTTGACGGAGCTCCGTTCAAGGCTTTCGTAGCTCAACGTGACACATGGAAGAAGAATACTTGCTATGTATATCCTGGTCCAATCCAGTATTTTGGTCCTTCTGAAGTATGCGACAAGACGACGGAAACTCTTCGCTATGAACAAACACCGAATGCAATTTAGTCAGCCAAGTTTGAAGTAAGTATGACATGACGGTTGCAATTCTTTTTGCAGATTGTTGCTGTTTGGAAACTTATGAAATAATTCGGTAAAACTCAAAAGAACATAAAATACCTTCCCGAAGCACTTTTAATAGTGCTTCGGGTTTTCTTGTTTGAAAAGCTGCAAACATCCGAAATAAGCTAATCATGGGCGTGAGATGATTGTGAATGCGAAAGTAGGAGGCAAATGCCTTTTGTGATTAGCATTTACCTCCTACTTGATTAGGATTATCGCCTTAACGGTATAATTGTCTAAATTAAAATTATACTGTTGTGCAGATTTTGTAAGTGTTAAACGATGCCTTGTGCCATCATTGCCTTTGCAACTTTCATGAAGCCTGCAACATTGGCACCCTTAACATAGTTGATGTATCCATCAGCCTCTGTGCCATATTTAACGCAGTTCTCATGGATGTTTTCCATTATACCATGAAGTCTCTGATCAACCTCCTCTGAAGTCCAAGACAGACGTTCTGAATTCTGGCTCATCTCAAGACCCGATACTGATACGCCACCAGCGTTTGCAGCCTTTCCTGGAGCATAGAGAATCTTTGCGTTTTGGAATACGCGGATTGCGCCAGGTGTTGAAGGCATGTTAGCACCTTCACTTACTGCTATAACGCCATTGGCAACCAATGTCTTTGCTGCTTCTTCGTTTATTTCGTTTTGAGTAGCAGAAGGCAGAGCAATGTCGGCCTTTTCTGACCATGGTTTTGCACCTGCAACGTACTTAGCAGAAGGATACTTGTCAACATATTCTTTAATGCGACCGCGGTAAATGTTCTTGAGCTCCATAATGTAGTCAAGCTTCTCGCGATTAATGCCATCTGCATCATAGATATAACCGTCAGAGTCACTCATTGTAAGTACCTTGCCACCGAGTTGTAAAACTTTCTCTGCTGTGTATTGCGCAACATTTCCAGCACCACTTATAAGAACAGTCTTTCCCTTTAAATCCATTGATCTTGTTTTGAGCATTTCCATCAAAAAATACACATTACCATAGCCTGTAGCTTCGGGGCGAATGAGAGAGCCGCCAAATTCGCGACCTTTGCCTGTAAACACACCGCTAAATTCATGTGTAAGTTTCTTGTACATACCAAACATGTAACCAACCTCGCGACCTCCTACACCAATGTCGCCTGCTGGAACATCAACGTCGGGACCGATGTTACGGGTCAATTCAAGCATAAATGCTTGGCAGAAGCGCATAACCTCTGCATTGCTCTTGCCGCGGGGTGAAAAGTCACTTCCACCTTTTGCACCACCCATAGGAAGTGTGGTAAGAGAGTTCTTGAAAGTCTGTTCGAAAGCCAAAAATTTCAAAATACCCAAATTTACAGATTTATGAAAACGCACTCCGCCTTTGTAGGGGCCAATAGCATTGTTGTGTTGTACTCTGTAACCTGTGTTTGTCTGAATATTACCCTTGTCGTCCATCCAGCTCACGCGGAATGTATAGATACGATCTGGAATACAAAGCCTTTCAATAAGGTTTGCCTTATCAAACTCGGGGTGCTTGTTATATTCTTCCTCGATAGTAGAAAGAACCTCTTCTACAGCCTGATGATACTCGGGCTCGTTTGGAAATCTGCGTTTGAGATTTT
>CAVCAW010000152.1:0-3452 GCA_963600315.1 Bacteroidaceae bacterium | reverse complement strand
TCCTCTTCAGAATTGCAAACCTATTCGCTTATCCCCACTAAATTTCTACTGACCCTACGCATCCCCTAGAAGTGTGTACGAGCCGACCGAAGCGTAACACGTCTCTATATGGGTGCAAATATTTGCCATTCTTAATGAAAAGAAAAAAAGATAGTTATTCGTATTTTGGAAAAATAAGCAACTATCTGTTTTTCAAATCATTCTAAGCGTTTGTGTTAACACAACGAAATGTGATTAACTCTAACTTGTGTGCGCCTGACAGGACTCGAACCTGCACATCATAAGACAATAGATCCTAAGTCTATCGCGTCTACCAATTTCGCCACAGGCGCTTTTATAGGCTATCTAGCCGTTGGTGTAAAGCCAACTATCTCACGTACTTCCCTAATAGTTTTAGCAGCAGACTCTCGCGCTCTTTCTGCTCCGCGTTTAGCAATAGTCTCCAACAAATCCGTATTGGACTGAAAATCAAGTATTCGCTCACGAATCGGAGAAATTATTTTGCATAAATCTTGTGCCAACTGTTTTTTTAAATCTCCAAATCTAATGCAGCAATTGCTCCACTGCTCGTCATAAAAATCATATACGTCTTGATTGCAACATATTTTCAGAAATGTAAAAAGATTCTCAATACATTCTGGCTTAGGAGAATTCGGTTCGGTTGCACCAGTTGTTGTGAGCGCTTTCTTGACTTTTGACGTTATCACTTTATCATCATCACACAGATAAATGCAATTTCCATCGGACTTGCCCATTTTACCAGACCCGTCTAGACCAGGAATTTTAACAGCTTGTTCCGAATAAGTGAAATCCTGAGGTTCAGGAAAGAAATTCACTCCATAAATATTATTAAAACGGCGTGCACATTTTCGTGCCATTTCCATATTTTGCTGCTGATCTTTGCCAACAGGCACTTTAACCGCTTTGTGCTGCAATATATCTGCTGCCATCAAAGTGGGATATGTGAACAATCCCGCATTGACATTATTAGGCTGCTTGCGTGCTTTCTCCTTGAATGTAGTCACTCTACCCAATTCACCGAGATATGCATTCATATTGAGATACAGATATAACTCCAAAGTTTCACGCACATCACTCTGTATGTATATTACAGCTTTTTCAGGATCAATGCCGCAAGCCAAATATTCAGCTAAGATAGTTTTGACACTTTGACGAACATCTTCCGGTTTAGGCTGAGTCGTAAGAGAATGCCAATCTGCAATAAAGAACATACAGTCATATTCATCCTGCATCTTCACAAATGACTTCACAGCACCAAAATAGTTGCCGAGGTGAAGATGACCAGTTGGTCTGATTCCTGAAACGACTTTTTCCATTTCGCAAAATATTATTTTTGTATTCATCAGCCCACAGTGAGCCGAAGACGGGACTCGAACCCGTGACCTACGCATTACGAATGCGTCGCTCTACCAGCTGAGCTACTTCGGCCTTTCACCAGTGTGCCTTTATTGCAAATGCGGTGCAAAGGTAGTTCATTTTCTCGAAAAATAGAGACACTCTCGGTGTTATTTTAATTTTTCTGCTGGCAATTTTCGCAAATTATAGTTTGATGCCATAACAAAGCCATATGCACCAGCCGATTTCAAGGAAAAGACGTCACCACGACTCACCTTTGACAGTGTAATATCTTTGCCAAATACATCACTGCTTTCACATATTGGACCGACTACATCATACCGACATACTGGTCTATTTTCTTTGTCGCCAGTAAGATTGACAATCTTGTGACGAGCATCATACAATGCAGGACGTATCAAGTCCGACATGCCTGCATCAAGAATAGCGAACTTTTTGTAAGAAGTTTCCTTTACGTAAACACACGAACAAATCAATTCTCCACATTGGGCGCAGAGAGAACGACCCAACTCAAAATGGAGAGACTGGTTCGGACGCAATTGCAAACATTGTTTGTATGCTTCAAAATAGCCCTTAAAATCAGGAATAGGATTCTCATCCGGATTTTCATAGTCAACTCCAAGACCGCCACCTACATTAATGCTCTTAGTATCTGTAATACCGGCAGACTCCAACTCCTCCTGCAACTGATTTATGCGTTTTGACAGATTGCGGAAACAATCAAATTCTAGAATTTGAGAGCCTATATGAAAATGAAGACCTACATAATTAACATTGGAGAGGCTTTGAGCAAGTTTTACAGTTTCAACCATGTCACGCATGGATATTCCGAATTTGTTTTCTTCTAATCCTGTAGTTATGTTTGCGTGTGTGTGTGCATCAACATTAGGATTGATGCGAAATGCCACGTTCACGGTTTTGCCCATGGAGCCTGCAAGACCATTTATTGCATTTAGCTCAGGTATACTCTCCACATTAAAACACTCTATGCCACTTTTAATAGCAAGTGTAATTTCCGCATCGGTCTTACCAACACCGGCAAACATAATTTTGTTAGCTGGTATTCCACAATCGATAGCGTGTGCAATCTCTGGTCCGCTAACACAATCTGCGCCAAGACCCTCTTGAGCCGCAATCTTGACTAGTGTATTATTATTATTGCTCTTTATAGCAAAATGAATATGAGAATTGTTGATGGTTGACGCAGCTTTTTTTGCTTCTTGTATAGTCCTGCGAAACAATTCTGTATCATACAAATAGTATGGCGTATCCTGCATAATTTAAAAGTTAAAAACAATTGATTTAGGCAAATATTTCTGCACTCAGTGCCTGCAGAGCAACTTTTTTATCCGACTCGCTTATCAAGAATGAAATATTATGATTGCTACCTCCATAGGAAATCATCCTTATTGGAATATTACGCAAAGCGTTGGCTATTTTTGACTCATAGCCGATATTTTCAGAGCAAAGATCTCCTACAACACATATAATGCACATATTTTTCTCGACCTCTACAGTTCCATATTTTTTCAATTCTGCAACAATTCCTGACAGGTATTCAATGTTATCAATTGACATCGAGACTCCAACCTCAGAGGTTGTCACCATATCAATAGAAGTGTGGTTTGTTTCAAAAATCTCAAACACCTTCCTAAGGAATCCGGCTTGTAGTAACATGCGAGAACTTACTATCTTAACAACTGTTATATTGTCTTTTGCAGCTACAGCCTTTATCTCCTTTTCCCGAAAAACATTATTGATAATCGTACCCTCAGCATCGGGATCCATTGTATTCAACAACTTCACTGGTACCCCTGCATCTTTAGCAGGAAGCACGCATGTCGGATGAAGAATTTTTGCACCAAAATAAGCCAACTCAGCTGCTTCTTCGAAATGAAGTTGGTGAACAGGTGACGTATTCTCAACAAATCGAGGATCGTTGTTATGCATACCATCGATGTCTGTCCAAATTTCAACGATTTCGGCTTTTATCGCAGCACCAACAAGCGATGCTGTATAGTCAGAACCTCCACGTTGCAAATTATCAACTTCGTCATTATGGTTAAGACATATAA
>CAVCAW010000151.1:0-3532 GCA_963600315.1 Bacteroidaceae bacterium | reverse complement strand
AGTTAAGCCCCACCAGCCAATGAAATAGGCTGCTTCGCCCCATTGTTTGCCCAACATAATAGACGTGATAAAATCACGGAACAGAAAGATGCCGACTCCCATAGGAATGACAAGAAATCCTACTATTTTTTGAAATCTGAAAAACATCTGGCGAAATTCAGAAGGTTCATTCTGAAGACGCGACAAGGCAGAAAAAAGAACAGGAGTGGTAGCTGCTGTTATAATGCCCATAATAGAGCCAACAAGAGAGATGGATGTTCTGTATATTCCCATATAATACACATTGAGCATAGTGCCAACAATAAACACATCTGTATATCCCGTTGCCCATATTGAGATAGCCTCAAACATGGACCATATAGTGAACGAGAACATCTGTTTGAACAATTTCACTCTATAAAACAATCGTGGCTTCCATCTCGATTTATATGTTAGCAACACCGCATTGCTTAGATTGAGCGCTATCATACCAATGATAAGCGACCAATAACTACGTGTTATAAAAGCTAGAGGAACAGTAACTAACAATGGAATCAAAATACCCACAATCCTGGCAAGAAATAGAGTCCTGAAATCCATCTCACGTTTGAACAACGCCATCTGTATACTTGAGAAAGCACTAAGCGGGATGCATACACAAGACACTGCTACAACCAAGCCATATCCATCATTGCCCACCAAGTGAGCTATCTTACCAGAAAAAACAACAATGCCAAGCCAAATAACAATAGACAAAACTAAATTTGACCAAAATGCAACTGCTGTAGACTGAAAGAGTTCCTTCTCGTCCTTGAACTGATGCTGAATGAGATACTTCTGAAATCCTGCATCAGTAAAAATCTCTGCAAAACTGATGACCATCGTTGCTGTTACCAATACGCCAAACGCTTCTGGCGTCAATAGGCGAGCCAAAAGTATCATAGAAACAGGAGACACTAGTTTCGCAGCTATCTCGGCAGCAGCTGACCACTTCGTTGCCGATACCACTCGTCTTTTATCTAAATTGGCCATTTGTATGAATGTTCATATCTCAGCTACAACACTTTTACATTAGTGAATAAGCCATACCCTTTACACTCAGAGTTCTTTCATCAAATATATTACTCTATATCCCTAAAATGCACGTTCAACTCATGCAGGATATCCAACCACAAGAACTAGAATAACACTAATAACGCTTCGTAGAAGCACAGTGGTGTCTAATTCTTATCAGTTAAATCTGTGTTATCTGTGTTCTGCTTTACTTGTTTCGACCACAGATTTCACAGATAATACGAATTTCTGCGTCTAAATAAAGTGTTGGTTGTGACCATTCTTGGCCCGTCCCTTTAGGGGAGGGTTGGGAGAGGCTCCCCATCAGGAAACAAATACCCGTATTTTGTCAAGAGTTCTTCGTGGTGGGTCTCGAGGCGCTGGGAGAGGTCGGTGTCGTGATTGACAGTGGTCAATATGGCATCTATCTGCGACATCACGTGGGTGCCAGCTTCGAAGATGGGACGGAGTTCGTCCCTCTGGTTCTCCATATTGGGGACGTAGTAGTAGGCAATTTCCTCAATGACGAAGGCGAGGGTGTCGAAAGCGTCTCTTGGGTCCAGACGTTTAAGACGGAGGTCCTTAGCAATCCGGAGACGTAGCATGTCGATATTTTCGGCTTGCGCTAACACTTCCTGCGCGGTCTTGACAGGGTGGAAATAGCGGTCTATGAAGGCTTCACGCTCCTGTAGGTTGCGCTGGTAGAAGGGTTCGCTGTCGTTGTTGCCACTATCGGGCACTTCCTCGAAACGCTCAGCATGAACTCCAGCTATGGCTACCGCCATGCCACCCACGTCCAAGACGAGTTTACGGTCGCGGGCTATGCGTATGACGTAGCCCTCGAGTCCGGCGTAACTGCCTGAGACAATGCGGAGCAAAGTGCGGTTCTTGGAGTAATAGATAAAGGGGTGTAGCAAGAAGCGCAGACGGTCGGGGTCGGTCTCGGCAATGCGCATGAAGGGTTCCATCTGGCTGCACGGAATGGTTGCCACCTTGCCCGTACTGCAGTTGCGGCAGAGCCTGTGAGCAGGGAAATTGACATTGAGATAGTCTTGGGTTGCCTTGGCATCGCCCTGTATGAATATCAAACCGCTCACAGTGGGTCTCTCCACTTCGCGCACTCCGCCCTTTTGGCGGTGGCGCGGCACGTATCTCATCGTTTTGTGAATGAAAAAGGTGAGACCGTCCTTCTGGAGTTGCTCCTCAAATGCCGACACTTTCTTGTGGTGAACGAAGAGGTAGCACCATGAAAAAGAGGGTGTCACACAGGCGCATTTTTCTACCTCTGAGCCAGTTGCTTCGTCTGGTCCAGAAACTTGTTTGCCCTTTTGAAAACACTGGTCCTCAGCAGACTGAAGACTCATTGCCTCGTTAGCTGTAGATGGAGAAACCGTGCAATCCAGCTTCATAATTTCTCTTCTACTTTATGTCACTGCCGGCAACCGCCACATAGGACGGCTGTGCCGTTAAAGCAACAACATAGTTCACCATCTTCTGTGTGTAATATAGTATTTCGTTAGCAAAAATAATTCTTTCTTTTAAATTATTGACGCAAAGCAGTAAAAAAAATTTGTCTTTGACAAATATTTTCGAATTAGTTTAACAATTGCAACATCTCTGTCGCTGGAACGTGTTGACAATCAGTCGCAAGACAAATTTTCACTATATTACACACAGAAGATATGCACGTTTGCCACCCTTCAGCACAGCGCAAACTCACCGTTCTCTTCGCTTCCCCTTGCTTATACTCCGAATAATGTTGCGCTTGGCTTCATTCACTCTAGACATATCGATTGTAGCCAGATAGGTTTGTGTCGTCTTGATGGAACTGTGTCCCATGCCTTCGCTGATGAGTGAGAAATCCTCGTCTGCACGCTCCAGTCTAGCCAAGATTAATCTCCGCTGTCGCAGCGCCCATGCCGCCTGCTGCAGATACACTCTCCGCTCACCGGCGCACGCTACCTCGATGCACCGAGTCTTGGTATTCCACTCATGCGGAAAGATGTGGTAGCCTGTGCTTATGCGCCTTACGCAGCGTTTGTGTGTCACTTGGTAATACAAAGTTCCCTCCGCCCCTGCCACCGTCGACGGGCGGAACCACAATTTCAGTGTTGCCATAGATACTCTTTTAGTTGGTGATTGTCAGTGAGTAACTAAAACGGCAAAAGGGCGAAATCTGTGCGTTCTAACATTCGCACAGAAGGAAATGGCGAGGAAATGTGTTTTCTTCTTGTATATGGTTAAAGGTAAAAGCATCAACCACACTTCCTTCTCGAATAGAAGTTATGCAGGTTTCAGTAGGTTGCAAGCGCACGTCAACTACAAAACAATGTTGCAGGATAGGCAAAGAAAAGGAACTTTTGTATAAATTTGCATATAACATATAAAATGTGTAACATGAATATTAATAAGGTCGGAGAGTTTCTTTTAAAGCCTCTAAAAAAAGAAAACATCTTGTTTTTCTTTTTAATGTATTTGTTAGGACTCACCAGTATAGTGT
>CAVCAW010000150.1:0-3544 GCA_963600315.1 Bacteroidaceae bacterium | reverse complement strand
CTAAACTTTACGCTTGAATCGTCCAGCTGCCCACCGGGAAAATCCGCTGACCCACTATAATAGGCAATGCGAGAGCCTCGGGCTGTGGGACAGACAACAGGTAAGTTCCCACGCTTTCTTATGTTCGTAATTCTTTTAACTATTTAATGCCGAATCTGGGTACTATAGGCAACAACGAATTATGAACGACAACAAGTTTGTTAAGATTTTCACACTCGTCGGCTTCCTTGCATTTGCTGCCGTGAGTTGTTGGGCGACTGCAGAGTCATTACATCTGCTCTTGCCAAGTTGGCCTAGTATTTTTTGTTGGGCTATCACTATCGGATTTTTCTTTATTGCCTCTTGGGGAACAAAGATGATTACTGACAGTTTAAACCAGAACATTTACATGGAGAAGCGAGGTGCAACCCTTATTGGGGGTGCTGTCATTGTCCTTGTTTTTTGGTTGCTTTGCAGTATGCCGACTAACACTCATACTTTCTTTTTCCGAAACTTGATAGACGAAAAAGTGACAAATGATATTGCTGCAACACAAGGTTATCTCTCACAAATTAAGGACAACACAGTGACTGACGCCAAGATTCAGGCAAAGTGTGCTGAAATAGAAAATCAGATTAATTCCAAATTACAATCTTTAGAAGCAGAGATTAAAAATCCTCTTAATCCTGGTAATGGTCCTGAAACAGAACGTGTTTTGGGTGAAATTGCACAAATTCTTGGAGTAGCAAAAATAAACAAATTGTCTGGAACAGGCAATTCTGTCAATGAGCGTAAAACGCTTTATGACGCTTACAGACAATCCATTCTCATGCAGCTTGATAACAAGAAGATGAACATTATAAAAGCAATGACACCGTCAAACGATAACTATAGAAAATCTGCAACAAAAGATTGGAAAAATCTTGAACTTGCAAAGAAGTACATAGATGCAGGACAATTGTCTTTGACAGATGCTGATGACATTAAAACTGTCTGCAACAACTTGAACCAAGGTTATTCTACCATAAAGACCTATCAGCAATTTGTTGATTTCAAAAATGAAGGAGATAAAGAAGCATACACATGTGCTAATCCTCAGACAAAAGTTTCAAGACTACTCAGTGTATATGATGTTTGGGTAGATTTCATCCAAGGAAAACAAGGTGGTTTAGCTTTCGTCTTTTGGATATTAATTTCCATTTTAGTTGATGTAGCTGCATTTATATTCTTCGACATCGCTTTCAAGAAAAGAAATATATAAACTACAACTTAAATAAAGTAATAAACGATTATGCCAATATCAGTAAATAACGGCTCAACGTCAAACAATGTTGAGCCTAATATGAATGAGATAGGATCTTCAGTGTCTGAAAATATTGAAGAATCTCCTATTGTTGTAACTGGACCGACAACTTCGGCAACAGGAAGATCTTCATCAATCGCTGGATTATCAAACGAAGAACTCAACGACCCTAACAGTATCTCTGTCACGGTGTCAGATCCAAATACACCAATCGTAGTACTCTATGGGCCTCCTTCTTGCGGAAAGACAATGACTTTAGTCAGAATGACTCGTTTCTTGATAACTCAAGGTTACACGGTTGTTCCGGAGAAGACATTCCGTCCTACCTATGATGAAAATTACAAACATCTGTGTGAAGAATTTGATCAAATGATCAATTCCAACAATGCAGCTACAAGTACTTCCAACATTAGTTTTATGCTTGTGAAGGTTCTATACAATGGCAAACCTGTTTGTCAAATACTTGAAGCTCCAGGCGAATACTATTTTAAGCCTGACGAACCGAACCGTCCCTACCCAGCCTACGTCCACAAGATTCTGAATAGCGCTAACCGTAAAGTGTGGGCAATAATGGTAGAACCTGATTGGAGCGACAGTGTTCCTCGTGCCAACTACGTCACACGAATTCGTAATTTGAAGTCAATGATGACACCAAGAGACAAGGCAATATTTGTCTTTAACAAGATCGACCTCACTCCGTTTGTTTATGGAGTTGGTAATGTGAATACGGGCGAAGCCATTAGAAATATTCAGAATTTGTATCCTAGCATTTTTGTTCCCTTCGAGAACCAAAATCCTATAACCAAGTTCTTCACAAAGTATAACTGTGAATTCATTCCGTTCATGACAGGCAGCTATTCAGAAACCATGTCTGGAGGATTTACCTATACAGAGGGACATGAAATATATGCCAGAAATTTATGGAAGGCAATGCTCAAACTTATTAACGGATAAGCCATCTTATGGGATTAAATATTAATTTGTTCGTTCATGGTGTACCCATGGGACAAAAGATATGGGGCCCGAAGGGAGATGACCAACGGTACATTTCTTCTTTTTATGGTCCGAAGTGGGACACTCCAGAAGTCATGAAGGTTGATGTCATGACTTTTGGAGGACAGACCTATACGTACTATTCATTTGTAAAAGGACTAAACGTCTGTGATTCTCAGGGACGTTCAGGCTCATATTTTGCACTAACACTTAGACTAAATGCATTCTACAGTGATGTACAAAATTTGTACAATATCCTAAGAGCCGCCTATGAAAAGATGTGCGTAGGTCTATGTGTACAGGATAATGGAAATACGACAAAATATTTTTTGAGCGATTTCCAAAATATCGATTCAAAGCTTAAAGATATCGAAACTCACATTATCAACTACATAGGTGAGTTTTCTATAAACGAAGACATCATAAGCCTATCGGGTTTTTCATCCGTCAATCAAGGTGCGTCGGTAAACATTAATTTACATGAATGTACCAAAGGTGTTGCATTGGATTGTGGAAAGAAATACGGAAGGTTTATGGTGTCCCCATATTTCCTTTCCACTTCCGCGGCAAAAACTGTAGCGTCGTATAAAGCCGAGATAGAAACAACTAAGCAAAAAGCCCAGCAGGAATTGCAACTGCAGCAAAAGTCTTTCCAAGAGAAGATAAACTCTGTCGTACAAGAACACCAAGAAAGGCTGGCTTCTATTACACGACAGTCGCAAGAGGATATAAAACAATGTAGAGATCAAGCACGTCAGCAAGTAGAGCAAGCAAAAATCGAGAATGACCGTAAAATGTCAAATCTTAAGCAGCGCTATGCTTCTGTCGATGATAACACAGAGAACTACAAGCGTACTATTAGTGATAAAGAAAAGGAAATTTCTTTATTGAAAAAGCGACTTCAACAAGCAGATAAGGAATTAAAGTCTCGTAATTCTGACATGCAAAAACTTCAAGACGAAGTAAACAAATTGCGGAATGACATTGCCTCCTTGAAAATGACTGGCACGTCAGTAAGTTCAACACCCCTCCAAAATAAGTTACAAGTAAAACCAGGGGGTATAGTCTTGATAGTGTTTTTTTTCGTAGTTGTGCTCATTGCGTTAATTATTTATTTAGTCTTGGGCACTTCCAAAAGCAAAAAGAGCGAAACATGGATTCAGCACGAAGAGAAAACGAAACTCACACTCCAAAACAATAGCCTTGAGAGAAAATTAATAGGATATTCGCAATTGATAAAAACCACAGATGCTGACAGTGATGATTCAT
>CAVCAW010000149.1:0-3559 GCA_963600315.1 Bacteroidaceae bacterium | reverse complement strand
GTAGATAAAACGAAAGCCCTGGATTACCTGCACCTTTCCGCACCAATTGCGGAAGCCTCAGATAACGCAAAGCTTTCTTCTGCTGCAAAGATAGTCAAAGATTTTGTTAATCCCACTATTTTGGACGCAGAAAATGCCATGGCCGACCGTGTGACCGAATTGTCGGAGAAGATGCATACTCCTGTGCGTATTGTCCGCACGGAAGAGGAAATAACCTCATTGCCGGGTGAGAGGCAGCGCATGGCTAAGGGCAGTTACAACACCATAAGTGGTGAGGTGACTGTGATTTTGCCTAACAACGTCGACGTGGCTGACGTGGAGACTACGGTGGTTCATGAGGTTGTGGGTCATGACGGACTGCGTGTATTGTTCCCCGAAGAGGAAAAGTTGAACAATGCTTTGGACGAGTTGTACGGTGTGTCTGCGGAGGGTATTCAAAAGACCATTGACGGCACGGCACAGAAGATGTATGATGCCGAGGTGAGCCGTATCATGGAACGCAAGGGCAAGGAACGCAAGGCAAAGGGCGAGGACAGGAATGCCGCTTACTACGAAGACCTTGCCGCTGCCCATAAAGAGGCTGGCAAGAAGCGTGAGAAGTTCAAGCGTGACGCAACGGAAGAATATGGGGCAGACCTTGCAGGACGCATCGGTGAGAGTGGCTTTGAGAAGATGAGTGCCGATGAGATTACGTTCTGGGGTAAGTTGAAAGCTATGCTTCAGAAAGCTCTTAATGCTCTTCTGAATGGTCTGAAGATAGACGGCGGCAAGAAGTGGACTAACAAGGAATGGGCTTATGTGCTGCACGAAGCGTACAAGCGCAAGAAAAACGGCGGCAAGCCGAGCGTAGTAGATATGGCTGACACGATTGTCACCCGCGAAAAGACCGGGTTCGGTACGGAGGGCAGAGGCAAGATGGACAATGCCGATGAAGAACTTTCGGAAGATGACATTATGTTCCGCTACGGCAACAGTATAGAGTATGAACAGGCGCTGGCAAGGGATTTCTATGAGCGCAGGATAGGCGAGGCTATGTATCAAATGAACGAGGCATTTCTGGATAGCATGGCTGGATTGAAAGTAGCTATTCAATATTGAGGGCTGAGGGTAAGAAGATGCATATCGAAGATGTTGCGGATTATGAGAATCCTTATCTTGGCGAGAACTGATTGTCAAGCAAGAATCAGTCGGATATATTTGAGTTCGCAAGGGATTTGTTCAGTCCTTTGCTGAAGGAGGCTGCTAAACTTGCCAAAACAAGTGAGGAACGTGCGGCGCTGACCGACTATATGATGGCAAAGCACGGACTGGAGCGTAATGAGGTGGTGGCACGCAGAGCCGCAGAGAAGAAAGCCAACGAAGAGTTCGGTGCTGCCATCAGCAGGGCAGAACGTGCCGTGAACCAAAATCCGCTTGACCAGAGTGCAATAGACAGACTTGACGACCTGCGCAAGCAGAGAGACGACCGAGAACAAGACCTGTATTTCAATAATAGAGGCAGGGACTATTCTGGTCTGACCGCTTTGGCAGACACGGATAATGTTGCGGATGCGGAAGTGGAGGCACGGCGTATGGTAGCGGATTATGAGAATGGTCACAAGACGAACGACTTGTGGAAGGCAGTGAATGCCGTTAATGCTGCCACGCTAAAGAAGCAATACGAAAGGGGACTTATCAACAAGGCTACTTACGACGACATCAGCGGAATGTATAAAAATTATATTCCCTTGCGTGGTTTTGACGAGAAGACAAGCGATGAGGCTTACGCTTATTTGGCAGACAAGCAAAGTGCATTCAATGCTCCCATCAAGACCGCCAAGGGACGCAAGAGCAAGGCAGAAGACCCCTTTGCCAACATGGAAGCAATGGGTGAGAGTGCGATTATGCAGGGCAACAGAAACACGCTTGTGAAGCAGGAGTTCCTGAACTTTGCGCTGAACCCCGAGCGACCTTGTGAGCGTGAGTGACCTTTGGTTGAGGTATGATGATGTGCGCGGAGAATGGATTTTCACCGATACGGTGTTTTATTTCGGGCGAAGCGTTTCTATTTATTTGCCGAAATTGAACACCGCTTCGGTGGAAACGTTCGAGAAAGAATGATTGGAAAATTTGCTATTTGTCCACTACTCTCATATAGATTTTGTGGAATCATCCGAAATAAGCCATTTTTGCCAACAAAAAAACTGAAGATGGAAATTCCATGCTCTAGTTACAGGTAATACATCACGTACAAAATCGCATACCCAATGTTGCAGTTTCACCACATTACACGCCTGTCCCATAAAAGCGTAAACGTCACCATTTGTTAGGCCAGGCTCAAAGCTTCTTATTATCCGACACATACCGGCCACACCGAAGCTCATGTCTAGTTCTAGAACATTACTGTCCGGTTGTTTTCATCAAGATAAAACACCGCATTATAGCTGTAAAGTTCGGAACTTAAACAACATCTTTCAAGTCGGCTTATCTCGATTGCGACTCTTGAGTAATAATGTCTACGGCGGTAAAGCGATAAAATTAGCAAAAGTTCCACAATATGGATTCAAGAATCCTTTATTGTGGAACTTTTGGTTGGAATTGGATTTAATCCTTGTTTGTTTTACTTATATGTTTTGTGAGTTGAATATCACTTAATTATGTCTACACCCATATAAGGTTGCAGGGCCGCAGGAATGCGGATTCCATCTTCAGTTTGGTTGTTTTCAAGCAAAGCTGCCACTATACGCGGAAGTGCCAAGGCTGATCCATTTAATGTATGACACAACTCTATATGTTTGTCTTCCTTGCGATAGCGACATTTAAGTCTGTTGGCCTGATAGGTGTCAAAATTTGAAACCGAGGAAACTTCCAGCCAACGCTTCTGTGCTTCAGAGTAGACTTCAAAATCGTAGCATATGGCTGATGTGAAACTCATATCGCCACCACACAAGCGCAATATTCTGTATGGAAGTTCAAGCTTTACGAGAAGATTTTCGACATGGTCAAGCATCTCTTGGTGACTTTCTTTTGAATGCTGGGGAGTGTCAATTCTGACCAACTCTATTTTGGAGAATTCATGCAGGCGGTTAAGTCCACGAACATCTTTACCGTAGCTACCGGCTTCTCGACGGAAACACTGAGTATAGGCACAATTCTTGATTGGTAAATCCTTTTCGTCAAGGATTACGTTTCGATAGATATTAGTTACAGGCACTTCTGCCGTGGGGATAAGATATAGGTCGTCTACCTCGCAGTGATACATTTGACCTTCTTTGTCAGGCAATTGTCCTGTGCCATAGCCGCTGTCAGCATTTACCACAGTCGGGGGGACTATCTCGACATAGCCGCTGTTTTTTGCTTCGTCAAGGAAAAAATTGATTAATGCACGTTGCAAGCGCGCTCCCATTCCAATGTACACAGGAAAGCCTGCACCTGCAATCTTAACACCTAAATCAAAATCTATTAGATTATACTTTTTTGCCAATTCCCAATGAGGAAGAGCGTTTTGTGGTAAAGTTGTTGAACATTCCACTTGCTTAACTACAACATTGTCATCAGACGTTGCACCCTCGGGTACCTC
>CAVCAW010000148.1:0-3691 GCA_963600315.1 Bacteroidaceae bacterium | reverse complement strand
CATGAAGACCTTCACCTCCCCCTTCCCCTTCTTCAAGCACGAATGCATCTACAGCAACAAGCTCTATGTCGCCTATGGCTACGACAACAGCAGGTACAAGGAGTCAGTCACCCAGTCGACCGGCAATAGCATCACCTTCTGCATCTGCCACCGTGGCAGAGCCGTCATCAGAGCCAACAACCAAATGCGCGAACTCACCGTCGGCCAGCAAGTCGCCATCTACCCCAACACCAACGTCACCACGCTCCGCATATCGTCCAACTTCGACTGCTCCATCATATCCATCAACCCCATCTTCCACCACGGCATACGCTACACCAAGACCATCCCCCTGGTCGACGCCCTCATGTTTTTCAGAGAACAAACCATTCTCAACATGCCGCAAGCCCAGCAAGACTTCTTCATCAAGATGAGAGACATCCTTGTGCTTACCAACCACACCTTCGCCGACCCCTACCGCTATGCCCTGCTCGAAGAACTCACCCACTCCTTCCTCCTCTGGCAGCAAACCGTCATAGCCTCGCTCCTCAAGTCATCGTTTGTTACCAACAACAACAACGACATTCTCACAGGCAAATTCCTCTCACTTGTCAACGACAACTATCGCACCCAGCACCGCTTGCAATTCTACGCCAACCAGATGTGCCTCTCGCCCAAATACCTCTCCTCCATCACCAAGCAAGTCACGGGCCACACCGCCAGCCAGTGGATAAGCATCTTCCTCATTGGCGAAGCCCAAAACCTGCTCATCAACTCCACCCTGAGCGTGGCAGAGATAACCGACAAGCTCGGATTCTCCAACCAGTCATTCTTTGGCAAATTCTTCAAGCACCACACCGGCAAAAGCCCACTCGCCTACCGCCTTGACAAGTGACAACCCCGTCTGCCCGTCACCTTTTTGCGCCCGTCCCACCTTTTCTTTCCCCACTTAACGGCCTTAACCCTACTTCGAATGCCGTTTTTTTCTTACTTTTGCCACTCGATAGACGACAGCTGCCAGAGCCCGTCACAACCAAGCGCCCGCAAGCCGCCTACAAATAGAATCCTACAAATTTAGAAACACATACCATTAGTCATGGACGTTATTGCCAAACTCATTGAACGCGCCAAGAACAACAAACAGCGCATCGTGCTCCCCGAGGGCACCGAAGAGAGAACCCTTGCGGCCGCCGACCGCGCCATCGCCGACCAGATTGCCGACATAGTGCTCCTCGGCGACGAAGACGAAATCATGGGCCAAGCCCAAACCATGGGGCTCACCCACATCACCCCCAACGTTATCATCAACCCCCGCAAATCCGCCGACCTCGAAGAATTCGCACAGACCCTTGCCGAACTGCGCAAGCGCAAAGGCCTCACCATTGACGAAGCCCGCGAAAAAGTCAAAGACCCACTCTACTACGGCTGCATGATGATCAAGCTGGGCAAAGCTGACGGTCAGCTGGCAGGAGCACGCAATGCCACCAGCAACGTGCTGCGCCCCGCCCTGCAGATAATCAAGACAGCCCCCGGCATCACCTGCGTCAGCGGAGCCATGCTACTCCTCACCAAGACCCCGCAGTATGGCGAAGACGGAGTGCTCGTCATGGGCGACGTGGCAGTAACCCCCGTGCCCGATGCCAACCAGCTGGGCCAGATAGCCGTCTGCACAGCCCAGACAGCCAAGGCCGTAGCAGGCTTCGCCGAGCCACGCGTAGCCATGCTTAGCTTCTCCTCCTACGGCTCAGCCAAACACGAAGTCGTCGACAAAGTCATCGAAGCCACAGCCGTAGCCAAGACCCTTGCCCCCGACCTCAGCATCGACGGCGAGCTGCAAGCCGACTGCGCCCTCGTGCCCGAAGTAGCCAAACTCAAAGCCCCCGGCTCACCCGTAGCAGGCAAAGCCAACGTCCTCGTAGTGCCATGCCTCGAAGTAGGCAACATAGCCTACAAACTCGTACAGCGACTGGGCAACGCCGAAGCCATCGGCCCCATCCTCCAAGGCATAGCACGCCCCGTCAACGACCTCTCGCGCGGATGCAACATCGACGACATCTACAAGATGATAGCCATCACCGCCAACCAGGCCATCGCTGCAAAATGCGTCTAACCCACCCCACATTATCATATACTTACCAACACAAACCACAAACACAACCCCAATGAACATACTCGTATTAAACTGTGGAAGCTCGTCAATCAAGTACAAGCTCTACAACATGGACGACAAAAGCGTCATAGCCGCCGGAGGCATTGAGAAAGTAGGACTCGACGACTCATTCCTCAAAATCAAGAGCCCCGTCAAGGAAACCATCACCACACCCGTACCCACCCACGACGTAGGCGTCGAACTCATCTTCCGCACCCTCACCGACCCCACCAAGGGATGCATCAGCAGCCTCAGCGAAATCAACGCCGTTGGCCACCGCATCGCCCACGGAGGCAAATTCACCAAGAGCCTCGAACTCACACCCGACGTCCTCGCCGAATGGAAAAAATACGAGAGCCTCGCACCACTCCACAACCCCGCCCACCTCAAGGGCATCAACGCCGTCACAGCCAAGCTGCCCGGAGTCAAGCAAGTAGGAGTGTTCGACACCTCCTTCCACCAGACCATGCCTGACTATGCCTACACCTACGCCATACCCTATCAATATGGCGAAGAATACAGCATACGCCGCTACGGCTTCCACGGCACCAGCCACCGCTACGTCCTTGCCCGCGCAGCCGAAATCTACGGCTTCAACCCCAGCGAGAAAAACGTCATCACCTGCCACATAGGCAACGGAGCCTCCATAGCAGCCATCAAGGGCGGCAAATGCATCGACACAACCATGGGACTCACCCCACTCGAAGGACTCATCATGGGCACACGCACCGGCGACATGGACCCCTCAGCCATACTCCTGCTCATGGACAAGCTCGGACTCAACACCCAGCAAGCCTCCGACCTACTCAACAAGAAGTCAGGCATGCTCGGCATCACCGGCAAATACTCTGACATGCGCGAAATCCTCGCTGCAGCAGCCCAAGGCGACCAGCGCTGCCGACTCGCCCTCGACATGTACAACTACCGCATACGCAAATACGTCTGCGCCTACGCAGGCATCATGGGCGGCGTTGACTACATCATCTTCACCGCCGGAGTTGGCGAAAACCAATACGAAATACGCAAGGGCAGCATGGAAGGACTCGCCCACATGGGCATCGTCATCGACCCCGAAGCCAACCAAGCCAACCGCAGCCAAGAGGGCACCATCTCCACCCCCGACAGCAAAGTTACCGTATGCGTCATACCTACCGACGAAGAACTCCTCGTCGCTAGCGACACCCTCGACATCGTAAACGAAGCATAACCCCTCCGCTCAGCCCACACAGGCGCAACACGCCCACAGGGGCTGGCACACAACACACCCCTCAAAATCCCGAAAAATTGCTCCGCAGTTTTTCGGGATTTTTTTGTGTACACCACCTGCACTTTTAGACAGAGAGAAAAACTCTCGGCTCTTCTGGCCGCCCATTGTCTGTCCAAAAGTCTGGAGCAACTCTTTAGCAAGAGTTTTTTGCCATAGCCAAACCAATTATCTTGTAACGCATTCGTTGTGAGGTATTTCCGTTGCCAATATTGTTGACACGGCGGCAGAATTTCGGGGGAAATGACGGTCTGTTTCGGCGGAAATGGCTGGCCGTTTCGCCCCAAACCAAAGTCTGC
>CAVCAW010000147.1:0-3717 GCA_963600315.1 Bacteroidaceae bacterium | reverse complement strand
CGGTTCCAGACATCTTGCGAACAGTGAAACGCTTCTTCTCTCCGTGACCGGAAATCTTGATTACCACGCCACGGTACAACTGGATACGTTCCTTGTTACCCTCGACAATTTTGTAAGCTACTGTAACAGTATCACCCGCCTTGAACGTAGGATGAGTCTTGCCTGTAGCGAATGCTTCTTCTGCAATTTTAATTAAATCAGCCATTTTGGTTTATATTTGAAATTGTTTGTCGATCACACATGGGCATAACAGACAACTCTTCTTTCTGCCAGCGACCCATGGGAAAGCGGTTGCAAAGGTACACTTTTATTTCCATTCAGCATAATAACCGAGTCACATTTTTGGCTGATCGCATAATTTTGAGTAATTTTGGCACATGGAAACGCTTCTTCACACGACAGGGAAACTGTTGTTCGTCGTACTGTTCACGATTTCAGCATCGCTTCAGTCACAAGAGCATAAAATAAAGTCCATCACATGGAAAAGGATAGAGGTGACAGCCCACCCGGACACTGCATCTCTGCCAAAAGTCAACGCCATTATAAACAGATACAAGGCTAAGGTGGACAGCGTCATGTCCCCCGCCTTGGGGTTGAGCCGTGTGACTATGCAAGCAGGCAAGCCTGAAAGCCTCTTGGGCAACTGGGCAGCCGACATGATGGTGGAAAGCAGTACTGCCACTGGTCTCCCCTGCGCCGACATGGGGCTGGTGAACATAGGCAGCCTACGTGGCGACATACCAGAGGGTATCGTCCGGGTAGGAGACATATACACAGTAGCACCTTTCCCAAGCACTCTGGTGATACTTGAGATAAAAGGACGAGACTTGCAAAAACTGATGTCCGACATAGCCGCCGCAGGAGGTGAAGCTGTAAGCTCCGGAGTGAGAATGACGATAACAGAAGACGGGCATCTGTCGGATGTGACGTTGAACGGCAAAAGCATAGAGCCTAAACGCATATACTGGGTAGCGACACTTGACTACCTGGCAGAGGGAAACAGCAAGATGCTCGCATTGAAAAAGGCTGTAAAAAGGCACGATACCGGTATGCTCGTTCGCGACCTGATGATGGAAAGCGTCATCAAAAACCGCATTATAGACAGTAAAATAGAGGGGCGGATAACGGTAATGGCAAAATGACAAGATATCAATACATGACGAAGCGACTAGTATGCACGCTTACGCTATTATATACTTCTTTATGTCTGGCTGCGCAAGAGCATAGGGTGATGGTGCTGCATACCAGCGACTCCCACTCATGCATGGACCCCTTACCGCACAGCTACCACGACACAACCATGGCAGACAAAGGGGGCTTCGCCAGAAGAGCTGCTCTGATAAGGAATTTCAGAGAAGAATATGGCGACAACGTGCTTCTGCTCGACTGTGGCGACTTCTCACAAGGCAGCGTATACTACTCTCTCTTCAAAGGGGACGTGGAAGTAGAGCTCATGAACGAGACGGGATACGATGCCTGCGCCATAGGCAACCACGAGTTTGACTATGGGATGGACAATCTGGCCCGGCTAATCCGTATGGCAGACTTCCCGTTCGTCTGCTGCAATTACGACTTTAGCGGTACTCCATGCGAAGGGTTGGTGAGGCCATATATCACCAAGGTTTGCGAAGGAGTCAAAATAGGCATCTTCGGCGTATGCCCGAGACTGGACAGGCTCGTGACTGAAGCCAACCGCCAAGGCATAAAATACAAGAATCCTGCCAAAGCGGCACAACCCATAATAGACTATCTCCGCAACAAAGAGAAATGCGACATGATTGTCTGTCTCAGCCATTTGGGATGGAACGTCAGCGGAGACGATGACCAAGCTCTGATATCCGCCACTTCAGGTATAGACATACTGCTCGACGGACACAGCCATACCTACTTCACACAGCCGCAACACCTCATAGACAAAGCCGGACATGAAGTGACTGTAGGCCATACCGACAAGTACGGATGTTACATAGGCGCAATGGAAGTGAAACTGGAATAGTCATGCCATATTGAGAGACAAGCCGGGGGCAACACACATCAAGGGTGGTCTCCTCTTGAGAGACCACCCTTGAACGTTATGCCGCACCTACTACAGAATTACAGAGAGATGGCACCGCTTGGGCAGGCATCTGCACAAGTCCCACACTCCGTACACTGCTCGGGGTCAATGCTGTACTTTTCGCCCTCAGAAATAGCTCCTACAGGACACTCGTCAATACATGTGCCGCAAGCAACACAGTCGTCACCAATTACGTAAGCCATAATCAAAATTAATTTATAGTTAATCCTTCTTTCTATTCTTTTCTTCTGCAAAGGTAATCAAAAATAGCGATAACTTATACTCATGAAGCTGTGTTTTTTTGATGTAATAGTCAAAAACCATCATTTGTGCAATAAAGCGGAGACAATGTGCGTTATAAATCTGATGGAAATTGGGAAAAGAAGCTTGCTGTCCGCAGTTTTCGCCTTGTTGTGTTGTTCTATAGTTTTCTCGCAAGAACGCAAGGTGATGAACAGGCCGTATCTGGATATGCGCAAATTCCACTATGGCTTTCTGTTCGGTTTTCATATCCAAGACCTTGAGCTGACCAACAATGGATGCACAGACCCCGAGACCGGCGAGCAATGGTATGCGGACATCAACAACTATAACCCGGGATTTACCGTAGGCGTTTTGGGGGAGATGCGACTGAACACATATTTCTCCCTGCGTGTATGTCCTACCATACATTTCGGACAGAAGCATGTGACCTTCCACGAACAGACTACCGCCAGAGACACCACCCAAAACATCAAGAGCACATACATATCGCTCCCTGTAGACATCAAGTTCGCCGCACCAAGGTACAACAATTTTCGTCCATATCTGATAACCGGAGCCGCACCCACCATAGACCTTACGACACGCAAGCATGGTATACTGATGCTTAAACCAATGGATGTGTATCTTGAAGTCGGTATGGGTTGCGACATATACCTTCCCTTCTTCAAACTCAACCCGGAACTTAAGTTCTGCTTCGGACTTGCCGACATCCTTAAAAAAGACCGCAAAGACCTCATTGACGAAAGACTGCGCAAATTCACCAAGACGCTGGACGGTGGCAGCTCAAAGATGATTGTGCTGACGTTCTATTTTGAATAACGCTGTCCCTTTCCGTATGTCATGCGCCCGAAGTCTATGGCATGGCGTGGGCAAGTATGGTAACAAGCGAGGCATCCGGCACAATGTCCTCCCCAAGCAGGAAAGCCCTCTGAGACTCTGACATTTCCCAATGGACAACTATTCTTGCACCTTCCACACCCCACACATTTGTCTTTAGCTACGTGGAAATAACGGTCGGTAACGAGAGTGACGTTGAATATATACCTTATTATATATGTCTTTATCCAGGCCATGTCACCCCTCACCACATTCCTGACCTTTGATTTGTCCACAACACATCTTGCCAAATAGGGCAGTCTGCCAATGGTGTCCGCGACCTTGCGTTCCGCCAGATCTTCTGAGTCGACATCAAATCCAGGTAAGCAGACATACGTGTTGGGCATCTGCACGGAAAATGCCGCATCAATCCCTCTGCCCCACTTCTTTTCCAACAGTCCGTCCAACAGATGGTCGACATACCCAATGTCATCCCCACATGTAATTACCGCATAGAAGTAAGAGGGCACCACGCCTTTGGGGATGGACTCAACAAAATCCTTCACCACTCTAGGCAGCCC
>CAVCAW010000146.1:0-3755 GCA_963600315.1 Bacteroidaceae bacterium | reverse complement strand
GCATCATACTTGCCGTCTACATTATATTTAGGGCTATAGGCATTCTTCACGTAGGCACCCTCATGTACGGCATAGGCAGCCTTGTCCACACAGGTCTCCACAAACGACTCAGCCAAGTCGGTTGTCAGACAGTATTTTCCCTGCAGGTCAACCATCGGGCGGGTTTCACCAGCCTTGTTTATCATATACAGTCCGGGTATGCCGGCAGCCTTGGCCACCTTGGCATCGTCGGCACCAAACGTAGGAGCAATGTGCACGATACCCGTACCGTCCTCCGTAGTCACATAGTCGCCGGGAATCACGCGGAAAGCCTCAGCCGAAATCTCCACAAACTTGTCCCTGCCGTGCTCAAACACCTTGTCGGGGTTGGCTGTAGCATAGTTCTTCACAAATTCGGGCGACAGGTCGTTGACCTTCTCGCAGGGCTTCACCCAAGGCATGAGTTGTTCATACTTCATGCCCACCAGGTCAGTGCCCTTATAATGGCCTACTATGCGATACGGCAGCTTCTTGCCGTCCACCTCGTTGAGGTCGAGAGCCTCGAGTTCAGCCAGGCTATGCAGCTCCTCGCCTTGCAGATATGCCGACAGGCGCGATTCTGCCACAATCACGGTGATGCGGTCACCGTTGTAGGGGTTGAAGGTCTGCGCTGCCACATAGCCGATCTGCGGGCCCACACACAGAGCAGTGTTCGAAGGCAAAGTCCACGGTGTAGTTGTCCACGCAGCAAACACGGCAGCACCCCACTCCGTCAGCTCCTGAGGAGCGTCGATTATCTTGAAGAGTCCAGTGGCGGTGGTGTCTTTCACGTCGCGGTAGCAACCAGGCTGGTTGAGCTCGTGACTCGACAGACCGGTGCCGGCAGCGGGACTATAGGGCTGTATGGTGTAGCCCTTATAGAGCAGCCCCTTCTTATAGAGCTGGCTGAGCAGCCACCACAAGCTTTCGATATAGGAGTTTTCGTAGGTGACATAAGGGTGGTCGAGGTCTACCCAGTAGCCCATCTCCTCGCTCAGCTTGCGCCACTCGGCGGTGTACTTCATCACGTCGGCGCGACACTGGTTATTATAGTCGTCCACACTTATCTTGTGGCCTATGTCTTCCTTCGATATGCCCAGAGTTTTCTCCACACTCAGCTCCACAGGCAGTCCGTGGGTGTCCCATCCCGCCTTGCGGTCTACGCGGTAGCCCTTCATGCTCTTGTAGCGGCACACCGTGTCCTTGATGGTGCGCGCCAGCACGTGGTGAATGCCGGGGTGGCCGTTAGCAGAGGGAGGTCCCTCAAAGAATACATAGCTCTTGGCACCGCTGCGTGCCTCTAGGCTCTTGCGGAAGAGGTCTTCCTTGGTCCACAACGACAATATCTCCTTGTTTATGTCAGACAAATTCAGCTTTGAGTGTAAGTCAAACTTATTCTTGCTCATGGCAGTGTTCTTTCTATAATACAATAATACGTGGGCGCAAAGTTAATAAATTATAGCGACTAACGGGTTCTCCGCAAGCCTAAAAGTGCCGTGCAAATATCCTGATACATAGCACATAGCCCTACCACACTGCCTTTTCGGCCTTTTTATTCTCCCTTATCGCCATATTATTAATACCTTTGCCGCATAATCAAAGCACCTCCACTCATGAAAAGCATACTGCCACTCGCACTCATCGCACTGCTGCCCGCCTCGCTCAGTGCCAACGTCTTGCGCATCAACTCCCAAGACGACTTCGACGACCTAGCCTCGTCAATCAACGCCGCCGTAGCTTCGGGCGACCATGACGTCACCGTCGAACTGTCGCACTCCACCTATTATTTCACCGAGAACCACCTCAAGCTGGCCCGCAAAGACTGGTCGGGTGTCAGCCTCACCATTCACGGCAACGGAGCCACCATCGTCAGCGCAGGCAAGGACTATGCCGCCGGTCAGAAGTTTACCGGCATCTTCAATGTCAACCACGGATTCATCAACCTCCGCAGCGGACTGGTTCAGCTCTGGGGCGACCTGATGCAAGCCGACCAGCTGGTGGAAGTCGTCGACGAGACCACCAAGCTCTGCCGACTCACCTGCTCCGACATCACTCAAGACATTCCTGCCGAACGCTGTGGCAACGTCTACATCAACCTCACCCAGTGGTACAGGTCAGCCTACTACTGCGTGAAATACATCAAGGACTCCCAAGTCTACTTCACCGCCACCGACCTCACCTACAACAAGGCGCGCAAATGCCACTCCGTCAACCTCGACTATGGTTTTGGCAAAGCCAATCCCCGCTTCAGACTATGCAACATGCCGCAGCCCACCCAAACGCTCATGACCCTTAGCGGCGGACGCATCTCCCTGCCCAGCGGCACCACCTCCGTCCACCAATGTTCAGCCACCCGCTTTCTCTGCATTGACCACACCACGCTCGCATCGCTCAGCATAGACAGCCTCACCTTCTTGGGCAACAGCAACAGCAGTGCCGCCCTCATGCAATTCACCAATTCCACCATCGGAACCGCCACCATTTCGCACTGCACCTTCCGCGCCATACAGAGCAACGTCATCAAGGCCGACACCACCGACAACGTCAGCGTCGCCCAATGCACCTTTAGCGACTGCTTCCGCAACGGTGTCTACACCGTCAACTCAGCCAACACCACCATAGCCGACAACACCTTCACACGCATGGGGCTCGCCGTCAACAACACCTACTGCATACGCTCGTCGGGCAAAAACCTCAACATCGTGCGCAATGCCATCGAGGACTTCGGCTACGGCGGCATAGCCATTGGCACATGGTGGGCAAGCGCCAAACTGATGGACAACACCGGAGTGGTCGAGCACAACACACTCAGCTACACCGACTCCTACTGCGACCAGTGGCTCTCCCACTCGCTCATGGACTCAGGAGCCATCTACGTCTTCACACAGTGCGACGACATCCAGATACGCTACAACCTCATCAACAACTACAACGGAGCCTACTACAACCGTGGCATCTTCTGCGACGACGGCACCCTCAACGTCAACATACAGTCCAACATCATCACCAACATTCACAACAGCTATGCCATCGACGCACGACGCACCGTCAGCATAGAGAAAGCCGCCAACAGCCACACCCCCACCGTCAACGTCAACAACCGCATCTCTGGCAACATAGTCAGTGCCCCCATACGCTTTGAGGGACGCGACGCCAACGCCAACTGCCGCCTCGGCACCAACCTCCTGCTCGGCGACGCCACCACCCTCAAGGACCAGAGCAGCCTCACCAACCTCCAGCACCAAGACGCCTTTCTCAACATCAAGCAGTGGAGCACCGACGGCAACCGCCTCGTCGTAGCCCCTAGCCAGACCGCCACCCTTCGCCGCCTGCCAGGCTACAAGGAGATAAGCCAGTGGATCACCACCAGCAGCACCACTCGCCGGAAATAACAACAGAGCGTCCTCTACCACAAGGTCAACTCACAACTGCCCTGAGCCTCTTCACCATTGCGTTTCGGGCGAAACGGTTGTCCGTTTTCTCCCAAATCGAGTTGCGTTTCCGCCGAAATTCAGTTTCGTTTCCGCCGAAACGCAACAGTCATATCAATACTAACAACCGCCATACCAAGCATTTAACCCTCATCGGCGTTTTTGAACAACATGAAAGGGGCGACCATGACTGATTTGCGGCTAATTTTTCGCACACAGACAACTCGGATCTACTGGAAGCGACCTTAGCTCTTCCCTTTAGGGGAGGGTTGGGAGAGGCTCCCCCCACACAAAAAAAAGCCCCCC
>CAVCAW010000145.1:0-3821 GCA_963600315.1 Bacteroidaceae bacterium | reverse complement strand
AGACTATGCGTTGCTTGACATGCAGCTTGATTTGCCACTTCACGCAAGCACTCAAATGGACAATCGCACCATTGAGAAAGTTAAGCTCTTAACCAAACTAGGTTTCAAGCAGTTGGTTCTTGCAAGAGAATTAGGTCTAGAAGAAATAAAAGAAATACACACACAATGCCCAGAAGTAAAATTAGAAGCTTTTGTGCATGGTGCACTTTGTGTAAGTTATAGTGGAAAATGCTATGCCTCACAGTTTTGCTTTGGACGCAGCGCTAATCGCGGCGAATGCGCTCAATTTTGTCGACTCCCTTTTGACTTAGAGGATAAAAATGGCAATATTCTGATTAGCAACAAGCATCTGCTATCACTAAAAGATATGAACCGATCAATGAGCATTGAAGGTATGGCAGATGCGGGGGTATCCTCATTCAAAATTGAAGGACGTCTAAAAGATGTTGCCTATGTAAAAAACGTAACATCCTATTACCGCAAGATAATTGACAATTTAATATTAAAAAGGCCAACAGAATACCAACGGAGTTCAAACGGATATAGCAAAACTTATTTTGTGCCGGATATCAACAAAACATTCAACAGGGGATACACAGATTATTATCTATTGAAACGCAAAGAAAACGTGTTATCATTGGATACCCCAAAGTTTATAGGAGAACCTGTAGGAAGTGTAATTCGGATAGAAAAAGGAGCCGTTCAAGTTAGCGGAAGTACAATCTTTCATAATGGAGATGGCATTTGTTATTTTGACGACAATAACAAGCTTCTTGGTTGCAGAGTCAATCGTGTTGAAAATAACAAGTTGTTTCTGTTTCCAATTCCTAAGAAGCTTAAGCTTCATACACAATTGTTCAGAAACAAGAATACGCAATTTGAAAATGACATTAAAAAGAATGTAGCACAACGAATTTTGCATGTCTCTATTAATATCAAATCTGAGGATACAGGCTATAGGCTTTGTGCTAAAGTTGACGAGCAAGAACAATGTTCTATAGAATTAAAGATTAACACAATTAAAGAACTTGCTCACAGCTCCCAATATAATAGAATTATCACTGAGTTACACAAGTGCGTTTTTCCGTATTTAGAAATAAGTAATGTTATCGTAGACTTTGATCAAAACTATTTCATTCCCATGTCAACCTTGGCACAATGGCGCAGGAAAATGTTTGATAATTTATCTGCAAAAATCACGGCTATTAACACACCGAAAAGGAATAAACTCCCTTTTGATTTTCTTACTAAAGTTGATGGCAGTTGTTTAAAACCATATAACTACTCTATGAATGTGAGCAACAAAAAGGCAAAAAAAATCCATTTGCAGAAATTTAATGTCGATGTAAAAGAGCCGGCATTAGAGAAATTTGTATTTAACAGCATAGACCATCCTATAACACTTATGACATGCAAATACTGCTTACGCCACGCATTTGGACAATGTCTAAAGAATGATAAAAAAGACAACATCTTGAACAAACGCATGCCTCACTTACCAAATGAGTTGTGGTTATGTCTTTCTGATGGGAGACGATTCCCGTTGAAATTTGACTGCAAAAACTGCGAAATGATCATAATGTCCAATTGAGTAACAATAAAATAAAATTTTAACAAAATGCAGGATATCATACATAAAATGATACAAGTTTTGTTTGTTGCGTTCGGCATCGCATACTTGTCTTGTTGCAAGCCAGAAGACAACAGCGCGCATAGTGATTGGGTCCTGACACAGTCACAACGAGACTCAATTAATTTCAGTCGTATTCACCATTTCAACACAGGGAAGAACTTTATAGTCAAGGCGGACTCCATTATAATTTATTCACGCCCAGACAAGTGGAGTAGCAATACCGAACTAGAAACGATCACTGATAGCCATGCATTAAATACAGGCGTCGATTTTGTAGTGACTGAGATATTTCGTCCCACTAACTACAAGGAAGAAAATACAGATAGCGTTTGGCTTTACTTGGTTTCTGACGAAACCCATTCGGGGTGGATCGAAGAGACTGCTATGCTTGATAAATCATCGCCTATTTCCCCTATATCGCAGTTCATTTACAAATTCAGCAACACTCACGTTTATGTGTTTGCAATTTTAACTATACTCATGGCAGTGATTGTCTGCTATTGCAAATATAAACGTATATTACTATGGTTTGTGCACTTTAGGGATGTCACATCGTTTTACCCTTGTGCTTTTACAATTACCACATCTACAGCCTCCATGATTTATTGCACGTTGCAAAAATTTGAATCAGATGTATGGACTGAGTATTATTTCAACCCATCACTCAATCCCTTCAACAAGCCTGCACTTATCTGCACATTACTGATTTTATTGTGGATGAGTGTTTTACTGTTACTATCGGTAGTTTTTGATCTTTATGATAAAGTATCTTTCATTCAAGTTGTGACTTATATATTGTCCTTAATATGCACTAGTTGCGCAATATATATCACACTTACGCTTACGATACCACTCGGTGTGGGATATTTAATTTATATCTTATATCTAATACTAACTATAACCAGATTTTTTAAGGTCAAATTGAAACCGTCACCGATTGACTAAATTTTTAACACACAATCGAATGTTTGTCTATCAAACAAAAACTTTGAGAAGTGAAAATTAGTTTATAAATTTGCAAAAGATTGTAATTGGAAATAACATGTGTGACACAAATACAGACAACGCACCGAAAAAAAGCCTCAATTTTATAGAGGAGATTATAGAGAAAGATCTTGCAGAGGGAAAAAACGGCGGTAAGATCCAAACACGTTTTCCACCTGAACCTAACGGCTATCTACACATAGGCCATGCAAAAGCAATTGCTTTGGACTTTGGCATCGCAAAAAAATATGGTGGAATTTGTAATCTTAGGATGGATGATACAAACCCCCAGAAAGAAGATATTGAGTTTGTAGAAGCTATAAAGAAGGATATTGAATGGTTAGGATTCAAATGGGGAAATATATACTACGCCTCAGATTATTTCCAAAAGCTTTGGAACTTAGCGGTAGAACTTATCAAAGAAGGTAAAGCCTATGTTGACGAACAGACAGCAGAGGAAATAGCTAGCCAAAAAGGCACACCTACAACCCCCGGTCAAAATTCACCCTACAGAGATAGGCCTATTGCCGAAAGCCTTGAATTGTTTGAAAAAATGAATTCGGGAAAAATCCAGCCTGGGAAAATGGTTTTAAGGGCGAAAATAGACATGGAAAACCCCAATATGCACTTTCGCGATCCAATTTTATATAGAGTACTTAATATACCTCATTGGCGGACTGGTTCCACATGGAACGCCTATCCAATGTACGACTTTACTCATGGTCAGACAGACTATTGGGAAGGCGTGACACACTCTTTGTGTACACTTGAATTTGTAAGCCACCGCCCACTATACAGCATGTTTGTTGACTGGGCAAAACAAGTAGAGGGTGATGAGCCTCTTGACGACAACAGACCGACTCAGATTGAATTTAACAAGCTGAATCTTACGCACATTCTACTTTCAAAGCGAAACTTACTAGAATTGGTAAAGAATGGAGTCGTAAATGGTTGGGACGATCCGAGAATGCCGACAATTTGCGGATATCGCCGTAGAGGATATTCCCCGGAAGGAATATTGTCCTTTATTAACAAAATCGGCTATACAAAATTTGACGCTCTTAATCAGATGTCTTTATTTGAAAGCGCAGTAAGAGACGACCTAAACAAAAGAGCTCTACGTGTAAGTGCCGTGATAAATCCTGTAAAATTAGTATTGACAAACCTTCCGAAAGACATTGTGGAGATTTATAGAGTAGTAAAC
>CAVCAW010000144.1:0-3853 GCA_963600315.1 Bacteroidaceae bacterium | reverse complement strand
TGGGGAAGTTGTTAAAGAAAATAAATATGGTTATTCGTCATTTATAGCTGAGCTTACTGAAAAAATTACAATTGGCGAAAACACTGTTGAGGTTCTTGCTGATAACAGTCTTGTTCCAAATTGCCGTTGGTATACAGGCAGTGGAATATATCGTCCTGTATATCTTGAAATCTCAAAAAAGGATGCCCCATCTTTTCTAAAAATAAAAACTATTGGTATCTCACCTGCTGTTGTTGAAATTGATACAGATGACGATGCAGAAATACAGATTTTTGATGCCGATGGCAATCTTGTTGTAAGCGGCCAAAAAGGTCAGTTTGAGATTAGTGGGGCACAGTTGTGGTCTGCGGAAACACCATATCTTTATACCTGCAAGGTTTTAAGAGGTGGCGAAGAATTGATAGAGAAGTTTGGCATACGCACTCTTGAATGGAGTGGCAAAACTGGGTTACTAGTCAATGGTCAAGAGACTTTTCTTCGTGGCGGATGTATTCACCATGATAATGGAGTTCTTGGTGCTTGTTCTTTTGCTGATGCCGAGCAACGCCGTGTAAAAATACTAAAAAGTCATGGGTTTAATGCTTTGCGCATGGCACATAATCCTGCATCCCGTTCATTGCTTGAAGCTTGTGACAGAATAGGCATGTATGTTATGGATGAGGCATTTGATGGATGGTATATACCAAAAGATTATCATGATTATTCGCGTGATTTTCTTTCTGATTACGAGTCTGTTCTAACTTCAATGGTTGAAAATGACTACAATCATCCAAGTGTAATAATGTATTCTCTTGGCAATGAAGTCACAGAAACGGCTACAAAACGTGGAATCGAGTTGTGTGCTAAAATGCGTGATATAGTTCGCTCGCTTGATAATACGCGTCCGATTACTTGCGGAATAAATGTTCTTCTTGATGTCTATGCACATATGGGCATTGGCGTTTATAGCGATAAAAAGAAATATAAACGAGAACAATTGCCAGAAGGTAGTAGTTATAAGGAAAAGAAATCCGGTTCAGCATTTTTTAATTATTGGACGGGAAAGCTTGGCAAGTTATTTTTTATGTTAAGTGATACCAAAATGGCAGAAAAAGTAGTGTCTGATATATCAGTTGCCCTTGATATTGTTGGACTTAATTATGCATCCTCACGTTATGATAAGGATGCTGAAAAATATCCTGATCGATTGATGGTAGGCACAGAAACAATGTCTGCTGATTTACCTTATAACTGGAGCCGTGTTCTCAAACATAAGCAATTGATAGGCGACTTTGTATGGTCAGCATGGGACTACATAGGTGAGACCTGCATGGGCTGGACATATCAGTCCTATAAGGGTCTTCCACTGCTTTCTGGTCAGGGAATGATTGACATTACTGGCTTACCTTTGGCTCAAATGGCATTTTTAGAGACTATATGGGGAATAAGAACTGAACTGTTTCTTGCGGTTAGACCACTCAATCACGCTAAAGAAACACCAAGCAAGGGCGCATGGCAGTTCACAAATGCACTCGATAGTTGGACATGGCATGGTTTTGAAGGTATGTCTACTATCGCAGAGGTTTATACAACAGCTGATAGCGTTAGGCTAGAACTCAATGGCAAGGTTATTGGAACAAAAAAAGTCCATAAAAACAAAGTTTTGTTTCCCGTTAAATATAATCCTGGTGCACTCACTGCGATAGCCTTGGATAAAAGCGGAAACAAGACGGGTTGTACTCAACTAATTACTGGTGAAAAAGTTTCAATTCTGACGGTCAAACCCGACCGTCTAGTTCTACCTTGTGATGGACAAGCTTTGTGCTTTGTGGAAATTGAGTTCACCGACAGAAATGGAGTACTTCTTCCATATATGGAACAGCGCGTTGATATAAAAATTGATGGTAATGTGCTTACTCTACAGGGTTTTGGCAGTGCGCTCACAAAAACCGATGAGGTTTTTACCAATCCATATCATAATACATATCGTGGAAGGACCCTTGCTGTCTTCCGTGCAGGTAGAACTATAGGTAAATCAATTATCACGATATCTTCAAAAAATGTTGAGCCTGTCTTATTCTCTATAGAAGTGACAGACGGAAAGAAGGAATAAAAATATGACACAATTATACTGTAATCCACTTGAAATAGCATATAAGTATCAGCATCCACTGTTTGGAAAATATGCCTACAAGGAAGCGGCTGATCCAACTTTAATTCTTTTCAACAACAAATATTTTCTTTTTGCATCTAAGTGTGGAGGCTTCTATTATTCAGACGACCTGTTTCACTGGGATTTTCACGAGGACAGAAAACTTGAAATACATGGTTATGCTCCTGATGTGAGTGAACATGATGGATGGCTGTATTTTTGTGCCTCTTCTTATTCGAAAAAATGTAAGATACTACGTACCCGTGATCCCTTTAAAGGCTTCGAACTAGTCTCAGCGCCATTTACATTCTGGGATCCACATATTCATTTTGAGGATAACAGAGCGTATTTTTATTGGGGTTGTTCTTCAAAAGAGCCTATTTATGCAATAGAGATGGATATAAAAACAATGACTCCTATCGGTAAAAAAGTGGCATTAGTATCCGGTGATAAAAAGAACCATGGCATAGATAACAAGGATATTTATGCCGACAATAAAATCAGTCTATGGCAAAGATATGTCAATCTGTTTGTTGGAGATGGTGCATTTATTGAAGGCTCATTTCTCAATAAAATAAATGGCAAATATTATCTTCAGTATGCAACTCCTGGTACGGAGTTTCCTACCTATGGTGATGCAGTTATGATTTCAGATAATCCGCTTGGTAAATTTGAGTGGCAAAAGCACAATCCATATTCTATCGTTCCATCAGGATTCACCTGTGGAGCAGGCCATGGCAGTACTTTTTATGATAAATTTGAAAATCTATGGCATGTCTCTTCAGTATGCGTGTGTGTTAATCATATTTTTGAACGTCGTATTGGTCTTTGGCCTGCGGGAATTGATAAAGATGGTTTACTATTCTGTAATCAATATTTTGCGGATTATCCAAAAAACATCCCAGATGGGAAATTCGATCCACTGACTATTGAACCAGAATGGATGCTTTTGTCTTATCACAAGACAGCCTACGCATCATCAAGCCGTAGTGGATTTGCCCCACAGAACGCCTTTGACGAAAGCATAAAAAGTGCTTGGTCAGCAAACAGTGGAAACAGTGGGGAATGGCTGAGTGTTGATCTTGGGAAAGATTATGATGTTGAAGCGGTACAGGTGAATTTTGCAGATTGTTTCATAAAAAAGAAACATGCTCCGATGAAGGAATATGGTGGAACTTTCACTCAAGAAAGATATATTGAAGAAGAACTTGTTCACTACGAATATAGAATTGAATATAGTTCAAATGGCTCTGACTGGACTATTTATGGAGAAAAACAGAACACGGTTTATCCACATAAACTTATTCCTTGCCACGCTAAAGCGCGTTATATCCGTGTTGTTTTCACGAGTGCTCCATATGGACAGAATTTCTCAATATCAGGACTTAGAGTGTTTGGTCTTGATAATGAAGAAAAGCCTTCGATAGTTTCTGGTGAAACCGCTAAGAGAACAAGTGCCACTGAAGCAAGACTGTCATGGAATAGTCAAAACGATGCTATAGGATATTGCATACGTCTTGGAATCGCTCCTGATAAACTTTATAACAGCATTCTTTTGTATGGCCAAAATGATTATGTAGTAACATTTTTGAATAAAGAAACAGAAAAGTATTATTTCGCAATTGATTCATTCAATGAAAGTGGAATAAGTAAAGGTTCAATAAAAGAATTTTAAGTAATTATGTTTGAAATTGATGAAATAAAAACTAAATATGCTAAAAC
>CAVCAW010000143.1:3139-3876 GCA_963600315.1 Bacteroidaceae bacterium | reverse complement strand
TGCTGTCGCTGAAGAACACATCTTCTTTTCCTCTAATACCGAGTTCTGAGGCAGCCACTAGGACTGTCTCAACCAACTCGTTATCATTTATATACATTTCAGTAAACTTCTGAAATAACTCTTTATATTGTTCCTTTGCTTCTTCTTGGGTAATCATACCGCAAATTTCACTCCCTGCTATTCCAGCAACTTCCCCAAAAATTTTACCAGCATTCGCCTTACATTTTCCCATATCCCTTTACTTAAAATGGAAACCACTGCGCACTTACTTTAAATGCACAGGCATCTGTATTGTCTTTGTTTTCTTCTTGTATCTTCTCTAATTCTTCTATTTCTTTAGTATCTATTCCAAATCTTTCGGCAAATTGCTTTATCATGGCTATATTTATATCACCTAATGACTTATTCAGCATTTGCTCAATCACAGGAATCAAATTTTCCAATTGCCCTTTCTTAGTTTCATCTGTTATTGCATCTGCCATATCATGAAACCTATCCAAAACCCTATTTGCCAACCAATCTACATGCTTAGAATCAAATTCTCTATTATCATTAGTAAGACTGTCTGGGCCAATCAAATACGTACTCATATCTAACTTTTCATTAGGATGCTCTTTTGCATAAGCTTCTAAGTTCTGCAAAGCTACATTATTTTTCAAAACTGTACGCATTCTTTCGAAGTTAAATTCGCCTAACCTGTTACTTTTTGTTGCAAGAATAAATGCACCAGCAATACG
>CAVCAW010000143.1:0-3129 GCA_963600315.1 Bacteroidaceae bacterium | reverse complement strand
TCATTTAACACCTCATTAGCCCACTCATGTGCATTTTTGCTTGCAAGCTTAGGTTCGTTATCTTGAGAAGAATCATCTTCATATACAGCATCTTCCGCTTTGTCCAAATCAACCTCAAAGATAAAGTCCCTAATGGGCATATTGATGAATTCATCCAAACTCAGGTTATCAAGATCTCTCTTTGTCCAAACACCAAAAGTATCTTTAAGTTTCCCCCAGAAGTCTGTCAACCATTTTTTGAGTTTACCGATAATACCTTTAGGAGAACCACTTTCCTTTTCTATTCTGTCAATTTCAGCCTTACCTTTCTGACCAGTAAGCCTAGCGTGAACCTCCGAAGCAATTCTGTTTACTAATTCCTCGCCAGTAATACCCTTTGCTATCCATTTCTGACCGTATTGAGGACTATTAGCAACCTCGTTCCATAATTCTGTCGCACCATTTTGCATCAGTTCAACACCCCTTGCCCAGAATTTAGGATTCTTCTTCCTAACCACTCTGTCCCACAAATGAGTGTACTCATGTACAACATGCTCTGAAGAAAAGCCCTTTGCATTCCTATCCAGATACAGATTGCCCTCTGCATCTACAAACCCATAGATTTCTCCGTCTGGGGTGGTGAAGGCTTCTATTCCTTTCTGACTGTCGATTGGAATATAACGAGGACCATTAGTGCCGTCATTTCCATATACTCTTATGAAACCTGTTCTGAAATTAGTTGAGCTACTTGTATCACCTCGTCCTCTGAAGGATTCTCCTGATTGTGCTTCACTATGTAATCCAACATTGTCAGCATTTGAGGCTCTGACTTTAGCAACAATGCTATCGCTAACATAACTGTCTTGTCTTTTAAGACTGTCCTTAATCCTTCTATTAAGAGTTCTTTGGTCTCTGATAGTTCCATTTTCTATTTTTTCTTCAATTATATTAATAAAGTCTTTGCTTAATCCTTCTGTAGAGAATTTCAATCTACAATTAAATCCATCCTCTTTTTGAGGATTTCTGCTTTCAATATCTTCTCTATCTGCATGATCAATGAGATATATAGTTCCTTCTCCATTATCTAGTGACGTAGTACCTGTACGATTTATTGCTTTGAGAAGTGTACGAATATTTCTTTTTCCCTCATCTGACATTTGATTATTTACAGATGATCTGCACCACGCAGCCTGAATATCATCGTTAGCCTTTAAGAACTCCTCCATTTCACTTGCATCGTGAACTGGAATTCTTAACTTTTCCAGATGAGAAATCTCTTATATATATCATCTTCCCGTTTGTGTTACATAAAGCTTTGTAGACTTTAATCCTTTCTGCGTAATAGTGGGGTGGTGCGGTCTCCCTCCAGCCATTCGTCCCTCAAAAAAACACACCGTTGTTGCCTGATAGAAAAACTTCTGAGACCAAAATTCTTGCGAAAGCGAAACCTACAAGGTTTTCCAATAAAAAGAATTGAGTAATTTTACAAACCAAAGGTGTCTCCGCTTTCCTCCTAGAGAGCAAATCAAGCTTAACAGCCATGCAAAATCAGCAATACCCCAACTATATGAAACCACAACAAACCTCTCCCGACAGCTCCGACAATCCGTCACTCCCATTGCCCAAGCAAATCACTGCCGACGCACCCTACATTGGCAATGCCATGAATATTCCGCGCGACCTGCAGAAGCAGGCACGTCGGTTGTGTTGGAAGTTCAATGCCACAGACCCCTCCGATGGCGAAGCCCAGTCAGCGATACTACGCAAGCTCCTCGGCACGTGGAGCCCCAATGTGGTGATTACGCCCCATGTCCAATTCGACTACGGCATCAACACCCACTTTGCCGGAGGCCGTTTCACACTCGTCAACTTCGACTGTGTGTTTCTCGACACCTCGCCAATCTTTATAGGCGAAGATGTCTTCATTGGTCCCAAGTGTGTGCTGGCTTGTGCCAGTCATCCCGTCCATTCCCATCAGCGGCGCACTGAACCCCTCACTCAGAGCAAGCCAATCCATTTGGCCAACAACGTGTGGCTCGGTGCCAGCGTCACCGTTATCGGAGGCGTTACCATTGGCGAAGGCTCCGTCATTGCCGCAGGAGCAGTGGTCACCAAGGATATCCCCGCTGGTGTGGTAGCAGGTGGTGTGCCGTGCAAGGTCATCAGACCCATCACCGAAGCCGACCGCATAAAGCCCGACCAAATCATGTTCTGACCCAGTTGCCACCCTTCACTCCCCGCATCATGCCGAATTTGCCTGTGTCAGAACGTGGGGCAGTAGAAACGCTTCTTGAGAAATTCAATTTTTCAATCCCTCAATATATAAACTCCATTGACAACAAACCAATTGGCAGAATTAAGTACGCTCTAAATTAATTTCGCCAACAGGTGCTAAACACTGTAGTCACATTTTTTTGCCAATTTTGTGACAAACTTTGTTAAATAACTACTCACGGAGAAGATCCTTCTTGGTTGTGTCACACAAAATCGCCAATTTTGTGACACAATTTGAGGGACAGATGAATAGTGCAGCAAAGAAAATAGAATGCTCTATAGAGAATTATGGCAGGGGAAGGATATTCTTTGCCGATGACTTCGTGAGCATGGGTTCTGCCGAGAATATACGGCAGGCATTGGGGCGTTTTACCAAAAGCGAGAAGATTGTGCGTGTGGCAAACGGCATCTATTGTTATCCGGAAATAGATGACAAGTTGGGACTTGGCGTGCTTATGCCATCATTCGACCAGATTGCCAATGCCATAGCGGAGCGTTCACACGTCAGAATTGTGCCAACGGGCGATTATGCCTTGAATGTGTTGGGACTATCCACGCAGGTTCCAATGAACTATGTCTATCTAACCGATGGCAGTCCGCGCAAAGTTGAGATTACCGGTGGACGTGGTATTGTCTTCAAAAAGACTGCGCCGAAGAATCTCTCATTCAAGAACCGTTTAGCGATGCTCGTTACATCTGCCTTGAAATCAATTGGGCGTGATAATGTCACTCAAGAGCAAGTGTCGCAGATAGAACAGTTGTTGAGGAAAGAGGACGAGGAGGCGGTGTTGGCTGATTTGGCACTTATGCCCATTTGGATAAGAAAAATTGTGACCAAGGCTTATGAATAACTATTTCCAACTCTCGCCAAACGAC
>CAVCAW010000142.1:0-4040 GCA_963600315.1 Bacteroidaceae bacterium | reverse complement strand
ACCCACATCTGGAACTCGGTGAATGCTTTGCCAATACCTAGTCCATGGCCAAGCTGAATGCCTTCGAGTCCATCGTCGCCCACAACACCGCCCCAAAGGGTATTGTCGAGGTCAAGGATGATGCACTTCTTGAACCTGCCCTGTGCAGCACAGATGATGTCCATCACACGGGAAGCTACCAGAGGCACGGCATCAAGGGAGAGAATCATCTCGGTGGTGGTGTAGACCATAGGGTCGAACATTACGTCGCGACCTATTTTATTTTGTAAGCCTGCGATATCGCAGATGAAGAGGTTCGATTGTGACTGCGCCAGCTGCATGAGTTCGTAATTGAGCTTACGCACCTGCCATGTGAAAGAAGATTCCACCTTGTTGGCATAACTGCCAAACACTGTGTCTTCTATCTCGGGGTAGTTGAAATAGATGACCTTGGCTTGGGTGGATGCACAGATGGACTTCACAAACTCCAGACGTTGGTCGGCCAACGTCATTTGCTCGGCTGCAGACAGTAAGCAATAGTGTTCATTCCACTTGTGGGTGGACTGGAACACGACGATGTATTGTGCATCGAAGCGGTAGAGGTCGCTGGTGGGGTCCATGAACTGTCGCTCCACCTGGTTGTACTCCGCCTCGAACAAGTCTATGTGGTAACCTCTCTCTACGCCCCACCCCTGAATGGCAGTGGCGAGAAACTGCGTGGCGGTGTCGCCAAGCAGAGCCACACGAATAGAGGGCAGAGAAGAGATGTCCTTCTTGAGGTTGCGTTTGAGTTCTTTGAATGATAACATGATTTGGACGTTCTATCAATTACAATTTAAAATAAATATCTTCGTCGACTATCTCTGCGGGGTGGCCCATAGCCATCGTGAACGAAGGGACGGAGGATTTTACAAACGACTTGGCACCAATGATGACGCCTGTGCCAAGTTTGGTACCAGCCATCAGGGTACTGCTTTCACAAATCCAGCAGTGTTGTCCAATCGTGATTGGATGGGAGTTCTTGAATCCTTGCCGTGAAATCTGATGACCGCCATTGTTGTCGCGAACCACACAATTGCGCCCAAAGGATACATAGTCTCCTATCTCAATGCGCTCTGCCGCAATACAAGTAAAACCAATGTTAGAGATGAACGAATTGCCCAAGATAATCTTAGACTCTTTGAATGCTTCAATATCCGCGCCATACATGATGGTTCCACCACCTGTGAACTTCAGTTCAGCTCCCTTCTCCACGAGAATCCTCGTCTCCAGCCGAGAGCCTTTGATACGTTTAGAGCCAATGTTGACGATTCCACCGACGGAGATGCGGCCTCCCTTGTCGATGTCGAGCACGCAATATTTAGCTATCAGCAGATAGCGTCCTTGCAAGATGTCGGAATCGACACTCTTGGAGAAGACGTTGTATTTGATGTTCTTCCAATAGGTAGGAAGACTGCAACCGGCGACTCTCTTTACATTGAGGCAAAAACGGAGCAAATTCTTTATCCTCAGTTTCCATGATGCCTTTTCGTCGATGGGACGACGAATGTATTTGGCAGCAATCTCTTTGAAGGTCTTCTGGTCGAGGTCCTTATAGAAATCTTCGCGGTTGACCTTCGGGGGAAGCAAGGAACTGACCAATGCGGGGTTGCCCTTTACCACGACATCGAGGGGCACTTCTTTTTCCCTGAGTTTAGCGGCACAAGAATTATAGTATCTCTTACCTTTATCGCTATTGAGCAGTACGACTGACGTACCCAAATCCTGGTCCAACTCCTTGCCAATGGAGTTGCCGGCTCCCCAAAAGTCACCGATGGAGATATCCGCTATACGAGGGAATCCTTTGAATTTACACTCGTAACAGCTGGGGCGGCAATAGACGCCTGTGTGCAGATAACCTATTGTAAAGTAGTTGGTATCACGGGTGTCGTAGAGAACCTTTCCGTTCTCGAACTCAACCTTTGTGGTGAGTTGTCGCCAACCGAGTTCTTTGTTCTTTATTCTGAAATGCTGAGCTTTTGCGCCATATTCTTCTTCTAGAAAGTCAAGCCACTTGCGGAAGACTTTCGGGGAGTTGATGCCACGACAAAGCAAGTCAACAATGATTAGGTTTTCATAATCCTTCTTTAAGAAAGCCCTTAATGCAGCCATTTGACAAGGTAGTCCACAGACAAGAACTTTTTCCCCTTGTTGGAGGAGACCTTTCACCTTACTATAAAAGCCTTGCGAGTCACTCTGATGGAGTTTCGAGCCTCTTATCCGTTCGAGGTCGTTTTTGTCGTTAGATATATGTTGGCTAACCATCCAGCCTTCATCAAAAACCGCTCCGCCCACATAGCCACCCTGTCGGTACATTTGAAGTGCAAGAACTGAAAACATGCCTCCCGATGTGCTTGCAAAGCGCGTCATGATATTCTTGCTGACAGCTGCACGACACTTTGGTTTCTCGAAGTCATTCTTCTTCAGCTCCCCCACATTGATGACGGGGCACACCTTCTCGCAGAGGTGGCAGTCGATGCAGGTTTCCTTATTGACGACGGGGTACCAGAAGCCTTCGATGTCGGTCTGGAAGGTGATGCTACCTTTCGGGCATGCGTCGCCACAGGCGTTGCAGCCGCAGCAGTCTTCTTTTCGTTTTATATCTATCATGAGTGTGTTATGTTTTACGTTTTATGCCTGATTATCCTCATCAGTCAATTGTTCCAAATAGTCCGAAGGAATATAAGACGTCACCGCCGTCAGGATATCATCAATGACCACGCCTGCACATGGCAGATCGTAGATGCAACGAAACTGGCGTAAGAACGTCATCAACATTCTTTATCTTCGTGATGGTGGAAGTGAAAGTCTTGATGTCTTTACTGGAAATAAAGGATACACAATAAATAAAGGATACGCAATACTTGTTAGAACATTGTCGGCAACATGCATGGCACGCTCTTGCGCGGTTGCTCTTCGTGTAAATTATTTCTTTGCAATTGATTCTTCCACAATGGCGAAGTCTTCATTGTGGACACCTCGGATGGCGACGGTGTAGCCGCCGAACTCCATGATGAGTTGGCGGTCGCGGTCAACACGGACGACGTAGCCTTCAAGACCGGCGAACGGACCTGTGAGGACGCGGAGCTTGACGTGGTCCTTGGCGAACTTCTCGAAGGGTTCGCGGAGGAAGGTGACGTTCTCGGGGTGGGTGCTGACAACCTCCATGAAGGGGCGCATCACCTTGTCGGGGATGGTGGCTGGGCGACTGGTACTGCAGTCGTTGATCAAATGGAGTAGAGGGTAGTTGGCTTGCAGAAATAGTTGCAGTTCTTTGGTTTCGCCTTGAAGGAAGACGAGGCCGCTGACGGTGGGGACTTTTTCGTCGACAACTTTCTTCACTATGCCTTGACTGTCCTTTTTCTTCTTGCGCCTAACGGTGTAGTGAACGAAGCATTCGTGGGCGGATGACGGGTTAGCGGTGTTGTAGGCTTCCATCTGCGCTTTGAACGCATCTATCTTTTTGTTGTGAATCAGAATATAGCCCCAAGGTTTTGATACTTCTTCTATACCTGGAGCCGACGCATGGTCAGCTTCAGTAACGTGGATGCCCTTTGGAAGGTGCTTGCCATTGCAGCGTGCGCCTTCGTCGGCTATAGAAAGAGCAAGCGAACTATCCAGTGTCATTTCCCCTAACTATTTTATGTCATTGCCGGACTTCATCAATTGGGATGATTGTACCGATTGTTCAACGACTTTCCCCATAATGTCAAAATTTGTATCGCGTTGTGTATTGTGTGCAAATATACAACTAATATTTGGAACAAAAGATAAAAAAGGAAAGATTTTTCATTTCGAACCTCAATTTTGTCCGAATATTTGATATTTGCCAAGCCGGTGTACAAGTTCGTTCGACAAAATGAGGGCTGCCGCGGAACTCAAAGAACATGGAATCCATAGAATTTGCGGAAGAGAACGAAAAAATCCCCCACTGATCTCACAGAAGAACACAGATTTTATTTTTTGAACACGAATATCTCGAATCGAACGAATAAAGGGAAGACAAAACTGCAGGCATACGT
>CAVCAW010000141.1:0-4105 GCA_963600315.1 Bacteroidaceae bacterium | reverse complement strand
TGCCAAGAGAGATTCTTGACTATTTCACGATAGTAGGAATAGAACAAAGCGAGACTGAGATCCATATCAAGATGGACGAAAAGATGAACCGGAAATTAAGCGAAGACGTTAATTTCGATTCAAAGGGCTTCATGGAAGCAGTGAGTGTCACGGACTTCCCTATACGTGACCACAAAGTGATACTCCACATAAGACGTCGTCGTTGGACGGATATACGAACAGGAAAAAGCTTCAGCCTACCGATAGACCTTGACATTGTAGCCAAAGGCACACGTTACTCCAAAGAATTTGGAGCTTTTTTAAAAGAAACGTATGGAGACATCCCCAGTGACCTGCCGTACGCTTGAAGAATACTATCATATAGACGGACATACCTTTGAGAAACAATACAAGGAGACATTGAGCGGCTTCCGCGAGTGGGACCAGTTGGAGCATGCAGACGAATGGCTACTGTTCCCCGAGAATATCGGTCCCCGGTTGGCCATCGACGAATCCTCGCTTTCCAATGGTGAGCTATACACATTTATTACCAACCGCGATGCAAAGACGCGAGAGCAGTCCCTGGTTGCCATTGTGGCTGGAACAAAATCAGAGGATGTGATAGCTGTTCTGAATCGTATTGACGAGGAACCCCGTCGTACAGTTACAGAAGTCACCCTTGACCTGTCCGACTCCATGCGCAAAATCGTGCGGACAGCATTCCCCAAAGCCGACCGCGTGATAGACAGGTTCCATATCCAGAAACTCGCCTGCGAGGCGGTGCAGGAATTGCGTATAAAGCATCGTTGGGACGCCATACAACAGGCGAATGACGAGATGGAAGAAGCCAAACTCACAGGCAAGGAATATGTGCCATTCCGCTATGCTAATGGTGACACACGGAAAGAACTGCTTATACGCTCCCGCTACCTGTTGTTCAAGCCTGCAAACAAATGGACAGAACGACAGAAGCAACGTGCTGCAATACTCTTCAATGAATATCCTGATATAAAAACAGCATACGGATTATGCCATTCCTTGCGGATGATCTTTTCCAAGAACACCATCAAAGATGCTGCACGTCTGTCTATGGCTCGTTGGTACAATAAGGTTGAAGAGGCCGGACTACATTCCTTTAAAGTCATCGCTGCCACTTTCTATGAACGTTATGACGAAATCTTGAACTTCTACAAGAACCGCTCGTCAAACGCTATGGCTGAATCGTTCAACGCTAAAATCAAGTTGTTCCGAGCAAACCTCAGAGGAGCTGCTGACAAAAAGTTCTTCCTCTTCAGAATTGCAAACCTATTCGCTTATCCCCACTAAATTTCTACTGACCCATTTTCAGCTCACATGCCGTCTATTATTAAACATAATACACATTCCGTTTGTGAAGTAAAAATCTTTCAGAGCAATTATAGTGAATCTTTGTCTGTAACGTTAAATTTATTAACTTTGCCAAGCCAGAATGAAAAATTCTATTGTATGAAAGAAGACGACCTTGATTTTACTATTGGCAGTACAAGTACAAGTACAAAAACAAACGAAGCAGATAAAAGTGAGCATGCAAAATACGATCCGCACCAGCATGCAGAAGCACCAAGTGAGACACACAAACTTGGCGGCATGTATCAAAATTGGTTTTTAGATTACGCTAGCTATGTCATTTTGGATCGTGCCGTACCACACCTTGGAGATGGTTTAAAGCCTGTACAAAGACGTATCCTTCATTCAATGAAACAAATGGATGATGGTAGGCTCAATAAAGTTGCAAATATTGTGGGCAACACTATGAAATACCATCCTCACGGTGACCAGTCCATTTATTCAGCCCTGGTAACGTTAGGACAAAAAAATCTATTGATTGATTGTCAAGGAAACTGGGGTAACATTCTAACAGGCGACGGAGCTGCAGCTCCTCGTTATATAGAGGCAAGATTAAGTAAATTCGCACTTGATACCGTTTTCAATTCGAAGACAACGAATTGGAAATTATCATATGACGGAAGGAACAAAGAACCGATAACCTTACCAATTAAATTTCCTTTGCTCTTGTGTCAAGGCGCGGAAGGCATTGCAGTGGGATTGAGCGTTAAGATTCTACCGCACAATTTCAATGAGCTATGTGATGCAGCTGTTGCATACTTAAGGGGGGAAGATTTTCAACTCTACCCTGATTTTCAGACAGGTGGAGGCATTGACGTATCGCATTATAACGACGGAAAACGAGGTGGCAACGTTAAGATAAGAGCAAAGATTAACAAGGTCGACAACAAAACCTTATCAATAACGGAAATACCCTATGGTAAAAACGTTAGAGGTATTATTGACTCAATACAAAAAGCTGGCGAGAAAGGTAAAATTAAGATAAAAAGAATTGATGACACTACGGCAGAAACCGTAAATATCATTGTCCATCTACAACCCGGCGTATCGCCCGACAAAACTATAGACGCTCTTTATGCTTTTACCGATTGTGAGGTAAGCGTATCACCAAATTGCTGTGTGATAGAAGATCGGACACCACGTTTCTTAAGCGTAAGTGATGTCTTGCGTCATAATGTTGACCAAACCAAACAATTGCTTCGCAAGGAACTTCTGATACATAAAGCAGAACTAGAGGAAGAACTTCATTTTGCATCACTGGAAAGTATATTCATAAATGAGCGAATATACAAGGATAAAGAATTTGAACAGTCACCAAACATGGATACCGCTTGCGCTCACATTGATGAAAGACTAACTCCATGGTATCCAAAAATGATTCGAGAGGTTACAAAAGAGGATATTCTAAAATTGATGCTTATCAAGATGCAACGTATCTTGAAATTCAACAAAGACAAGGCAGAAGAACAAATCTTGAAATTGAAAGCAGATATTCGCAAGACCGAGAAAGATTTAAAAAACATCACTGAAGTAACCACCAACTGGTATCTGCAGCTTAAGGAAAAATATGGTGAACAATACCCACGTCACACTCAAATAACCGCATTCGGGCAGATTGAGGCCACCAAAGTAACAGAGCAGAATCAAAAGCTTTATGTCAATAGAGAAGAAGGTTTTATGGGCACCTCGCTCAAAAAAGATGAATACGTCTGCAATTGTTCTGATATTGATGATGTTATTTTATTCTATAGAGATGGGACGTACCGAGTAACAAAAGTAAACGAAAAGGTATTTATAGGCGAAACAGAACGAGCAAAAGCTGAAGGAAAAAAGGCGGAACTCCTACATATTGCCGTATTCAAGAAGAACGATAAACGCACTATTTATAACGTAATATATCGCGACGGAAAGAAAGGCATATATTATATGAAGCGTTTTTTTGTCAGTGGTGTTATTCGGGATCGCGATAATGACTTGACAAAGGGAACTTCAGGCAGTCGAGTCGTGTATTTTTCAGCGAACCCAAATGGCGAAGCGGAGATTGTCCATGTCACTCTAAAGCCAGATTCTCAAATCAGAAAATTGACATTTGATATTAACTTTGCCTCATTGGCAATCAAGGGTCGCACAGCTTTGGGAAATATCGCTTCGCGAAACACGATTTATCGAATAAATCTCAAAAGTCATGGTGTTTCTACGCTAGGGGGACGCAAGGTATGGTTTGACAATGTAGTACGTCGCCTTAATTACGAAGAACACGGAATATTCTTGGGTGAATTTCAAGGCTCCGATAAGTTACTAGTTATACTCAAGTCTGGTGAATTTTACACAACAGACACTGATATCAACAATCATTACGACGAAGACATTCTATTTATCGGAAAGTATAATCCAGACACAATTTGGACTTTGGCATATTCTAATAAGGAAACAGATGATAATCCCTATTTGAAGAGATTTCAGCTTGCAGCTACGACCAAACGACAAACCTTCCTTGGCGAAAATGTCGATTCTGATATTCATGTCTTATCATGCCAATTCTACCCGCGCATAAGAGTTACCTTCGGAGGAAATAGTAGTTATAAAGAAGCTCTGGAAATTGAATGTGCAGACTTTATTGCAGTCAAAGGATTCAAAGCAAGAGGAAAGCGTATAACTAATTTGGAAACATCGCAAATAGAAGAACTTGCCCCCTTACGTAATGAGTTAGTTGTCAAAGGAGAAGAGCCCACCACTAACG
>CAVCAW010000140.1:0-4249 GCA_963600315.1 Bacteroidaceae bacterium | reverse complement strand
TTGCTGCACTAACCGGTGATGAACTTGTTTACGACCTCTATACTGGTACTGGAACCATTGCTAATTTTATTGCGCGCAAGGCGCATAAAGTTGTGGGAATAGAATATGTGGCAGATGCCATTGAAGATGCAAAAGTAAACTCTGCACTTAATGGTATTGACAACACTTTCTTTGTCGCCGGTGATATGAAAGATGTGCTAACGCCTGACTTTATTCATTCGCATGGCAAGCCCGATGTGGTTATAACAGACCCGCCGAGAGCTGGAATGCACAACGATGTCGTTAATGCCATTTTAGATGCAGAACCTCAAAAAATAATATATGTTAGCTGTAATCCTGCAACACAAGCACGTGATCTTCAACTACTGGACTTGAAATATAAAGTGGTTGCCTATCAGCCTGTTGATATGTTTCCACATACACATCACATAGAAAATGTGGTACTGCTTGAAAAAAGACAAATGTCTGTCGGCTAATGGAGAAGCACTACGACCCTGTGATAGCAAATAGTTTGCTGATATTCGCACAAAAAAATGAATGGAAGCAAATGTTAGACTACTTAACTGGTCTCAGTAATTCAAGATTCCGCACTGCATCGTATATCCTTTCAGAGCGCATCTTGACAACTTTGGACAATGCTGCGTACTGGCAATGCTTTGCAGACATAGCTCTAACGAATACAAAAGTATACCTTAAGACGTTTTTAAAAGCAGCTGTAGCCAATTACAAGAAAGGGGTGTTGATGTTTGACTCTCCTCTCTTCTTTTCGTTTGCCAAATCTTGCCGAGATTCTGAAATCAGTATTGACAGGCAAAAAACATTGCAAATGTTGTTGCCACAATTGTCATCACATAATGATGTAGAAAGTATGTTGGGTGAATTTTGCGGTGATGATGTGAGTCTTAAACTGTATTATTTAACAAAGAGTGCAGAGTCTGTCGTGTGTTATTTTGCCTTGTTTCGACTGATAAAGCAAAGTGACTTGCCAATAGTTAGGATGGAGGAAATCTTGAAACTTATTTTGAAACGGGGGACAGCAATTTCTTATAATTTTGTGAGTGTCATGAAAGAATACTTCGGGCTAGCTGAAAATCATAACGGCTTTTCATTGAAGGTGCGCCCCTATGAACTTTCGCGCATTGAAAATAGCTATAGTAACTTTGTTAAAATAATTACTAGTATTTAGTTCTTTACATTGCTTTGGTGTTATGGTAGATTGGATTATTAATTTAGATGCTAATTTGACTTTGGCTATCAATGGTAGTCACTATTTGTTTCTGGATGCTTTTGCTATGATTGTAACAAGTACCGTCGCCTGGATTCCCATTGGTATATTCCTCTGTTGGTATATCTACAAAAACTACGGATTTAAGTCAATGTTACTTACGCTTGGTTCTATTCTTTTGTGTGTGCTTGTAGCGGACACTATCTCATCAGGGATTGTTAAACCGTTGGTAGCAAGATGGCGGCCATCGCAAGATCCTGGTATGATGTATGCGATAGATGTGGTCAACCAATATCGCGGAGGTCGATACGGTTTCTTCTCAAGCCACGCAGCCAACACCTGCAGCGTGGCAGTGTTCTTGTGCATGCTATTCAAAAGCAAATCTCTTACGTATATGTTTATGTTGTTCTCGCTAGTTAATTGCTGGTCGCGCATATATCTTGGAGTTCACTATTTCGGTGACGTGATAGTGGGATTTTGTTTTGGTGCGCTTGTTGGACTCTGTATTCATAAAGTTTATGTTAGATATGGAGGTATACGTGCCTACGACAAAGATGGTTACGTCTTAGTTTCAAATTTATTATCGTACGTTGCTTTTTTGTTGTTGGCATGGTATATTGCGAACTTTTTTTGACCAAATCGTTTTGTTTGATGAAATTTGATAGAAAAACAATGCAAAATTTTTCTTTCAGAGACTAGAAAAGTTTAATTTTGCATGCATGAAGAAATACTGATCACAATTATTTCAACACTTATTTTTTAACAATATGATTTACACAAAGGAAATTAACGACATGTGTGTCGTTGCCAAAGGTCCAAATCATGGTCCTGCTCCAATCCCTGAAGAGGGCAAGTGGATTCAGTCCAAAGAAATTAAAGACATTTCTGGCCTTACTCACGGTGTGGGTTGGTGTGCACCCCAGCAAGGAGCTTGCAAGCTTACACTTAATGTAAAGAATGGTGTTATTGAGGAGGCTCTCGTTGAGACGATTGGCTGCTCTGGTATGACTCACTCTGCTGCAATGGCATCTGAGATTCTCCCTGGCAAGACAATCCTCGAGGCTCTAAATACTGACCTCGTTTGTGACGCTATTAACACTGCAATGCGTGAACTCTTTCTCCAGATTGTCTATGGTCGCACTCAGTCTGCCTTTTCTGAGGGTGGTCTTGCTATCGGTGCTGGACTTGAGGATCTTGGTAAAGGCTTGATATCTCAAACTGGAACTTTGTATGGTACAAAGGTTAAAGGAACTCGTTATCTTCAGCTGACAGAAGGTTATATCACAAAGATGTTCCTCGATGCTGATGACCAAGTATGCGGCTATGAGTTTGTACACATGGGTAAATTCATGGATGCTATAAAGAAGGGCGTTCCTGCTGACGAGGCTCTCAAAAGCGTAACCGGAACCTACGGTCGCACTAAGGCTGAAGATGGAGCTGTTAAATCAATTGACCCACGTAAAGAATAATAAAAAAGGAGGATATAACTATGATTCGCGAAGTTAAATTTGAATCTCAGGATCGCCGTATGGCTCAGATCCTCGCTTGTTTGAATAAGCACGGCATAGCTTCCATTGAAGAGGCAAACCAGATTTGCGACGCTGCAGGTTTGGATCCGTATAAGACCTGTGAAGAAACACAGATGATTTGTTTTGAGAACGCAAAATGGGCTTATGTAGTAGGCACAGCCATCGCTCTCAAAGAAAAAGCTAAAGATGCCGTTGAGGCTGCTAACTATATAGGTGAAGGACTCCAGTCGTTCTGTATCCCTGGCTCGGTTGCTGACGATCGCAAGGTCGGCATTGGTCACGGAGAATTGGCAGCCCGTCTGCTTACACCAGAAACCAAGTGCTTTGCTTTCCTTGCAGGTCACGAGTCTTTCGCAGCAGCAGAAGGCGCTATCAAAATCGCACAAATGGCCAACAAGTCTAGACCAGCTGACAAACCGCTTCGTTGCATCTTGAATGGTCTCGGCAAAGATGCAGCCATGATTATCTCACGCATCAACGGCTTTACTTACGTGCAGACTCAGTTTGACTACTTTACTGGCGAGCTCAAAGAAGTTAAGCGCATTGCTTATTCTAATGGTCCTCGCTCGGCTGTGAACTGCTATGGTGCTGACGATGTACGCGAAGGTGTTGCAATTATGTGGAAGGAAGACGTTGACGTTTCAATAACTGGAAACTCAACCAATCCTACTCGTTTCCAACACCCTGTAGCCGGTACTTATAAGAAAGAGCGCATCCGTGCAGGTAAGGCTTACTTCTCTGTTGCATCAGGTGGTGGTACAGGTCGTACTCTTCACCCGGATAATATGGCAGCAGGTCCTGCTTCTTACGGAATGACTGATACTTTGGGTCGTATGCACTCCGACGCCCAGTTTGCAGGCTCTTCTTCTGTGCCAGCACACGTTGAGATGATGGGTTTCCTTGGCATTGGTAATAACCCTATGGTAGGTTGCTCTGTTGCTTGTGCCGTTAATGTTGATCTCGCACTTAACCAGAAGTAATGTTGTTTAGGCAGCTCTGCTAAATGTGATGTCTAATGTGAAAACGCAGACATCGGCTGCTTTTGCAAATTAGCAAGAAGGATTTAAACCTTCTGAAATATTTCCCCGAAACATTGCCAATTTGGTCTGTCTCAAATGGCAAGGTTTCGGGGTTTTGTTTTTTACTTGCTATTGTCAAATAAATAGAAAGTTGGCAATATAGAGTCACTTATTATGGTTGGTGTTCCAAATAAATTGTGCTAGTGGTTGGATTTCGGCGGAAATGTAGTTGAGTTTTCTCCCATACGATTTAATGTTTCCCTCGAGAGTTAATTCGTTTTCCGCCGAAATTTGGATCTGGTGACAATGTAAATTATGATTAGTTGGCATTGTTAAACAAGTAGTGCATAAAAGAATACACGGTAATTAAAACTATTCTAAACTGTACGGACCTGTTGCGTTGGTTTGGCATAGATGTTGTATATTCTTTATAAATTTAATCGTGTTTAAGGTAGGCTAGTAAGCCATCGTTATAT
>CAVCAW010000139.1:0-4288 GCA_963600315.1 Bacteroidaceae bacterium | reverse complement strand
TGTTGCGTGTATTGAGAGTTTTTGTCATGTGCATAATCTGCGCTCTAAGCGGAGCCATGCCAGCACCACCTCCGACCCAAATCATCTCCTTGTCGGAGTCAAACCTTGGAGCAAACTCTCCGTAAGGACCGCTCATCAGAACCTTGTCACCCGGTTTGAGAGTAAAGATATATGAAGATGCGATACCCGGCATTACATCCATAAATCCTACTTGTGGTTTCGGCTTAAACGGAGGAGTGGCAATTCTGACGGTAAGCATAAATCTGTCACCTTCAGCTGGATAGTTAGCCATAGAATAAGCGCGGATAGTGGGTTCTGTATTCTTACACTTCAAGTTAAACAATCCGAACTTTTCCCATGCAGGAAGATACTCTGCACCGATAGAATCCTTATCGATATCCACATTGTAGTCCATTTCGTAGGCGGGAATCTTGATCTGCGAATAGCTACCAGGCACAAAGTCCATGTGAGCACCCTCAGGCAGGGCAACAATAAATTCCTTGATAAATGTTGCAACGTTCTTGTTGCTTACAACCGTACACTCATACTCCTTGACACCCATTACACTCTCTGGCACCTTTATCTTGAGGTCGCCCTTAACTTTGCATTGGCAGCCTAAGCGCCAATGGTCCTTAATCTGCTTTCTTGTAAACTGTCCTTTTTCAGAGTCGAGAATCTCGCCACCACCTTCAAGAACTTGGCATTTGCACTGTCCGCAGCTACCTTTTCCACCACATGCTGACGGCAGATATATTCCGTTTTGAGAAAGTGTTGCCAAAAGACTGCTGCCTTGGTCTACAGAAATTGTATCTTTGTCATTGATAGTAATGTTGACCTTGCCACTGGGCGACAAGTACTTCTTCGCCACAAGCAACACAACAACAAGTAAGAGTATTATTGCTAAAAAGATGCCAATGCTGGCAAAAATAAAATGGAAATCCATAATTAACTGTTGTTTTTTAAGTAATCCGGTCGACTATATTTTCAAACCTGAGAAGCACATGAATGCTATCGCCATCAAGCCTACAGTGATAAACGTGATGCCCAACCCGCGCAGATTGCGAGGGACATTGGTGTAGGCCATCTTTTCACGGATGGCAGCAAGAGCCACAATAGCCAAAGTCCACCCTATTCCGCTACCCAAAGAATATGCCACACAGTCTGAAATACTGCCAATATATTGCGTGTTAGACGGATCCATATTGATTCGCTGCTGCATAAACAGGCTGGCTCCCATGATAGCACAGTTTACAGCAATCAGCGGAAGGAATATTCCCAAAGCCGAATACAGCGATGGGCTGAAGCGCTCAATGACCATCTCCAACAATTGGACGATACCCGCAATAACTGCAATGAACAATATAAACGACAGATAGCTCAAGTCAATGCCGAGAATTCCGTCTTCTGCAAGGATTTTGGTTTGAAGCAGCCAGTCTATAGGCACTGTGACCAACAGAACGAACGTCACGGAAACTCCAAGTCCAAGTGCTGTCTTCACACTCTTGCTCACAGCAAGATAAGAACACATGCCCAGGAAGAATGCAAATATCATGTTGTCCACAAAAATCGAGCGGACGAAAAGACTTACAAAATGTTCCATAATTATATTGTCCTTTTATTTTTTGTTAGTAACCGAGCTGTGAACCCAAATTACACAACCCACAATAATAAGTGCCATTGCCGGCATTGTCATCATTCCGTTGTTGGCATATCCCAATTCATAAGCAATTGCAGGCACGATTGTAATGCCCAACAAGGTTCCGCTGCCTAGCAGTTCACGGAAGAACGCTACGACAATCAGAATCCAAGCATAACCCAAGCCATTACCTATGCCATCGAAGAAAGACGGAAGAACTTTATTCTGCATTGCGAATGCCTCTAGGCGACCCATCAGAATACAGTTGGTAATTATTAATCCCACGTAGACCGACAATTGCACGCTGACATCATAAGCAAAGGCTTTAAGTATCATGCTGACTATCGTGACCAAGGCTGCGACTACCACGAGTTGCACTATGATACGAATGCGATTTGGAATAGAATTTCTTATCAAAGATATGATAACATTCGACATTGCAGTAATAACCGTAACCGACAATCCCATCACAATAGCAGGCTTCAGCTGAGAAGTGACGGCAAGAGCAGAACAAATGCCCAGCACTTGAGCGACAATGGGATTGTTGACGTTCAACGGCTCTACAAGCGCTTCTTTATTTTGTTTTGACAAAATTTTCATAGTGACAAAATCTATTTTTCGTTTTTAAATATATTTGCATAGTACTTAAGGCTCGTCTTTATCATTCCATCGACTCCATTGGAGGTCAACGTAGCACCAGTAATTGCATCACATCTACTGTCAACTGATAGCCCCTCAACCTTTTTGCCTATTTTGACAACAGAGAGCATCACACGCCCGCTGTCATCAAAGATTACCTTGTTCTTAAACTGATTTTGAAATTTCTCTTCAGTTATAAGCGCACCGACACCTGCGGTTTCGCTTTGGTGAGAGAAATATGCGCCAAAGACAGTCTTTCCGTCGCTATTGATGGAGATATAGCCCCACAAGGAGCCCCACAAGCCCATTCCATAGACGGGTACCACATATTTTGTTTCTCCATTGACTTTGCACACATACAGAGGTACATTGTTTTCGTCAATATCCTTAGAAGACATCGTGAAGCCATCAGCGTCCTTTGACTTGCCATCCTTCACAATGTTACCATTGCTGTCGAGCACCTGGTCGGCTACAACGACCTCTGAATATTTTGCTTCAATCTGATCTGAAGCGAGATTGCGGATATTCAGCGCCGCAAGAATCTGCGACTTCTTATCGATGGCCACATTGGCATCGCTTTTTGACTGTAGAGCTTTGCTTACAAAAGCCAATAGGAAAGCGACAATCAAGACCATCACTACTGAGTACACAATGATGTACACATTAGAATTTGTATTTATCTTCTTACTCATAACGCTCTGTAATTATTTGAATTATTCGGCATCCGCATTTCTCTTCAAACGCATCTTTATATTTCTCTGGACAAAGCAGTAGTCAATCAGCGGTGCGAACATGTTCATAAACAATATGGCAAGCATCATGCCTTCAGGATAACCAGGATTAAGCACCCTGACAACCACGGCAATAACACCTATTAAGAAACCATAGATATATTTTCCACCCTCTGTGCGTGCGGGGGTAACGGGGTCAGTTGCCATAAACACAGCTCCGAAGCAGAATCCGCCAAGGATGAGATGTTCGTACCACGGCAGAGGAGACTGACCTGTAAGATTAAACACATAAGCCATCAGCGCACCACCTACGAAGACACTGAGCATTGTCTTCCAGCTTGCGATGCCAGACCACAACAATATTATTGCTCCTATTGCTATGGCGATGACACTAGTCTCGCCTACTGAGCCAGGAATCAATCCTATTATCATATCGGAAACGCTTGCTGTCTGGTCAGCCCCAAGAGCCAATGGTGTAGCCATTGTAAATGCCTCGGGCAAATCCTTACCCAGCCCCAAGATAGACTCTTTTGCTACCCAAACATCGTCGCCGGTCATTCTGCCACTATAAGAAAAGAACAAGAAAGCACGAGCAACCAATGCAACATTGAAAATATTCATACCTGTTCCGCCGAATATCTCTTTGGCGAAAATAACAGCAAAAGCAACTGCCAGTGCCATCATCCACAGCGGACAATTAATAGGTAGTATCAAGGGGATAATCAAGCCTGTGACGAGATAACCCTCTTGAATTTCCTCCTTCTTATACTGAGCTACAATGAATTCTATGCCAAGTCCGACCACATAGCTTACCACTATCTTAGGCAACAGAGCAAGAAAGCCATAGGCAAACAACTCCCACACGGTGCTGTCCTGCAAGCATCCTGCTGCAAAATAATGCTGGTAGCCAATATTGTACATACCAAACAAAGTAGCTGGAATCAGAGCGATTACGACCATCGACATGATTCTTTTTGAATCAATGGCATCGTGAATACTGACACCGCTTTTGCTTGTCGTGTTGGAAACCAGCAAGAAAGATTCAAAGCCCTCAAAAACAGAACGCAAAGCATGCAGCTTGCCGTTCTCCTCGAAATTAGGCCTTATTTTGTCAAAATATTTCTTCAAACCCATAAGTATTCCTTTTTTTACTGTATTCTAAATCACTCCAGTTCCTTGCGGAGCATATCAAGTCCCTCACGAACAATTCGCTGCAATTCCAACTTCGAAGAATCCACAAATTCAGCTACTGCAAAATCCTCTGGAGCAACCTCATAGATTC
>CAVCAW010000138.1:0-4302 GCA_963600315.1 Bacteroidaceae bacterium | reverse complement strand
ACAGCATCGCCCTCGATTCTATAATGCAAGTCATGCCATGCGCCAAACTCAGGCTTGCCATTTATATAGTAGTCGGCAACATTCATCCCTCCACTATATGCGGATTTCCCGTCTATTATTACAATTTTGCGATGATCCCGCGGAATGATATGATTTACCCAAGGAAACTTTATGGGGTCAAACTCATAAATCTCAATGCCGCTGTCTCTTACTTCCTGCAGTTTTTCCTTTTTGATGGGTTTGTCGTTACTACTGTTTCCAAAAGAATCATACAGCAGCCTGACCTTTACGCCTTCTCTAACCTTTACAGCCAAGCTATCGAATAGGCTGTTGGCTATTGAATCGTCTCGGAAATTAAAGTATTCCATGTGTATGGTTGACTTCGCTTCCCTAACAGCCCTAAATAGGTCTGCAAACTTTGACGTTCCGTTGTCAAAAAAAACAATGCTGTTGTTAAATGAAAATCTAGCTCCGTCTTTCTCCGCTTGCTGTCGAATAATATCGGCTGAACCTTTTACCAAACACGTAGAGCCGAACAGCAGTAAGAACAACAAAAATATTTTAGACATACTCCGTCATTATATTTGTTCTCGTTAGATAACCGTGCTGAACGAGTCTACTACTCCAAGCAGGCGATTTTCTTCATCTGCTACAAGAACACAATGGATCTTGTTGGAGTTTAGTATATGGTCTATTTCTGCAACTTTCACTGTCGGAGCCACAGTTTTAGGCGAACATGTCATTATGTCGGCAACTGTCAGCGAGAAAAACATATCTTGCGAGTTTTCCATTGCACGTCTTATGTCCCCATCCGTAATGAGTCCTACAATTACACCGTTTTTCATTGCTATGCAAATACCAAGTCTACCCTTGCTTACTATGGTAACAGCCTCTTTCAACAATGTGTCAGGTTCTGCAGTGGGAAGATCTTTGGAAATCATGATGTCTGATGCCTTTGTAAGCAATCGTTTTCCCAACATGCCTCCAGGGTGGAATTTTGCGAAGTCGGTGTCCTTGAACCCGCGTGCCTTTATGAGGCAGCAAGCAATGGCATCTCCCATCGCAAGAGTCGCAGTCGTTGAGGACGTTGGTGCAAGATTAAGAGGGCAAGCTTCGCGTTTGACAGCTACGTTAAGATGAGCAGCCGAATAGTTTGCCAACAAAGAATGGGGGTTCCCGCTTATGCCAACTATCGGTATGTTTCTGTCAATCAGAGACGGAACAATTCGTAGCAACTCATCGGTGAAACCTGAATTGCTTATGGCAATGACCAAATCATTTTCACAAACGACACCCAAATCTCCATGATAGAAATCAAGCGGATTAACGAAGAAACTTGGGGTGCCTGTACTGCTAAGCGTTGCGGCAATTTTTGCACCAATATGTCCGCTCTTGCCAACTCCTGTAATGATTATTTTGCCTTTGCAGTCTAAAATTAAATTTATTGCCTTGTCAAAATTGTCATCAAGCAGCGGAATCAAGTCCAATAATGCTTGCGATTCATCTTCAAAGCATTGAACGGCTGTTTTAATCCACATTTTTACTATGTTTGTTTTTGTTGCAAATATATTCTTAATTATCTAGAATACTTTTCAGTACTTTTTCAAAATTGTTCAGCGTCAACATGTTTGTACCATCGCTAAGTGCTTTTTCTGGATCTGGATGAATTTCAAAGAAATACCCAGTGGCACCAAAGGCTTTGGCCGCTAATGCTATTGAAGGAATGTATTCTCTATTGCCGCCCGTAACACCATCCCCTGCTCCGGGGCGTTGAACCGAGTGCGTACAGTCCATAATAACAGTGGGACAAAAACGCAACATGTCAGGTATGTTCCTAAAATCCACAACAAGGTTGTTATATCCGAAGGAATTGCCACGTTCAGTGAGCCAAATCTCTTTCGCTCCGCTCTGAACAGCTTTTTCCATAGGGTACTGCATGTCCTTTCCGCTAAGAAACTGAGCTTTTTTTATGTTGACAATCTTTCCAGTTTGTGCAGCGGCTATGAGTAAATCGGTTTGCCTGCATAGAAAGGCAGGAATTTGCAGTACGTCAGCTACCTCTGCGACAGAGCTTGCTTGATATGACTCATGAATGTCCGTAAGTATCTTTAAGTTGTATTGTCGCTTTACTTCTTCCAGCATTGCGAGCCCTTTCTCCATGCCTGGTCCTCTAAACGAAGATAGTGAAGTGCGATTAGCCTTGTCAAATGAGGCTTTGAAGATTATATCCAAACCGTATTTCTTGTTCAGTCTGACAATCTCAGTCGCCACTATGTCTAGAAGCTCCTTCGATTCAATTACGCATGGTCCAGCAATTATCTTCATGTTACTAATTACTAATGGATTATGAAATTTAATGTTTGGTTATTTACCGTATAGCTTAGCCCTCGTTTCTTGTATGTGTGGGTCAGCCATATAGTCTTCGTATGTTGTCAGCTTGTCAATAATTCCGTTTGGCGTAAGTTCGATGACTCTGTTGGCCAATGAGTTGATGAACTCGTGGTCGTGTGAGGCAAACAAAACATTTCCACGGTACAATTTGAGGTTGTTGTTGAAAGCCTGAATGGACTCAAGATCCAAGTGGTTTGTTGGTGTGTCTAGAATCAGACAATTGGCATTTCTCAGTTGCATACGAGCAATCATTAGTCTCATGCGCTCACCTCCGCTTAACACATTCACTTTCTTGAGAATATCCTCACCTGAAAAAAGCATTCTTCCGAGGAATTGTTTGAAGTACACCTCATTGCCTTCGCCATACTGGCTCAGCCATTCAAGCATATTAATAGAAGTGTCAAAAAAGCTAGTATTATCAAGTGGTAGATATGCATTCGTGATGGTTACACCCCATTTATAGATTCCTTCGGCAGGTTGGGCATTGCCAGTTATGATTTCAAACAAGGCTGTCATAGCCCTAGAGTTGTGGCTAATGAATACAACTTTTTGGTCTTTCTCAATTGTGAAATTAAGATTGCTGAACAACACTTCGCCGTCTTCTGTGACAGCTTTGAGATTTTCTACCTCAAGTATTTGGTTCCCTGGTTCGCGATCCATGGAGAAAATAATGCCTGGATACTTGCGCGTCGAGGGTTGAATCTCTTCTATGTTCAGCTTAGCCAACATCTTTTTTCGACTGGTTGTCTGTTTCGATTTTGCGACGTTAGCAGAGAATCTTCGTATGAACTCTTCAAGCTCTTTCTTCTTCTCTTCAGCTTTTTGACGCTGGTTCTGCTGCTGTCTTAAGGCAAGCTGTGACGACTGATACCAAAAACTATAGTTGCCTGCGAAGAGTGTGATTTTTCCGTAATCCACATCAACAGTGTGGGTTGACACGGCATCAAGGAAATGTCGGTCGTGACTTACTACCAATACCGTGTGTTCGTAGTTTCCTAAATAGTCTTCAAGCCATTCCACGGTTTCAAGGTCCAAGTCATTTGTGGGCTCGTCAAGTAGCAAGTTGTCTGGTTCACCAAAAAGAGCTTGCGCAAGCATAACTCTAACCTTTTCCTTTCCAGACAACTCCTTCATGAGCGTAGCGTGTTTAGCTACGGGAATACCCAACTGTTCCAATAGGCTACCAGCATTGCTCTCAGAATCATATCCACCCATGTTGGCGAATTTCTCTTCTAGCTCTGCTGCACGAATTCCGTCCTCGTCCGTGAAATCTTCTTTTGCATAAAGGGCGTTGCGCTCGTTGTTGAGTTCCCACAATTCCTTGTGTCCCATCAGTACCGTCTCTATTACAGAGTGGTCATCAAACTTGAAGTGGTCCTGGCTGAGAACTGACATGCGCTCGCCCGGTGCTATTTCAATAGTACCTTTAGTCGCTTCTAACTCGCCCGAAATGGCCTTGAGTAGAGTGGACTTTCCTGCACCGTTAGCTCCGATGATTCCGTATATATTTCCGTTTGTGAATTTCAGATTCACATCTTTGTAAAGAACCTGTCTTCCAAACTGTATGGCAAGATCGCTTACTGTAATCATTTCCCTAAAAATAATTTTATAACAACATGCAAAGTTAAATAAAAAAAACGATGTTTTGCGACTTTAACAATGTTAATTGCTTTTGCAGTCTGTCAAAACACTGAAGAAACAGAAGAGTCGGATACCAGGATCGGTAGTCTTGTTAAAACTTGGTTGTGTGTTGATTTTTTTGCGTATAGAATTTGTCTCTGTCGTAGGAGGATAATTGTATGTGCAAAAATTAGGTTGTTCTAGTCACGTCATATAAAAGTCTTATCTCTCGATTCAATTTCCGCGGAAACGTATCTTTGTTTCTTGCAAAAATGAAATGCATTTCCGCGG
>CAVCAW010000137.1:0-4370 GCA_963600315.1 Bacteroidaceae bacterium | reverse complement strand
TTATTATACGATGTATCTCAGCGGGTTATTTTACCTCAAACTTTCCGTTCTGGTCTACGGTGTATCGCTTGCCTGTGCCTCCCACAAGAATGCTTGTCGTGAACTGGCCAGTGGTAGCCTCAACCTCAACATTGCTGCCTTTGGGCAGAGTGGCAAGGTCGGTGTCGGTCACTCCGAGCGCAGCAAGAGAACTTGCGTATCTGCCGGTCTTCTCCTTGTTGGCAAATTGTGAGTGGAATATAGCCCACAGCAATTTGTATGCCTCCATGTTGTAGGGGAGCTTGAACTCATCAGTCCCGGTTCCCACGGTCTTGTCGGAGAACTGCAAGAAGCCCCATTGGTTTGGAGCGTGCATGTTTATCTCACCTGTCGGTGACCACACCCAGTTCTCCTCAGGTCCGCCTTTCTTCAACCATTCCACACGCGAGAAGTTAAGCCTCCAGATGTTTCCTGCCATCAGCGGGTTGGTGAAGCTGCGTGTTATGGCCTTGTGGGGAATAGCCATCTCTACAGTCCACGAGCGGTCTGTGTCGGTTTGCTTGTTGAGCGTACCGTCGTGTTGCACTGCAAGCTTCAGGCCGGGGCAGTCCCATGCTACGAAGAAGTTGCCGCCAGAACGGTAGGCGCGGTCGAGCATCAGGTCGAACACTACGCCGCGTGCGTTGTTCTCAATCTCAAAATAGCACTGTCCGTCGCCCGTTGGGTCGAGGAATACCTCAAAGTCGTTGTCGTGGTAGATAATGGTGTCGCGCTGTGTCAGGTTGGCCACAATGTTAGGCTCCTCCATCACGGCAGACACATAGAGATAGTCGTCGTCCCACATCATGCGGGCCTTGGTGTCGTATTTGGGCTTGGGGAAACCCTCACCGCTGATGTCAACAAACGATTCCGTCTCGGCAGCCTTGGCCCATGACTTCTCATTGAGCTTGCCGTCAATTTTTATTTTCTCGTTTGTGCGGTAGCAAACATAGTGAAGTGGTGTTGTCAGCTGTCGTGCGTATTTCTTAAGCACGCCGTCTTGCGCCATCGTTGGCATGGCGAAAGCGAAGGCAATGGCAATTGCCGAAAGGATAGACTTGTTCATTTTATTGTTTTTAATATAGTTGGCAGAATCTAATGTCGCATGCAAAGTTAATGAATTAGTTTGAAAATCTACCTTGCCCCATTTCATTTAATGCTAAATTCTATAGTGTCATAGAAAAGGGGCAAAATTCCTGAAAGATCAAATCATGCAAAATATTTTACTATTTTGCTCCTATGCCATGTTTATAGTTCAGCCCTTCAATATTTCTTCTGGCACACTTGTACCCATAAAGTCATTTAGTGCTTTGTATGGGTCCTCGCCTCTCCCGGCAGCGCATTTCATTACCTCAAAAGCTTTCAGCTCAAGTATTCGTGGAGAGTCGGGGCATCCCGTACTTTGCATTGCAACATACTTCGCTGCACGTCTCAAATCCTCTTCGTTATTAATGTGTCCCATATAGTCTGCCTTAAAATTATAAGAGCGAAAAATCGTCTGACAGCAAATCTTGCTTGTGTGTAATGACAACATCGTCATACATCATCATTATCACGTCTTCATCGTACTGGCCAATAACCGGCTTGTTTTCAATGCCGTGCATGTTGTTGAGAATCAGCTTTATGAAATCCACTCCGGCACCATAAGCATGCAGGTAAGCGCCACCGAAACGAGGGTTTATCTCGGAAAGGTAGTATTCCCCGTCCTTTATGAAGAAGTCCATGTCGCAAGGCCCGAACAATTCCAGGACTGAGCAAACCTCTTCTATGAAATTGAAAAGCTTCTGGTCCTTGAAAGATATAGTCTTGCTTGCTCCGCCAATACGGCTCTCGATTTTCTTTTTTGAGAATGCCGCGACGGGTTTGTGGCTCAAGCAATCAACATAGACGTCGGCATCGCAATCGCCACCAGTCATGAGTTCCTGGATGATATACCTGAACTTCCCGTCGTTGAACTTGGCTTCTGCTTCTTCCCAATTGTTCACCTTGCCAATGCCAACACTTCCACTACCACTGACCGGTTTCATGAAAACGGGGAAACTAATCTCGCCTTTTTCCAGTCCTTCTTTCAGTCCTTCGAGGGAGTTGTAGGTGAGCACGGTTCTCACACCCTTCTTGCTGAGATACTTGAACATCTCATACTTGTCGAAACATAGCCTTGCTGTCCATTCGGCAGGGCAGAGAGGCAGAATCTGCCTAGCCAAGAGTTCTTCCCTATGCTTGGCGAGAATGTCTATCTCCGGGTCTATGAGCGTCGTGATAGCCCTTACATCTTCCTTTTGGCAGATTGCCAGTATCTTATCGAAATAATCGGGAGTGTCGATGCGAGGAACCAGATATGGTCTGTCGGCAACTGCCAATGCTGGGGCGACAGGGCTTAGATCTGTCGCCACTATGTTGCCGCAACCATTCATCGATTGCCGGAAGTCGTTCAAGAGTTTGACCCTACGGCCACAACTGCAAAACAATATATTGTCCATCGTATTAATATTTTACTACTGATTTTTGCAAGAATTCCCTTGCGGTCCATTTTTCTCTGACGAGTTGGCAACGTCCGTCCCTTAAGGCATAGACATTGGGCCAGTATCTGATAAACATTGGAGACAGGCACATGGTGTAAGCGCCAACGTTGTGATACACTATTCTGTCGCCAATTTCAAGCAAAGGCTTGTCGGATAAAGAAAAAAGGCGGTCATATTCCAGACAAGTGCAGCCGGACACAATCTGCTCTCTGACAGTAGGCGTGTCATGTTGATACAGCTCTTCATCCAAGTAGCTGCTTTTCTTGAAGAATGGGTCTATGTCGTTTCGGCTTCCGTCTGTGGTGATGAACCACAAGCCTGGCTCCACTTGTTTGCGGTCAATCACTTCGCTTACAAACGTGAAGCAAGACGCAACGAGAGCGTTGCCGGGCTCCACTACCAATTTGAGTTGCTCAAGCCCATGAGCTTTGAGCACTTCATGGAAAGCGTCGCTGTAATCCTTGTATGTGGGCTTGTTTGGGAATATTCCGAAATAACCTCCGCCAATGTCCAAGTAGTCTAACGTGAGGCCGTATTTCCTTATCACGTCACATGCGTAGGCGATTGATTGTTTATAGAATCTTACGCTTCGGCTATGGGCTGTCCTGTGGATATGAATGCCAGACAAACTGACGTTAGGCAGGCTTGAGATATAGTTTATGGCGTTTTTAAACTCACCGGTCTCGTCGGAAAATCCGAACCGGCTGTTGTCATCGTCGCCATCTGCGTCGCTTGGAGACACGTTGCTTATGTTTATGTTCAACCTTAATCCCACTCTCGCGTTTTTGCTCTTGTCCAACTCTTTGAGCCATTCCAGTTCGCGTTTTGTCTCGATGTTCACTATTGCCCCATGCTCCACGGCGTCAAGAAAGGTCTCCTTTGATTTCATGGGGCCGTTATATACGATTTTGTCTTTCTGGCAACCGCACAGCAAAGCCAGTTCGTACTCATCATGTGAGACAACCTCTGCGTATGCGCCCATCTCTATTGCCTTTTGCATGCAATATGGAGTAGAGTTGGTCTTTACAGAATAGCCCACTGCCACATCGGCAAAATGCGACTTCAATGCTGTTTGAAACCCCACGACGCTGCGCCTCAACTCCTCCTCGTCGAACAGGAAGCAAGGCGTTTCCAGTTGTTTGTATTGATTAGTTGGTTCCATCGAATAGTGGTGTCGTATATTGTTTGTTTTCCACATGGTCGTTGTCTATGTCGGCACGGCTCAATACCTTCTTTGCCGTAGTCCATACCACTTCGCAATCAGTCTTGAACGAGACGTGGTCTACATACCAGACATCGAGCTCGAACTTCTTTGTCCATGTCAAGTTGTTTCTTCCATGACATTGCGCCCATCCTGTTATTCCGGGGCGGACATCGTGACGGCGCATTTGCTCCTTGCTGTATAATGGCAGATACTGGACCAACAATGGGCGAGGGCCGATAATGGCCATGTCGCCTTTCAATACGTTGAACAATTGTGGCAATTCGTCTATGCTAAGATTGCGGACAATGGCCCCGAACCTTGTTATCCGTTGCACGTCAGGCAGCAATTTGCCGTCGGCTCCTCGCTTCTCGTTCATGGTCTTGAACTTGATGATTTTGAATATCTTGCCTTTGTATCCAGGACGCTCTTGCGTGAAGAACGCCCCAGCACCTTCATTGAAAATCAGGAGAAGTATGGTCACAAGCAACAAGAACGGCCATATCACTATCAATACAGTCAACACGATGACGAAGTCAAGGCAACGCTTTATATATCTTTCATACATATCGTAAACTTACTCTTTATAGTCTTCCTTTGTCCCCCACAGTTGGGCCATCGGCTCAGTC
>CAVCAW010000136.1:0-4406 GCA_963600315.1 Bacteroidaceae bacterium | reverse complement strand
GTCCAAGAGTGTCACTAGCAAAAATTGCATTTTCAATTGCTCTTACCTTATCTGAAACAGGATAGATAGAGAGCAGTTCTTCATGACCCTCACATGAAGATAGCAGGGCGAGAAGAAAAAATAAGAATCCTAATACGTTTTTCATAAATTTATTGTTTTGTTATCATAATTTTCACGGGTCCCAAAAGACCACTTTCCTGTAGCTCGTCTGTGTCTTTATAGAATGGGAAAGTAATGTGTGTTAACTGTTCCGACTCAGGCAATTTGGCATCACGGATGAGGCGGTTCGGCCAGAGGTTAGTGACATTCACCTGCAACTTGTTATTGCCTTTACATACATAGTCAGTGATGTCAACAACATAAGGATTGCGCCACAAAGTGCGAACGGTCTTGCCATTAACAATGACCTCGGCAATATTCTTCACCTTACCCAAATCAAGAAGGACACGACCTTTCACCTTTGGCATCTTGAATGAGTTGTTATAGACAGCAGTTCCAGAGAAGTACTTGATACCCTCATCATTTGAATCTGTATACGACTTCAATGTTACATACTCTGCCTCTGCAGGAGCACCACGATGTTTTTGGAATGTAACTTTCCAAGTGCCATCTATGGTGAACAGCGGTTCAAAATGGTCAATGGCAACAATCTCTCCATTAAGAGTTGTCTTGCCAGAGAATACAATGAATTTGGCATCGTTCTCCGTCATCGGAAACTCGACCACAGTACGATTACCTTCAGAATGCCATGTCACGTCAGATATTGTGCCCGTCTCTGGATCCAATAATTGTGGCTTCATGCCAACAGTGCGCAGAGAGAGACTGACAGTCTCGGCTTTGTCTGACGGATGGTTGATCCAATATATATCACCATCGTCGACACTGTGATGTACAAAGCGGATACTATCCGAGGCTATGCAGTCGGGCATAATGCCAAACGATGAGATGTCTTTCAATGTGCAGACGTTGGCACCCTGAGCCTTCCAGTCGTCTATACGTTGCTGTATCGCAGGCGAGAAAAAATCGGCATCGATTACGAGCACACGCCATGTGTTACCCGAGGGTGCGGTGAAGCAACCATTCTCATACTTGATGACATTGAGCAAAGCATAAGGATTGACAAAATCATAGTTGTACCCCTTGGGTATTGCCGGTAGTTCATCTTTATAGCGTGCAGTGATGTTTGTGTCTTCACCATAGTAGACTAGAAAGTCAGATATGTTCTTGCCCTGCTGCATCAGGAACGAAGTGCGAGCCAGATAATCAGTCCATGAACGAGCCTGTTCAGCCCATGTTTCATGACGGTTGAACCACTGCCCGGTAATGCTCAGACCCACACCAGGGAAATAGTCGTCAAGAGGTTGATGAGCACTATCATGAATGACGATGCGGTTGACTCCAGATGCGAATTCATGGTCTACGGTAGCCTTCAGGTTGCCTGGATAGAAAGAGTAAGCATAGCCATTCAGCCCCACGGCAGTCATCGATTCAGCTGCTACTATTTTCTGTCCATAGATATGTGCCACTGATGCTGATTCACGCATGTCGGCGAGTGATGTCATAAGCGGAGAGCCGAGAAAAGCACCAGGAGCCCATATGGCACACATCGGAATGTCTGCACTGCGTTTGAGATCCATGCCGTCGGCAACAAGGGCGCGCCCACCCTCATGTGACTCACCATATCGGCCTTTGATGCCGTAACTGCGGAGGATCTCCGACAAATGGTCGTAGTTCTCGGCAACAATGTCCTCCAACGTACGACGCCAGTCAAGTAGAAACTTCTCGGTTTCTTCTGTCGAAGATACCACCTGACCTGTCAGAGCTGGCATCCAGGGTAACATGTCATAGCCATTACGCTTGTCAAATTCCTCGCGCAGGCCGGGTGTCCAGTTCTCATTGCCAGCCTCCCAACTGTCAAACATCATATAGTCTATCAGACTCAGGTCGCCGTCTAAAACGTCCTTGTACATTGAAAGATAAGTGCCCAAATAGCGTTTTATCGCTGGTAGGCTCAGCTTATCGACTTCCAAGCCTGTTGCTTCGACTGGTGCGGGCGCATTCTTTTTGCCTGTCAGCGACCATCCGAAACGATAGATTTTCCACTTACCCTCAGGAATATCCCACGACAATTTGCCGTCCTTGACGTAGCGGGTGATGTCAATGGCTGTCTGAGTGATGGCTTGAGGTTTGAGGCTTGTGGTATAAAGGCCTAATGGGCGATAATAGGCAGTCTTTGAACTATAGAGATTAGCATTGGTCATGAAGCCAGCCTTTGCTTCGGCTGCATTGACACGTGTTGATTCAAATAGCTCAAACTCATTGATCGTAATACTATCCATCGATCCCTTTATGCCAAGAAGGTTCATGATGGGTGATGGAGGTATGGGGGTGGTCTCCAGACGGAATACAGAAGCAGTGACTGGATCAAAAGATATGGTCTGCTGCTGTATTGGCGAGATGGGGATTGTTGCAATGACCTTACCATCAGCCTTCACCACAATGGGCAAACGTCCGCCTGCATCAGACAGTACTATTGACCTGACAGTGGCAGGTTTGTCGAAATGATATTCAATCCAGCAGCATTTATCATCCTTCATCAGCTTTCCACCCGTCATAGCATCGCCATCCAGCAACAACGAGATATCAAGGCCTTTGCCACTCATTGTTACAGAAGATGGAGTCAGTGAACCATCATTGTCGGGCACACGCAAAGCCACCACGGCAATATCATGATACAGGCTGTCGTTGGAATTGGAAACATCGAGATACTCTACTTGTCCTACGTTCTGGAACGGGCCAGATGTAGTCCAGGGGTTGGGTAGTGGGACACTGATATGCCTGCCACCTTCAATAGTCATTTCACGCCACACAATTTTTTTCATGCCATCCTCAGGCTTGACCCACGGTCCGCCCATGCTACTCCATCCTGGCGAGCTGGCGATGCCGGTTTCCATACCGAGCGAGTCGGCAAGGTGGAAAGTATATCGGAAGGCATCCTTCCACTCTGGCGTCATGTATGCAAGAGGATGCTTCACCACCTGGGGCGTCTGCAAGGCACCATCAAATTGATGGAACCCACGGATACCAGCACGATTCATCCATTCCAGGTCCTTTCGGATACCATCCTTAGTGATATTGCCGTTCATCCAGTGCCACCAGACCATGGGGCGTGACTCGCGTGGAGGATCGGCAAATTGGGCAGCCAATTCACCGACACTTACCTGATCTGCAAGGGAGTATGTCCCGAGGAAACAGGCAGACACCACAACCAACAACCGACCTAACGTATAATTCATGGGAGCTATTCCTTACCTTCTTGAAAAGATTGTTATCGCTTTTTTTGCGTCTTCTTTCATCGCAAGCATCGCAGCATGGGCCACATCGTGGAAATAGGACGTGGACTCATCACGTATCAAATCTCTGGCGGCATCATAGCCGGCTTTTGACATGTAGGAATAGTAATTTATTTTACGGATTCCTGCATCTATGGCACGACCAAAATCTTCAGCTGAAACACCAGAGCCGCCATGCATTACCAGAGGCAGTCCTGTGGTTTTGCGGCACGCGCTTACCACATTAAAATCCAATACTGGTTTTTCTTTATAGAACCCGTGTGCCGTACCGAACGCTATGGCAAGGGCGTCGATTCCTGTTTTTTGAACAAACTCCCGTGCCTGTTCCGGATCCGTATAGAAATCACTGGGGCAGGACGGACCATCAGTCGTGCCGCCTTCGGGTGTAGGCAGTTTTCCCAATTCCGCTTCCACGTCTACTCCCAAGGAATGGCATTTGGCTACCACGTCACGGGTAACACTAACATTCTCAGTATAAGGCAAAGAGGAAGCGTCTATCATAACAGAAGTGAAACCAAGGTCCAAAGCACGCTCTACCATTTCCAGTGATTCACCGTGATCCAGATGAACACAAACGGGCACTTTGGCATTCTTGGCGGCTGCAATCATTGCCGGGCCGACCAACGCGATATCGTTAAAGACGTTATGCACCTCTGCGTGAGCAATGATAACGGGTTCGTTCATTTCTTCAGCAGCACCAATGACAGCCTGGATACAGTCAAGTCCTGTGGTATTGAACATTCCTACAGCCTTGTTGTTTCGCTCGGCAATTTCGAGCAGCTCTTTCATTCGGACAAGCATATTCTATTTTGTATTTTGTAAGTATTCTTCTATTTCTTTCAAGGAAGGAGCACCACCTGTGCTGGTGGTACTGAACAGGTTGAAGCGCGCACTTGCTGAAGCAAATCTCAGCAAAGACTTCAGGTCGTATTGCTCGTGAATAGCATACAAGGCACCTGCACAGAAAGCGTCACCTGCACCGACGGTTGATATTATTTCACGAGCGTTTGGACTGAACGACGGGGCACTGATTACTTCTCCATTCTTGGAGCC
>CAVCAW010000135.1:0-4467 GCA_963600315.1 Bacteroidaceae bacterium | reverse complement strand
CTTACCAAGTATGTATACCCTCATCCATGTGCCATGTATTCGGCTGCAGACTTTGCCTACGTGAAGGAAAGTCTGGACAACGGTACGGCTCCAGATGAAGTAAGGCAAGAATTTGAGACTCTGAAAAACAGTTCTTACTCTTCGCTGACCCGCAATGTTTCTCCACAAGAACTGATTGTGCGCGGAGACCCTACGGGTACAGGCATCGACAAGGAAAACTATACTTATGCCATGCGTGATGCCGCTGCTGCTTACCAGACGGCGCTGTTATGGAAATTGACCGGCAATGAGGCTTATGCCAGGAAGTCTGTAGAAATCTTGAACGCATGGGCTGGCACATGTAAGAAGATAACCTCCAATGATGCCAACCAGATGCTTGCTGCCGGTGCACAGGGCTACACCTTTGCCTGCGCCGCAGAAGTCATGACTACTTATGAGGGTTGGGCGAAGGCTGACCAGGATGTATACAAGAAGTGGATGCTCGATGTCTTTGCCAGCAAGAACAAGGATTTCCTCGACAATCATACCGGTACGAATGTCTGCGCTCTCCACTACTGGAGCAACTGGGACCTGGTCAACATGTGTTCCTATATGGCTATCGGCATCCTGACCGAGAATAGCGAGATGGTGAACTATGTAGTGAACTATTTCTATAAGGGAGCCGGAAACGGCTGCATCAGCAACTTGATCCAAGGCACCTTCTCTGATCCTCTTGGCTCAAGCGAACAGATTGCGCAAGACCAGGAGAGCGGTCGCGACCAGGGACATGCCCAGATGTCGGCAATGGTGGCTGCCAACTTGGCCCAGATGGCATACAGCCTTTATGAGAACAACAAGTTGAATGCCGATGCTTCCAAACTCGACTTCTTCGCAGCTGACGACAATGCCCTGATGAAGTTGGGCGAATATGTAGCCTTGAGCAACTTGCGCAACGGCAGCGACAATGCAAATAAGGAAGGACAATGGCTCGTCAGTGTCAACGATATGCCTTTCAACAAATATGTATATTGCACGGGTTGTACTTGCAAGGACCAGACTCATGGCGCCACTCATACCGTGATGGCCGATGACAGTGGACGCGGCAGTGTTCGTCCGGGTTGGGAAATCTTCTACAACCATTATGCCAAGGTGAAGGGCTTGTCTTCCGGCTTTAAATACGCCAAGCAGATGGCAGACAAGATGCGTCCGGAGTGTGGTGCCGGTGACAGCCGATATGGCAGCAACTCGGGTGCTTTCGACCAGTTGGGTTGGGGCACGTTGATGCTCTATCGTTAGAATGAAGCTTTAATAGCGTAATAACCAATCATGATGAATTCCCTGTTCCGAATCGTTTTAGATTTGGGACAGGGAATTTTACGTAAAAGGATTGATGTTTCCGTATTGATAGCATAAACAACAATAATACCAACTTAAATAGAGAAGATTATGAAGAGAAATTTACTTCATTGTATGCTCAGTGCGGCAATGATCATGTTTGCCGGTCAGGCAATGGCGCAAGGCGTTCAAGAGACACTTGGCGTGACAAGTGATGTCACATTGGCCTCTACATCCGCTGACAAGGCAAAGGCTACGGAGAAGGCAATAGAGATGTACACCTCCCGTACGGACGGTGCAATCACGAAAGAGTTCCTGGGCTTGATGTCTTTCAAAGTGCCGGTGAAGTCTGGATATACTGTCAAGAGTGCCAACTTGAAGCTTGTAACAGAGCGTGCCAAGGGAACTCTTGCCATCTATGCTCTGGATGCTGAGGTGTCGGATGCAGATACTTATAACAGTCAGATTTCCAACGTCAATGCAGCTCGCGGAAAAGAACCTATCGCCAAGGTGAAATTGAAAGGCACTTCAAACAAAGCTGTGACCGACGCTGGTGCTTCTGCAAATATTGAAGACTGGACTAACAACATAGACATTACTGACTATGTGAAGTCGGCTGGCGGCAATGTAAACCTCGTTCTGCTGAATGCTGCCGAGAGCACGACAACTTCCATTAAGGTATATTCGAGCGATGCTGAGGATGTAACCAACACCAAGGTAACTCCCAACTTCACCTTTGCTGCAGCCGACTTGCATCCACAGCTGACGGTTGTCTATGAAGTTGATGCTGCTCAGAAGACAGACGTATCTCTTCCAACTGCAGACACTTATGTTCGCAAGAACAATACTACCAAGTTTGGAAGCAAGACTACTATGGAGCTGAAATCCAAGGATGATACTGACTTCATTGGTATGATGTCTTTCCAAATTCCGGCAGAGGCTATTGGCGCTGACTATGAGATTACGAGTGCCACCCTTCGTCTGGTAACAGAACGTACTAAAGGTAGCCGTAATTTCAACCTCTATAAGTATGTCGCTTTCGACGAAAACACCACCTATGCTGACGAGGAGACCAATTTGGCTGCTGCCAGAACGGAGGACAATCTGATTGGCACATACTCGGCAAAAGGTTTGGGCAACAAATCGAACGCCAGCGATGAGTTGACCGAAGAATTCAAAACTGTAGATGCCTGGACAAACGAGATTGACCTGACCAGCTACGTGAAGACTCTTGACACCAACACTGTTGCTGTGCTTATTGAACATACCAATTCTGCCGACCAGTTGATGTTCTATACCAAAGAAGCGGAAGATGTAACCAACAAGAAGGATGCATCTGTAGTATTCAAGAAGGAAGACCTGGTACCGCAGCTGACTGTCGTTTATACCAAGAAGTCCGGAACGGGTGTAAAGACCATAGAGACGAATGTTCCTGTGGCAGTAGACAACAATGTCTATAATTTGCAAGGTGTCCGTATGAATGGCGACAATCTTCCGGCTGGCATCTATATCAAGAATGGCAAGAAATTTGTTGTCAAATAGTATGTGATATACGAACGGTCGTTGAATGAAAAAACATGACTAAGAACAAACATATTAAATTAGGAGGGATGGCATTGGCCCTGTGGGCTGCCATCCCTTCTTTTTCTCAGGAGGTTGTCGAGGTACTGTCTCCGACTTGTGACATAACTTTGTCAAGCGACAGGCCCGACCATGCTTTCCCCCATGAGAAAGCAATTGAGATGTACACGAGCCGCCAGCAAACCAAGTATGCATACCCTCATCCATGTGCCATGTATTCGGCTGCTGACTTTGCTTACGTGAAGGAAAGTCTGGACAACAGTACGGCTCCAGACGAAGTGAGGCAAGCATTTGAGGCCTTGAAAAGCAGCTCTTACTCTTCGCTGACCCGCAACGCTTCTCCACAAGAACTGATTGTGCGCGGAGACCCTACGGGCACAGGTATTGACAAGGAGAACTATACTTATGCCATGCGCGATGCAGCAGCTGCTTACCAGACGGCGTTGTTATGGAAATTGACCGGCAACGAGGCTTATGCCAAGAAGTCTGTGGAAATCTTGAACGCATGGGCCGGCACATGCAAGAAGATAACCTCCAATGATTCCAACCAGATGCTTGCTGCCGGTGCACAAGGCTACACCTTTGCCTGTGCCGCAGAAGTCATGACTACTTATGAGGGTTGGGCGAAGGCCGACCAGGATGCATACAAGAAGTGGATGCTCGATGTCTTTGCCAGCAAGAACAAGGACTTTCTTGAAAATCATAATGGTTCCAATAACTGTTCGCTTCATTATTGGAGCAACTGGGACTTGGTCAACATGTGTTCCTATATGGCTATCGGCATCTTGACAGAAGATGAGGAGATGGTGGATTACGTGGTCAATTACTTTTACGAAGGAGCAGGAAATGGCTGCATCAAAAACTTTATCCAGGGAACATTCGAAGACCCTTTAGGTTCTGGCGAACAAATCTGTCAGAACCAAGAAAGCGGACGTGACCAAGGCCATGCGGAAATGTCGGCGATGGTGTTGGCCAATCTGGCACAGATGGCTTACACTTTCTATACAGCTAATCCCAAAGAAAGCAAGCTCGACTTTTTTAGTGCCAATGACAATGCGCTTTTGAAAATGGGAGAATACGTAGCTCTTTGCAATCTTCGTGGTGGTACAGACAAGGAAAACAAAGAAGGTGATTGGATCATAGCTTCCGACCAGATTCCTTTTAATACCTATCTGTATTGCCAGGATTGCTCTTGTTCGAATAAGAGCCATGGGGCAACTCATACCAAGGTTTCCGATGACAGTGGACGTGGTGGCGTTCGTCCGGGTTGGGAAATCTATTATAACCACTATGCCAAGACAAAGGGTTTGTCGTCTGGTTTTAAATATGTGAAGCAGATGGCAGACAAGATGCGTCCGGAGTGTGGTGTCGGTGACAACCGATATGGCAGCAACTCTGGTGCTTTCGACCAGTTGGGTTGGGGCACGTTGATGCTCTATAGATAATTTCTGTTTCATCCGGCATCTTGAGTGATGTGCCGGATGAAACAAAACGTTTCCGCGTATTGGGAATTTGTCAAGATTTTTAGCAAGATTTTAACATTTGTTAGTTCTCAATCTAGGACGACTTTGG
>CAVCAW010000134.1:0-4499 GCA_963600315.1 Bacteroidaceae bacterium | reverse complement strand
ATTATGTAATTACGACGTGTTGACCAATTCAATATTTCAATAAACAGAAAACTTTGGTACGAGTATTGCATATTTCTATGAAAATAAAACAATAAAGGAATATTATGAAGAAGGAAAATGATAATGATTTGTTAAGTAAGGATAAACTCCGCAAAGAAGATTCTGAAACAAACATTCAGCACCAAACGTCAGAGGAAACCACACCAAGCACACAATCTGAAGCCGCAGAAAAAAACGAAGAACCAACTCCCGAAGAACGAATTAAAGACTTAGAAAATCAGATTGCAGAATTGAAAAATACTTTACTTTATAAGGCTGCAGAATTTGAAAATTACCGCAAACGCACTTTGAAGGAAAAGGCTGATTTGATTCTCAATGGTGGGAAAAAGGTAATAGAAGCCATGTTACCTATAGCCGATGACTTAGAGCGAGCTGAACTCAGCATGGAGAATGCAACAGGAGTAGAAGCCTTAAAGGAAGGTTTGCAACTGATTTTTCAAAAATTCAACAAGACGTTAGAAGGATTGGGACTAAAAAAAATGGACACCGAAGGAGAAGATTTCTGTACTGATTTCCACGAAGCAGTGGCTTTCGTCCCTGTAGACGATGAACACAAGGGAAAAGTCATTGACTGCGTCCAGAACGGATACCTTCTCAACAACCAAGTGATAAGATACGCAAAAGTGGCTGTAGGCCAGTAATACTCCCCTACCAATTTTAGACACTCAATTATCATGGCAACAAAAAGAGATTATTATGAAGTGCTCGGAGTCGACAAAAATGCGACTGATGACGAGCTTAAAAAAGCATATAAAAAAGTTGCACTAAAATATCACCCAGATAGAAATCCTGGTGATAAAGAAGCAGAAGAGAAGTTTAAGGAAGCCGCAGAAGCCTATGATGTACTTCGCGATTCACAGAAACGTCAGGCCTATGATCGCTTTGGTCATGAAGGAGTTAATGGTCCTGGAGGATTTGGCGGAGGATTCAGCGGAGGCGGCATGAATATGGACGACATTTTTAGTGCTTTTGGTGATATTTTTGGTGGAGGATTCGGCAGCCATTTTGGTGGAGGATTCAGCCAAGGAGGACGAAACAACAGACATGTATACAAAGGAACGAACTTAAGAGTACGTATACCACTTACGCTTGAAGAAATAGCAACTGGCATTACCAAGAAGATAAAAGTTAAAAAGGGTGCAACATGCCCAGATTGTCATGGTAGTGGAGCTGCAAATGGGGCACATCCAGAAACATGTCCACAATGCCACGGAGCTGGCTACATCGTGACAAAGCGCCAGTCTATGTTCGGCATTGTTCAGATGCAACAAGAGTGTCCCACATGTCATGGTGAAGGCTCTGTAATTAAGGATAAATGCAAAAAATGTGCTGGAACAGGAATTGTGCAAGGTGAAGAGATTGTAGAGCTAAACATTCCTGCAGGAGTAGCCGACGGAATGATTGTCAACCTTGCAGGAAAAGGAAACGCCGCCCCACACAATGGAGTTCCGGGAGACATACAAGTTGTTATAACAGAAAAGCCAAATAACACATTCATTCGTGACGAGCAAGACTTAATATACAATCTGCTATTATCCGTCAGTCAAGCAGCATTGGGTGACACTGTGGAAATTCCTCTCATATCTGGGGCAAAAGCAAGAATCAAGATTGACCCCGGAACCCAACCAGGCAAAGTGCTACGTTTACGTGGAAAAGGACTTCCTGCTGTTGAGAGATACTATAGTCAACCAGGTGACCTTGTCGTAAAGATAAGCGTGTACATTCCAGAAAAAACGACAACTCAGGAAAAGCAAACTCTTGAAAGTCTTAACGGTAGTCCTAATTTCACGCCGACAGAATCCCAAAGAAAAAAAATCTTTGACAAATACAAAAATTATTTTTAATCCAATATATTGAGACGTCCCCATATTCCCTAGACTAGGGCATATGGGGACATCTTGCATTGTCATACCCATAAAATGAATTATTTCGAAACAATACAATATTTGTACGACTGCGTACCAATGTTTCAAAAAGTCGGGAGCAAAGGCTACAAAGAAGGTCTTGACAACACACTAAAACTTGATGAGCATTTGGGACATCCGCACAATAATTTCAAAACCATACATATTGCTGGTACAAACGGGAAGGGGTCATGCTCTCACACAATTGCTTCAATTCTACAGCAGGCAGGATATAAGACAGGTCTATACACATCGCCTCACCTGCTAGACTTCAGAGAACGGATACGCATTAACGGCTCACCTATCAGCAAAGACTATGTAGTAGAGTTTGTTAAAACACACAAAGGTTTCTTTGCCCCACTCCATCCATCGTTTTTTGAAGTGACTACAGCTTTGGCTTTCAAATATTTTTCTGATAACAAGGTTGACATTGCAGTTATAGAAACGGGGCTTGGTGGAAGACTCGACTGCACGAATATTATAACCCCAATTCTATCTATCATAACCAATATCAGTTATGATCACACCCAATTTCTCGGTGACACACTTTCAAAAATAGCATCAGAAAAGGCTGGCATCATCAAACCAAGCATTCCTGTTGTTATTGGAGAAAGCCTTCCTGAAACAAAGAGTGTTTTTGTTAAAAAATCGAGGGAAGTCAACAGTGAAATTATCTTTGCCGAAGACACACCTGAAGTTTACAATAGCGTACCAAATCGCTATACGGGCGGTAGAGATTACGAAACAAAATCATACGGAAAAATTAGGGGGGATTTGGGAGGTCTATGCCAAGAGAAAAACACAAACACGATATTGCATGCTATTCCGCTAATCAGAGAATCCGGTTACAATATCTTAAAGAGTAATATCATTGACGGATTCTCTATGGTATGCTGTTCAACTGGCTTGATGGGCAGATGGCAGAAAGTTCAGGACACACCATTAACTATCTGTGACACAGGGCACAATGAAGGTGGATTTAAATACATAAGCGAACAGCTAAAGATACAGATGGAAGCCATGACATCTTGCGGAATAATGCGTATAGTGTTTGGCATGGTAGACGACAAAGACATCTCTGCAGTAATGAATACGTTACCTAAAAATGCTGAATACTATTTCACAAAAGCATCAACGAAAAGAGCTTTGAATGAAAAAAAATTAGCACAAAAAGCTTGCCAATACGGATTATTAGGAAGTTGCTTTTCATCTGTTGGCGAAGCTTACGAGACCGCTTGTTCGCAGGCAGGCATGGAGGATTTTATATTCGTTGGAGGTAGTACTTACATCGTTGCTGACTTATTTGCACATCTCAAGAAATAGGCAGTAAAAATGGGTATGTTTTGCGGTTTTGAATTGTTTGCGGCTAAAAGAGGTGATTAAAAGCAATTTTTTACACCTAAAATGTCTGTGTTCTTGCTCTGAATAATTATATTTGCAAAGGAAACTTTTCAAAAAAAACAAGAACAAATGGATACAACAAACAATCTTTGCGGTTTAAAAGCCTCTGATTTCCATTCTGTAATTGATGGAAAAGAGACGGAACTCTACATTCTCAAAAATAAAGTTGGTAATGAAGTTGCCATAACTAATTACGGAGGTACCATTCTAGCTATCATGGTACCAGACAAAAATGGTAATGTTACTAACGTAATTCAAGGACACGACAACATACAAAGTTGTATAAACAGCCCAGAGCCATTTCTGAGCACCCTCGTTGGTCGCTACGGCAACCGCATCGCCAGAGGAAAATTTCACCTTAATGGCAAAGAGTACAACTTAGCTGTCAATAATGGACCGAATCACCTTCACGGAGGACCAACAGGTTTTCATGCGAGGGTGTGGGATGCGGAACAAATTAACGATCAGACAATAGTTCTACGATATATCTCTGCATATTACGAGGAGGGATTTCCTGGAGAACTGAATATGACAGTCCGTTACACTTGGACCGATGAAGATGAACTGATAATAGACTACCGCGGCACAACAAATAAGAAGACCATTGTCAATATGACGAGCCACGGATTCTTCAGTTTGCAAGGTTTAGGCAATCCAACACCAAAAGCACTTGACCAAATTGTGGAAATCAACGCTGATTTCTATCTACCGATTGACGAAACATCAATCCCTACTGGAGAGATTGCGAAAGTTAAGGACACTCCATTTGACTTCACTTCGCCTAAAGCCGTAGGCAGAGACATTGCCGCTGACAACGAGCAAATCAAGAACGGTACTGGCTATGACCATTGCTACGTGCTGAACAAGTCAGAGGTTGGCGAGCTATCCTTTGCAGCCCGTGTGGTTGAGCCTAACAGCGGCAGAACAATGGAGGTATACACCACTGAGCCTGGCATCCAGTTCTATTCTGACAACTGGGCTGACGGCTTCAAAGGCAGCCACGGCGCTACCTTCGGAAAGCACTCAGCCTTGTGTTTCGAAGCGCAACATTTCCCCGACAGTCCCAACAAGCCTCACTTCCCCAGTGTTGTTCTGCGCCCAGGAGAAATCTACATCCAAAAGACTATCTATAAA
>CAVCAW010000133.1:3837-4506 GCA_963600315.1 Bacteroidaceae bacterium | reverse complement strand
CGATGCTATCCTGCTCTAGCTGTTGCTTTATCTCTGAAATCTTCTGTTGTTCAAGAGCCAAGCTGTCAGCAACCCTCTTGGCGCTGATTTCTTCCTGCGACGGAGTGTTGATTACACTAAAGCCGATGATAACGGCAGCGATGAGCAACATTCCGATGATAGTGTTCTTATTCATAATATTCTTCAAACAATTTCTTTACTATACACATTGTAATTTAGGAGACTGCAAAAGTAGCAATAAAAAGCGATTTTTGACGCTTCAGACGGGAAGAAATCCCCACTCCGAACGATATGGACTCTTTTTCTTTGTTATTGCCAAAAAGAAACACTATCTTTGCAGTCTATATCAATAATTTAAACTCCAAAATTTTTCAGCATCCATGAAAAAGTTTTTCTTACTTGCGTTTAGCATAATGCTTACCGCAGTTGTGGCGAAAGGCCAAGGCACGATGCCTGAATTCAGCACAGCCGGCGGTGACACCATCTGGTACTATATTCAGTTTCAGACCGGCAGTCACTGTCTAAAAGACCCTAACACGACCAACGGACTTCTCGTCACAGCCGACAAGAGCAGTTCGGATGACATGAAATGGGCGCTGATAGGAACCAAAGATGACTTCACCCTGATAAGCAAAAAGGGAAATTACGTCTCTTTCTCCGACAGTAGGT
>CAVCAW010000133.1:0-3827 GCA_963600315.1 Bacteroidaceae bacterium | reverse complement strand
CCTCAGTTGGAGTCAACCTTGGCGAATGGAGCGCAGGAGACACCAACAACGGTCTCAACTTCGTGTTGGCACAGTCAGTAGAGCCTAAATTCTCAAATGAAGAGCAGGAATATTGGTATTTCCTTGTTTTCTCAAAAGGTGACAACACTATCATTGACAACGGAGCCAACAAGAACACGACTCTGGGCTCAGCCGACCCGACAGACGGTCAGTTGTGGAAATTCGTAGGTAAGTCGGACGACTTCCAGTTGGTCAGCAAACTTGGCAACTACGCCTACATCACAGGCACGGGTGACAATGCGCGTCTGAGCACCAGGCAAAGCACCGAATATGCCGGCGGTTTCTCATTGACAGAAACTCAAAACAGCACCTATGCGCCAGCATGGGAAATCAAAGCAAACTCAGTAACAACTAGCAATGCCTACTTCAACCAGTGGCAGGGTGCAGCCAAAGGTCACGAAGTTGGTCTGTGGGCAATTTCAGACGGCGGCAACCCCATCACCTTTGTCAGTCCCGACAAGATGACCTATGCAGACTACAAAGTGTCGGGAGCGACATCGTTTGCACCCGAACACGACCTGACATTGTGGTATAACAAGCCTGCTACCTTGACAGAAGTCAACAACATCTGGATGGAGTATTCACTGCCTATCGGTAACGGACAGTTGGGTGCCAGCCTCTTTGGCGGTGTGGCCACTGACGAAATACAGTTCAACGAGAAGACCTTGTGGACGGGCGGTCCCAACGACATGGGTTCGTACGGCGGATACAAGAACTTCGGTAGCGTAATGGTGAAGAACATGGGTTCAGACTTTGACTACTCGTCAGACCACATGGTCAAAGACTACGTGAGATATCTCGACATTGAGAACGGCACAGCTGGAGTAAACTTCACCAATGCCGCAGGAACAACGACATACACACGCCGCTATCTCTCATCCACCAACGACAAGGTGATAGCAGTGAAATACAAGGCTGAAGGTGACAACAAGTTGGATCTCTTGTTCTCATATGAACCGGGAGCTGACATCAGCGCCTCCACACCGACCTACAGCGATGCTACTGCATCATTCGGCGGAAAACTCACTACCGTGACCTACAACACCACATTCAAGGTGATTGGTGACGACAATGCCGTCATAACAAGTAGCGAAGAAGGCATCCGAATCAGCAATACAAGCGAGGTAGTACTCTTGCTCGCAGCACTGACAGACTACGACCCCGACAAAGCTACATGCAAAGGCCTCTATAGCGACGTAGCAGCTGAGGCTTCAAGCCGCATCAGCCAGGCAGAACAGAAAGGCTGGGATGCTATCTACAGCGACCACATCAACACGTTTGAGGGATACATGGGAAGAGTGAAGCTGCAGCTTGCTGACACTCACAGCGCCATTCCCACAAACGAACTTATCGACAAATATAACAATTCATCGAGCAACAAGACTGGCACAGAAGCTGACGTGCTATTCCTCGAGCAGCTGTACTTCGCCTACGGACGCTATCTGGAGATAAGCAGTTCGCTCGGCATCGACGTGCCTAACAATCTGCAGGGCATCTGGAACAACCTGTCGAGCGCCCCCTGGAACTCCGACATACACTCCAACATCAACATACAGATGAACTACTGGCCAGCAGAACCGACCAACCTGACCGAGACTCACCTGCCATTCCTGAACTACATCATCAACATGGCAAGCCGCAGCAACTGGAAGAAGGCCGCCACCTCTTACGGAGGTGTGAAGAACGGCTGGACCTGCTTTACCGAGAACAACATCTTCGGTGGTATGTCAACATGGGGCAGCAACTACTTTGTAGCAAACGTGTGGTACTGCACACACTTGTGGCAGCACTATCGCTATACGCTCGACAAGGACTTCTTGCTCAAGGCATTCCCTGCTATGTACAGCGCAGCACAGTTCTGGATGGAACGCATGATAGACGACCGCGGCTACTCTTCGCTCAACATCTCGGCTGATGGCACAAAGGTTGCCCCCAACGAATACTCGCCAGAACAAGACGCCCACAACTCTGAGGACGGAACAGCCCACGCTCAACAGCTCATATATTATCACTTGAATGCCGTACGTCAAGCTATCGACATCTTGGGTGGAGAATCAGGAGTGACAGAGCAGGAAATCGCAGTTTTGGACGAATATCTCGAAAAGACAGACAAGGGCCTTCACACCGAAACCTATACAGCCAACACTTCAGCCAACAGCGGCTGGACCAATCCACGAAATGGCGTGAAGAAAGGCGATATTATTCTGAAGGAATGGAAGTATTCTCCATACTCCGTCAGCAATGACCCAAGCCACCGCCACCTGTCACACCTGATGGCACTATATCCACTGAACCAGATAACCTCTACAAGCGAATACTTCACACCAGCAGTGAACTCACTCAAGCTCCGTGGCGATGCAGCTACTGGTTGGTCAATGGGTTGGAAGGTTAACCTGTGGGCACGTGCCCTCGACGGTGACCACGCCCATGTCATCCTCAAGAACGCACTGAAGCACTCTACGGCCTACAGCACTAACCAGTATGCAGGAGGTATCTACTACAACCTCTACGACTCACACGCTCCATTCCAAATTGACGGTAACTTCGGTGTGTGCGCCGGTATCGCCGAGATGCTCATGCAAAGCCACGCTGGTAGCATCGACATCTTGCCAGCATTGCCATCTGTCTGGAAGAAGGGTAGAATCAACGGCCTCAAGGCAATCGGAGACTTCGAAGTAAGCGTAGAATGGGAAAACGGACAGGCCACCATGATTACCATCAAGTCAAACCAAGGACAGCCTCTCAAGGTGCACTATCCAAATGTCTATGACCGCATGGTCACAGTTGACAACGTAGAAGTAGACTGTTCTCCCGAGGACTACAACACTCTGACTATTCCTCTCGAAGCTGGACAAACTGCAGTAATAGACCTCAGCAACTCTGCCACGTCAATAAGTTCCAAAAACACGGGCAGCGAAGTGCGCACAATCATCAACGGCAGCAACATCTCACTGACCGACCCAGAGATACAGCGCATTACCGCCACCGACTTGAGTGGCAAGACCGTAGGAACCTCCAACAAATCAGAAATAAAGGTAGAGGCACCTGCATCAAAGATAATAGTGCTCAACGCCACGACTCGTCAAGGCGACTCTTACACAAAAAAAGTCAAAATGCAATAACAGCTTACGCATGCGCCTAAGCCTTTGGCGCATCACAAAAAAAAATCCGGTAGCCCCAACAATCAAGGGCTACCGGATTTTTTAGTGCCATCATTTGCATAGCTAGAGAACACAGCGGCCAGGAATTATTAGCCGGTCAGACAAAGGTCTATAATCTTGACTGCGGCTCCAATCTATCAGTTGCGAAAAAGTTAGTAACTTTGTAGTTTGAAACCAAACAACAAGAGTCCACAATATGATAATAGATTTCAGCAGAATTCAAGAAGAGACGCTGCCCCATTTCAACGGGGGCGAGAAAGAGTATATCGCAAAAAGGTATATTGATGACAATGTCAAAATCATGAAAGGACGCCTGGCACCCGGTGCCAGTATCGGAATGCACACCCACAAGGACAACTGCGAAGTGATTTTCTTGACTGCCGGCACAGGGACTGTAATCTATGACGGACAAACTTCGTCACTGTGTGCAGGGCAAAGCCACTATTGTCCTAAAGGTCACACTCATAGTCTTGTAAACGAGAGCGACTCCGACATTGAATTCTTCGCTGTGGTAGCGGAGCAATAAACACACAGCCGCCAAAACATATTTATCGTCATGAAAGGCTCCATACAGGCAAAGGGCATAAAGGTCAACAACCTCAAAGG
>CAVCAW010000132.1:0-4530 GCA_963600315.1 Bacteroidaceae bacterium | reverse complement strand
GGCTGATACTTCGTGAGAAGTGTCAGCCCTATTCTTGTGTCAGTCGAAAAGTTTCACCAGACAGCAATAACTTTTTAAGTGAGCGGCTTCTGCCGACGATTCTAAAAGTCCCTATTATGTTCATGGACTTTTGCAAAAAGTCCGTTACATGCTCCGGCATGATAAACTTGCCACTCTGAAAAATCACGTTTCTATTTTGCTATAATTCCCTTGTCCTGTACGACGTAGCCGATGCTCACGTATGAAGATGTCTATCCACTTGGATGCTGTGCTGGCATTCTCGCCTTGCTCTTCCACAAGAGTGTCATAGTCCTTCTTTGTGAACGATGGAGGCAGCAAATCAAAGAAGGCATTGCGCCTTGCCGCCACACCTTTCTCCTGTCTATCCGTTGACAGTCTCTGTTCCAATCCAGCCAACTTGCGGTAGATGAAAACGGAGTGGTAGAGCAGGGTTGTACAGATGTCCATGGCAGTAGTATAGTCACGTTCTTCGCAGAGAAGATGAATCGTTCCGTCTGCCGAATACTTCAACTTGAATATGTCCAAGTCCAATGTCCTGACTGCGGTAAGTACCATCATGATACGGTATGCCATCAATCCTAAACGACGAACAATGCCTTGCATGTTATTGTCCACTTCGTCACAACATTCGTCGTTGATTTGCCGCAGGAAAGCAACAAACTGCATTTGCAGATGGGAGGGAACATAAAAGGTGTACTCGCCCTGTCGCATGAACGACTCTTGCAGGTGCATAAAGCGGTCGCCGAGGATGCGGAACTTGGCATTCTTCGACTGCGATACGTCGCTTGTGGCAAAGACGTTTCTGATGCCACGTTTGAACGGAATGTTGTAAATGGCGAAACGGCTCAGCAGTCCGTCTTCCGAACTGGGTATCAGTCGGCGTACCTGCTCGGGTGTGCCAGCCAAGACCACCGATATGCGCGGATTCTCGATATCGTTATACTCTTTGTCTTTGCGCCTGCTCATCCTGATAGGCTCATGATGATAAGCTTTGCGGAGCGTATCGGAATAGTTGCCGTGTTCCGACTTCAATGTTTGGCTGAGCGTGTCGCCTTCGGTTTCGAACAGGAGAAGAATCCCGCTGTTGTCGCTCAGTATCTTCAGAAAAGAACTGGCGCTGCTGTTTGCCGGAACGACAAGCATTCGCTGTTTGGGTTCGGCAGGCATTTCCATCTCAGCAGACTTCTTGCCCTTCATATATTCCGCCATGGCAACCTTGTATTCCTGCTCCAAGCGGCTGGACAGTTCACGGAGGTTTCGGTTGATGGATGCCACCAAGTCATGACACAGGGTCAACGAACCTTTTCCCATACCAGCCTCCGCAGCAACGAAGAGGTACTGATTGGGATAAACGATTCGCTCATCATATACGCCCGACATGTTGTAAAAGCATACCGACAAGGTGGCGATGGCACCGATAAGTATGACGTCACGGTCGTCCGTGGAAATGGAGTTTGCCACCACTTCTGCCAAGAATGGCGGGAGATCACTGAATACACGGTCGGGAAACGAAGGCAATTCGTTCTCTGCTTTTACCCATTTCTCCGTTTTACCATTTTGGATATTTGGCAAAATGGGTAGACTGCTGCCATGTACAGAAATTCCAGCCTGTTGTGCCAGATGAAAGAATGTGCTGACGGTGATGCCGCTGCCATGCGACTGGAGACAATGCGAATACTGCTTGTCTGTCGCTTCTTCACGATAGTCGGGATGGAAATGACTGATGCGATGGTAATAGCTGCGGCCACTTTCACCCAAGCCATCGACGAGGGCAAAGCCCAACGATACCCAATCCTTGTAATCGGGTGCAATGTCCACGGCTCTGCGCTCTATTTCGCACACAACTTGCTCAACATCTTGCTCCACCTTATTATATATAGTAGCGTCAACCTCCTTCTTCGATGCCGGAGTTCCAGACAGAATCTTAGAAGGGACATTCTCCCATTCTTGGGCGGAAAATATTTTCTTTGACATATTCTTCGTATTTTGGGTTGATATATGCATGTGGGTCATGGGGCAGGAAACAACTGCGGGCCACATCACTGCCCGACTTGTCCACTTCTGGAAGTCGGCAGAATTCAAGACAATTGACCACTGCCTTGAAAAAACGGCGATGCTCCCATCCTTGCAGTTCTACGGCAATAATCCATTTCAAACCATCGCCCGACGGACTGACAAACATAAGTTCTGTATCGAAATACTCATTCTCCAGCAACCTACGTTTTAGTCCGTCAAGGTCTTTCACATGGTCGAAGTCTATGCACATCAAGCCAGAATGTATCAACAGTTCCTTCTCGTTCCGCTTGCGAAACAATCCCGAGAACGTGCAGAAGTCGAAATGTGTAGACTTGTATCGCTTGGCTTCGTCTTTGTCGGTGAGTGCACGCAAGACGGTAGTTTGCGGTTCAGCGTAATGCCCTACAATGTACCGATAGATGTCAACGATACCCACAGCCCGCAATGGCTCTGTATTCTGTATGGGCTTGCGGAAGAACGAAAATTGATAAACAGTCTGTTCCATCATGCTATCCTCTCATTCTTTTTGCATTGACATATTCCTGTGCCTCTCTCATCAAGTCGGCTTGTGTCTTGTGTACCTTGTTCTTCAACCACTCATCGATCTCCGACTGGAGAAAAGCCAGAGCCTTGTTGATTTTGTGTACAGGTATCTGTTTGGCAGACACCCAACCATAGACAGTCTGCTTGGCAGGATGTGAGGGAAGGTAAGCACAAAGCTCGTCCATGTCCATCCACTTGGGCGTGTTGGCAGCTTGCGACATCTGTAAAGTCTTGACCGTTGCACTGAGTTCGTCAATGGTCCTGATAAGGTAGGACAATGCACCCGGCATCTCCTCCAGCGATTTTATTTCTTTTTCCATAATTTGTTTGTTTATGAAACTGCCGCAAAAGTACTGCTACGGCAAGGTGTGCCAAATAGGTGGCAAATTGCCCCTCGAAAGCCCCATGGCTGGCGCAAACAGATTTATATTTCGTTAAGATTGCAAGATGGAGGAAAATGACAGATGAAGTCCCCAAACTATGCTATTGGGCAAAAGATTACAGGAAAAGGTTGGTCATGTACAGAAAAGCCCCTCAAACAGACAGTGCTGAATGAGGGGCAGAAGGGTGGCGGTATATCTTAAAGACAGTGTAAATGATTGATGCTCAGTCGGGATGGTTGCCCCGACTGGCAATATTCGCTTGGTCGGGTTGGAGATTGTCAATATGGATAGTATTGGCAGCTTTCTCCTTGCTGGAGTCCACAATGTGGGTATAGATTTGTGTGGTCTTTACGTTGGTATGCCCGAGCATGTCCTTGATGATGTAGATGTCAGTACCCAGTTCGAGTTGGAGCGTAGCATACGAATGACGAAAGCAATGAAAAGTGATGTGCTTCTTGATGCCAGCCGCTTCAATCCATTTCTTCAATGGCTTGGAAATCCATGCTGCAGCCTGAAGACCGGCAAAGACCAGCAGATTGTCATCGTCTGGCCGTGTACCACACATCGCAAGAGCCTGTTCCGAGATGGGCAGGTATGCACCCACCTTGGTCTTTATCTGTGAGATGTCGATGCGCCAAGTGCCCGTACTGGTTTGCGTTATCTGCTTCCATTTCAGATTCTTGATGTCGATGTGGCGCAGACCTGTCAGGATGGAGAAGAAGGACGCTCGTCTCAGCACGTCGCTTTCACAAGGCGTGGCAGCCAACTGCTTCACCTCGTCGAGAGTCAGCGAAGCACGCAGTTTGTCCTCCGACGGTATGCCCTTCACCTTGGCACTCACGTCCACGGTAAGATATTCGTCTATGAACGCTTGCTTCACACCAGCCTTGACAATGGCGAAATAGGTAGAGGCAGTGTTGCGTGAAACCGTACCTTTCTTGTTGCCGCCCAATGGTGCACGGAGAAGGAACATCTTGATGTCTTCGAGCAACTTTACAGACACGTTTTTGAAAGGGATGGGCTGACCGCCGGAATATATCTTGAGCAGTTCGCCCACACGGTTCCAGTTGACGATGATAGCATTGGAACTGTTTGGGTGACGCTTGTCGATGATATCGTTGAAGTATTTGACGAAATCCTGTGCGTTGCGCTCATTCTGTTCCATGATTTCCACCTCACGGTCGGAGTAGAGTGCAGCACTGTCGTATTCGTGCTGCCGGAGTTTGCGCACGTTGTCGGCATAGATGCACGACTCTTGGTCGAGGCGTGACTTGCACTGGATGATGCCGTTCATGTCTCGCTTCGGCTTGTAGTTGAATGTGCCGTCAGGCTGGATGCGTGCGATGGACGATACATCCCATTGGGGCGTGGTGATGATGCGCCCAATAGATTCGATGACGCGGCTCGCCTTTGCCTCGCCTCGTTTATATACAGGGTAAGACTCGATAAACAAGTACCACTCCCCATCCTTGTGGGGAGACTTGCGGAGCTTGACCGTCACTTTGGTATGGTTCAATTCTTTCTTCATTACACTTCCGATTTATAAAGGTTGTCGATTTCTGTTTTG
>CAVCAW010000131.1:0-4637 GCA_963600315.1 Bacteroidaceae bacterium | reverse complement strand
ATGTCATGGTCGGTGGCTAAGTTGGTGTCAGAGTGTCTAAGTCCAGTGTCATGGTTTACGAAAATATTTTGTAATTTTGCACTTGCTTGTTGAATTCACGTTCACGAAAACTACAACGAAAGTTTTAAGAAAAGATAAAAACTAGATGAATTGTTAAATTTTTCTTGGCTCTTCCAATAAATGTAAATACCTTTGCATCCGACTTAAATAGATTTACAATGAATGAGCTTAATCGTATAAAGGTAGTTCTTGTAGAACAAAAGAAAACAAGCAAATGGCTTGCCGAACAATTAGGAGTCAGTGTCACCACTACAAGCCGTTGGTGCTCCAACTCTGCTCAACCGGATTTGCAAACGCTAAACAAAATTTCCCAATTGCTCGATGTAAGTATCAAAGATTTGCTTGTTGAAACAAAACATTAATAGAAGAATATGAATATCATAGAATTATTTGCTGGAGTCGGTGGTTTCAGAGTCGGTTTTGACAGGGTGAATAACAATCATCCTGAAGAACCACCTTTCTTCAATACAATTTGGAGCAATCAATTTGAACCATCAACTAAAACACAACATGCTTCACGTACTTATTGCAGAGTTTTCGGCAAGGAGGGACATGTAAACCAAGATATAGCTTTAGTTGATAGCAACGAAATTCCTGTTCATGACATTTTAGTTGGAGGTTTCCCATGCCAAGACTATTCTGTTGCAAGAGTATTAAGTCAAGCAGCAGGCATTGAGGGTAAAAAAGGTGTTCTTTGGTGGCAGATAGTTAGAATTATAAGAGAAAAAGGTAATAATGCTCCACAAATTTTATTTTTGGAGAATGTTGATCGACTTTTAGGTTCTCCTGCCAAACAAAGAGGGCGTGATTTTGCTATAATCCTGGATTCTTTGAATGAACTGGGATATAAGGTTGAATGGAGAATAATCAATGCAGCAGAATACGGTATGCCCCAACGTAGAAGAAGAACCTATATATTGGCATATCGTAATAATTCTGCAATAGCAGAACAAATTCAAGATCCAACCGAGTGGATTTTTACTGATGGCGTTTTTGCCCATGCTTTCCCCGTATGCGACCATATGGACTTGTTGCCATTAACACCTATAAATTTGAAGAAAGACCCAAATTGGGATTTAGCAGATTTGTCTTCTGAGTTTAACAAAGAAGGTAAGGCTTCACCATTCCAAACAGCAGGAGTCATGATTGACGGTGCTTTCTATACATATAAGGTAACTCCCCATTACGATGGTCTCTACACCACATTAGGTGATATATTGGCTACTGGCGAAGATAGACAACTGATTACGGAAGATTTTTATATTCAAGAAGAAGATTTACCCAAATGGGTTTATCTGAAAGGTGCCAAACATGAAGTTAGAAAAACCAAGGATGGTTTCGAATTCAACTACAATGAAGGGGGAATGTCCTTCCCCGATCCGTTAGATAAACCTTCCCGTACGATTATAACTTCAGAAGGTGGTAAAACTGCGTCAAGATTCAAACACGTGATTAGAGATCCCGAGAATGGTCGATTAAGAAGATTAATTCCACTAGAACTTGAAAGATTGGATATGTTCCCCGATAACCACACTATAGGTGAAAATGATACAAAAAGAGCTTTCTTTATGGGAAATGCTCTTGTATGTGGAATAGTTTCAAAGGTCGGCGAAGAATTACGCACACGCTTGATTTAAAGTTAGAATTCTTTGAAGTGCAAATATCTGACAACTCAAGGCGCTATAATACTCCCTCGTTTTTAGACACCCACATTTGGACAATTAAATACATATGATTACCTTTGTGGGCAAATTAACACAATCAAAATGGGACGTATGTCAAAATTTACATCAGCCTTCAAGGCTAAAGTGGCTATAGAGGCTATCAAAGAGAAAAGATACCATAGCCGAGCTTGCAAAGCGCTACGAAGTGACACCGAGAAAGATCACAGAGTGGAAGGATGAGTTCCTTGCCAACGCAGAGCAGGCGTTTGAGAAGCCTGTAAACAACGAGAAGGAGGTGCAGGCTCTCAAGCAAGAAAAAGAGCGCCTCCTCAAGAAGGTCGGCCAATTGACTATCGAGTGTGATTTTTTTGCGGAAGCCTGCGAGGATGCCGTTGCCTCCGTTTTTGCAGTGCAAAGATATGGATTCGACCCAGTTCGAGGGCGGAATGTCGAATGCCGTGCGCGTCGGTGCGGTCCGTGATTCTTTTCTTGATAATCTGCTGATTGTTTGCAAGTGGCTGATATTCAACACCTATTCCTCTTCAAAAAGCGCAAAAGAAACAAACGAGAAACAAGAATTGCACTAAACCACAAAAGGAAAGCATCGGTAAACAAAAATTAACACGGAAATGAACGGAAATTTTCCGATTGTGGGATTGGGGACACATACGTTTCCATCAATTACAACCATATCACGAATACCAAAGTAAATACTCCTCTTCATCGCAAAAACGGACATTACAGATGACGAAATACAGTTTCGGATCTCGAATGCACACAAAAAGTATCATTTTATTGGTTGTTACTTGGTCTATATTTATTTTTTTTATTACCTTTGCACCCACAATATAGTAGTTATTATAGAAGATAACAATGAACATTAAAAAAGACTTTAAATATATTGACCTTTTCTGTGGTATTGGTGGGTTCCACCAAGCAATGTCAGATTTGGGTGGAGAATGTGTATACGCAAGTGATATTGATGCCGACTGCAGGAAGACCTATGAACGAAATTATGGCATAAAACCCGATGGCGACATTACCAAGGTAAACGCAGAAGATATTCCGGCCCATGATGTATTATGTGGTGGATTCCCTTGTCAGGCTTTTTCCAAAGCCGGGAAGCGATTAGGATTTGCAGACGAAACAAAAGGTACGCTGTTTTTTGACATCTGCAGGATATTGAAGCATCATAAGCCTCAATATGCTCTTTTGGAAAATGTAAGGAACTTGGCAAGTCATGACCATGGCAATACGTGGAAAGTTATTCACGACAATTTGGATGAATTGGGATACAATGTAATTGATGAACCTGTTATATTCAGTCCTCACTACATTGGAGTACCGCAACATCGAGAGCGCGTATTCATTATGTGCATACGAAAAGATGTTGGGGAGTTGCCTCCTTTCTACTTTAATACAGATAACATTCCTGAATGTAGCATTGACGATATATTGCTAGACGATAATGAAATTCCTGATTTAGATAAATTTCAATTAAGAGCAGACCAAATCGAATGGATTGACAATTGGAATGAGTTTATTCAGAATATTAAGTGCGAAAAGTTGCCTGGATTTCCAGTATGGGCAGATTGCTTATGCCCGTTGGAAGAGAACCCTTTCTATGCAACATTCAACGAACAACCAAAATGGTTACAAAACTTTGTTTTGAAAAACCACGACTTATGGACTAAAAATAAAGACTTCTTATCAGAGTGGCTTCCCAAGGCAAAGAAAAATAAAAATTTCTTTGGAGCCAAGGCAAAGTTGGAATGGCAGGTAGGTGATATAGAAAGCCCAAACATTTGGGAACATATTATGCAGATTAGACCTTCCGGGCTTAGAGTTAAACCTGGAACGTATTTTCCTGCATTGGTAGCTATTACTCAGACAAGTATTGTGGGAAAAAGAAGACGTTTTCTTACACCCAGAGAGTGTGCTCGTTTACAAAGCTTCCCTGACACCTTCCAATATGACGACAAAAAACCACAAGCTTATAAACAGTTCGGTAATAGTATTAATGTTGGTCTCGTGAGTTTCTTTGCCCGATACATGTTCGGCGACAAGGAACTTCAAAAGAAATATTCGAAAAAGAGTCAGTTTCCACCAAAAGATTCTGGTGGACCGTTATTGAAATTTCCTGGCTGGGACGAAGATTAAGTACTGCGAAAGCGGTGCAGGACTTCTACAATTCAAATGCGTTTGGAACCCATTTTCAAATGTATTTCAAACTGGATATGAAGAAACAACGATAAAAATTTTGGGATTTCGAGAGAAATATGTATTTTTGCACAAAATTTTGAGATATAATTATGAAGTTAAACCGTATAAAGGAAGTTCTTGAGGATAAAGGCATCTCTCAAACATGGTTAGCCAAGTAGATAGACAAGAGTTTTAATTCTGTCAATTCATATGTATGTAATCGTTCGCAACCAAATTTGGAAACACTTCTTCAAATATCTCAGATATTGAAAGTAAACTTAAAGGATTTGATAGTAGACCAAAACCAAATAGACATTAAAGAATATGAATAATAACGCAGAGTTTTTCATTGAATTAGAAGGGCAACAGCTGAGAGATTGTTTATCTGGCTATTGCTCATTAGTATCTATAAATCCAGAATCTCTATCTGAAAAAATAATCAACAACAAATTTAAGCAAGTTCATTCTTTACTGATAAACAGTATGATAAACTACTACATGCAAATTTGCTATAAGGTCGCTGCCGCCAATACCTGATGGCGGCGGAATAGAAGAAATGGAATTCTACATTGATAAACCGTCAGCATACGATAGACTTATGGCAAAGGAGATAACTTTTGATGAGTTTTATCAAATTAAGCTTAAGGAAAAGCAACGATAGACGTGTTGGCTACAAATATCTAAAAGATACGTATATCTAATTGAGTTTTA
>CAVCAW010000130.1:0-4696 GCA_963600315.1 Bacteroidaceae bacterium | reverse complement strand
TGCCAACAATACGGTGATGGGTATCGTGGAAGACCGCCAAGGTATGCTTTGGATAGCCACCGACAACGGACTTTCCATCTTCAATCCCAAGACGGAGACATTCAGTAGTTTCTCCGAAGAAGACGGCTTGCTCAGTTCCCAGTTCTATTTCAACGGAGCTTATTGTACCCCCAATGGCAAAATCTATTTGGGAACCAATCGGGGATTGATGGGAGTGGTCGGGGTTCGCAAGACAGGCAACGAGGCAGACAAGTTGCGTTTTACCGAACTGTTCGTAGATAATCAGCAGATTTTTGCCGGGAGCGACTATCTGAAACAAGACATCTCCATAGCCGACAGAGTGTATCTGCATGAGAGCGACCGGTCGTTTGACATTCATTTTTCCGCCCTCAATTACGGCAGCGAGACCCAGGGAGTGTATCTTTACCGTATGAAGGGCTATGAGGATGAATGGACTCAACTCAAGTCGGGCCAGCATAGTGTGCGCTATTCCACCTTGCCTGCGGGCAACTATGAGTTTGAGGTGAAATACGCCCCTTCTATCACTTCCAGCAAGGCACAGGAAATAAAGATAATAGTGAGTGTCACGCCATATTTCTGGAAGAGCTGGTGGTTTATCACCATTATAATAATATGTATCGTGGTCTTGTTGCGGTATCTCTATGTTCGTCGACTGAATATGATGCGTGAGCGGGAGGTGGAAGCATTGTACCGCCCAATAGAGGCAGCATTGAAAGAAAGCGACGAGCCGGGTAAGTTGCAAAGTCGCATACAAACCATCTTGGAGAACCAACGAAGATACCAGGAAAGTCAGATGAAGACTGTCGAGGCGGACAAGAAAGAAGTGGAGGAAAGTCGCAAGCCCTTTATGTCCTTGGTCATGGAGGTCATGGAGAAGAATTATGACAATTCCGATTTTGGTGTGCAAGAACTGGCTGACGCCATGAACATGAATCGTGGCGCACTGAGCAAAAAGTTGAATGCAGAGGTTGGAATACCAACTGCACAATTTATCCGTAACTATCGCTTGGATGTTGCGAAAAAAATGATACTTCAGAATGTGGCCAATCGAAATATCACGGAGATAGCTTATCGGGTAGGTTTCAACGACCCCAAGTATTTCACCCGTTGTTTTACCAAACTTTATGGAGTGGCGCCTTCTGCCTATAAGGATGGTGCCGATGTTAAGGAAGAGTGATAAAAACAATAGCCAGGAAGAATTTTTGCTACAAAAAAGTGTGTGGGAACACAATATGAGATAAAACGCATAAAAGGGTGAAAAACACCATTTTATGCGTTTTGTCCACCTTAAAAATGTATTTGTCCACTATGTGTTTTTTTGTAAGTTGTACTTTTGCCAAATAAAGCTAATAGTCAATTAACAAAACAAATAAACCTAAAACACAATTAAGATGAGGAAGCAATTATTCTCAGTGATGCTCTGTTTAGGGGCTATGGGAGGCGTAGCTGTTACCCCTGTACCAGCGGTGGCCTCAGTGGCACAAAATCAGGCTGTCATCAAGGTTAAGGGACAGGTTGTCGATGACCAAGGTGAACCTTTGGCAGGTGCTACTGTTAAAATTAAAGATGCTAAAACGGGCACAGTAACTGACCTGGATGGTAATTTCCAACTGGACGTTCCTAGCAATGCTACTCTCGTGGTAACTTATTTGGGCTTCAAGGAGCGCCTGGTTGCGGTACGTGGACGTGCAGTCATTGAACAAATCCAAATGGAGTCAGACAACAACTTGCTCGAGCAGGTAGTTGTTGTAGGTTATGGTACTCAGAAGAAGGCAGACCTTACTGGTTCTGTATCTATCGTGAATGCTGATGAGATGAAAAAGGTGTCAAATTCCAACATCTCTACCATGCTCGAAGGAAAGGTGCCTGGTGTGCAGATTACATCTGATGGTCAACCGGGTGCAGATCCTAGTGTGCGTATTCGTGGTATCGGCTCTTTTGGAAGCACAGCACCTCTTTATGTAATTGACGGTGTACCAATGGGTACCAGTATCCGCGATTTCTCTCCTAACGATATAGAGACTATCCAAATCTTGAAAGACGCTTCGGCAGGTGCAATTTATGGTTCACGTGCAGCCAACGGTGTCGTTATTATCACCACTAAGAATGGTAAGAAGGACCAGCCGCTGAAGGTGAACTACAGTGGTTATTTTGGTGCTGATGTCATTCCAAGCGGTGTTTATGATGTGATGGATGCTGATCAGTACAGCAACTATATTGGACAAGCTTGTGCCAATTCTGGCACAACTCTTCCTGGTGGTTACAGTCTTGGAGAAGACGGTAAGTACCATTTCCAGGATGGCACGAATACAGATTGGTTTGACGAGGTTTTCAAGACTGGTATCCGTCAGAACCACAACGTAGCTCTGAGCGGTGGTAGTGCGCACAGTACTTATAATGTTTCGCTTGACTACTATAATCAAAATGGTACTCTTGAAGGTGCTGGTCCTAACTATGAGCGTTATACAGCCCGTGTGAACAACACAATGGATACGAAGTTTGTGAAATTCCGTACCAGTATGGTTTATTCTCACTCCGATCAGGACAACATGGGTCTTTCCAATGCCTCAGAGTATGTGCAGGGACTTTATGGTGACGTGACCAATGTGCTTCGTGGAACGCTCTTGATGCAACCTACCATCAAAGCCTATGACAGTTCTACATGGGTACTTGATGACAAAGTGGGCGCAGCCAATGCTTACGGCTACGATGCCTATGGCTACGGTGTGTACTATAATGCAGTGCACGGAGATATTTCTGCCTCCAACCCATTGTTGGTAAACAACCTCTTGCAGCGTAATACATTGGTTGACAGATTTATGGGTACCATGTCGGCTGATGTAGATTTGCTCGGTTTGGTAGGAGTGAAGAGCAAGAACCATGGTTTGCACTACAACATCAACCTTTCTTATAGCAAGACAGAAGCTAAGGACAAGACTTGGATTCCAGCATGGCTTCAGAGTAACCGCGTGTATCTGGCTAAGGAAAACGAACGTTTGACCAAAGCATCCCGCAACTATTCCGATGCATTGGTTGAGAACACGTTGACTTACAACGGTACTATCGGCAAGCACAACATCAATTTGTTGGCTGGTATGACATACGAAGAGGAAAACACCAAACTTTTGACTGGTTGGGGTGTACAGTTCTCTGAGCCTTATTTCCTTCAGCTCCAGAATGCCAACAATACTTACTCATCTTCTTATGAGTACAAGCACGCATTGGCATCTTACGTAGGACGTTTGAACTATAATTACGATGAAAAGTACTTGCTTTCTGCTGTTGTACGTCGTGACGGAAGCTCTCGCTTGAGCAAAAACATTCGTTGGGGAACCTTCCCTTCTGTATCTGTCGGTTGGCGTTTTGACAAGGAGAATTTCTTCCCTGTAAGTCACGATATCATCAACATGTTCAAGATACGTGCCAGCTATGGTGTTCTTGGTAATGAGAATATCGGTGAGTACCAGTATATGACAACGATGAGCCGTAACAATATGACTTATAGTTTCGGCAACACTCCTGTTACTGGTTCTGCAGTTTCAACATTCGTGAATGAGAATATAGCTTGGGAGAAGAAGAAATCCACCAACGTTGGTATCGATTTGGCGATGTTCAACAACCGTTTGGAATTCACTGCAGAGTGGTACAAGAACACCTCAGAGGACTTGCTCTATTCTGTACCAGTGCCTGCACAGGCCGGCGTTTCCAATACGAGTGTGACAATGAATGCCGCTTCCATGGACAATAGTGGTTTTGAATTCTCTGCAACCTACCGTAATCATGACCATGCTTTCAAGTATGATTTGAGCGCCAACTTGAGCACCTTGAAGAACAAGGTTACTTCTCTTGGTTTTGGTACCGACTCTTATATCACAGGCGCTTACGCCACATACGTAGGACAGGAAATTGGTCAGTTCTATGGTTGGGTATATGAAGGTATCGCTCGTACACAGGAAGACTTGGATAACCATGCAACGCAGAGCGGAGCCAACGTGGGTGACTGCCTCTACAAGGATATTTCCGGTCCGGACGGAGTTCCAGACGGAGTTATCGATGCCAATGACCAGACCGTATTGGGTAGCGGATTGGCAAAAATGAACTTCGGTATCAGTGCTCACATGGAGTACAAGAATTTCGACTTGAGCATCTCTACATATGGTGTACTCAACTACCATGTGTCAGATGATATCTATAATAGTTTGAACTCTTGTTACGGATGGGCTAACAAGGATGTGGCAATGGCTGATGCAAACCGTTTCTCAGAAGATGGTACATACATCTCGAATGTACCTCGTACCTATGCAGCCAATAATGCAACATTGGCATGGAACGACCTCTTCAGTTCGCGTAAGATTCAGAATGCTGCTTACTGGAAGATTGCCAACGTGGAGTTGGGCTATAATTTCCCTGACGAGTGGTTCCATGGTTGGGTAAACGGTGTGCGTTTCTATGTTTCTGCACAGAACCTTTATACCTTTACTGGCTATAAGGGCTACAATGTGGATTATGCCGGTGGTACCTTTACCCCAGGTTACAACTTCTGCTCTTTCCCAAGTGCAAGAACATTCATGTGTGGTCTCCACTTCACATTCTAATAATGAGAATAGACAAGAATAAGATTCATTATTATTTAAAAGGACATTTGATATGAAACTATATAAATTATCATTAGCTC
>CAVCAW010000129.1:0-4728 GCA_963600315.1 Bacteroidaceae bacterium | reverse complement strand
CAACAAACCAATCAGGTGCCACTGGAACGCCATGTCTGCGTGCACAGTCCACTATTTCCTTTTTGCGCATGAACTTGGTAATGCGACCTGTCTCCCCTGCATTAAACAGGATGAACTTGTCCTTCAACTCGTCGTATCTGTTATCGTAAAAAGTTACTGTCTTGTCGTCTGAAAACGACAGGATGGGCTTATAGCCGGTCTCTTTTGCCACATTGCCATATTCTTTCATCAGCACATTGAAAGCTTCCTCCTCGTTTTCTACAAGATGAACTTTTTGAGGCCACTTACTTGCGCTTGCCACTCTTACCTTGTGTTTAATAGCAATAAAAATGGGGCGGATGTCATTCTCGCCAAGGGCGCGCAGTTGCCCTAACGGATTATAGTGTTCCAATGCTATCACTATCACCAAATGATTCTTCAACGTATCCATGATCTGTTTTTTGCTTGTTTTCTGCCTTTTTCTTGGCCGATTTGTTTTCGTCCTTATACACACCTCTCCCTGTAAGCACTGGAGCAAAGATGCCAAAGAAAGTCTTTATGTCCAATGCGAATGACAACTGTTCCGCATAGTCAGCGTCCATTTCAAATTGCTGGTCACGCAGTGCAGCTCTATCTACGACATCCACGGTGCAGAACATTCCAGGTGTCACGTCGTAACGCTTGATGTAACGCAGGTCCTTATTGCGGTACTCCTCAAACTCCCAATCCAGGATAGGACGTGGACCGATGATAGCCATCGTGCCGTTCAGGATATTGAACATTTGAGGCAGCTCATCCAGACTAGTACGTCGCAGGAATGCGCCTACCTTCGTGATACGGGTGTCCGATGCGCTAGTAGCGATACCGCCCAGCTCATAGGCATGATTGCACATTGTTCTGAACTTGTAGACAGTGAACGGTTTCATCCCCTTGCCTAGCCTAACCTGCTTGAATAGGGCAGACCCTTTTGAGTCAATCTTCACACAAACTGCTATTATCACCAAAGGGACGCAGCAAACTATCAAGCCGCATAAGGCGAGAGTAATATCTATCAGCCTCTTGAAAAAATGTCGGTACATGGAATTATTGTTTTAGCCATTTGTCTATAAGTTCGTCAATCTCTTGTGGCAATGTGCATTCAAAATCACATTTCCGAGGAACAAACCCATTCAGTTTCTTCCACGCTTCAACAATAGAATATGTGCCGTCAAGTATGTACCCTTCTTTTGAAAGTTTGCGGACCAGTTCAGTTTGATGGTCGTTCAGCATCTCATTGTATTTCTTCAGACGAGCTACAGCAATGCACTTCTTGCCTTTCTGGATGGCACTAAACAAAGCTCCACTACCGGCATGGCTTATTACCACGTCCGCCATAGATATGTACTCTTTAAATTTGGTTTCGGGTACATAGTCCAGACACTTAATTGTATCTGATGAGTAGTGGGTGTTACCCAGTTGTGCGATGAATTCATGTTCAGGGTGGAACTCTTCTATAAGTTCTTCCACCATCTTCAGACAACGTGGAAACTGATTCCCCTGCGTTCCTAGAGTTATGAATACCATAATTTGTTATACTAATGTCCCACAATATTTTGCCTCGGGATATAACTTGAGCATTTCCGGCCACTGAACAAAAATTCGGTCTGCTATATGTCGCACCAATATACCGGTCATTGAGCGTGCGTAGACTTTTGCTCTTGTTTCAATGAAAATTATCTTGCTGCCACGCAACTTTCCTATCAAGAACAATGGTACTGCTATATTGCTGCCAGTGGATACAACAACCTTCGGCTTATATTTAGTCCACAGATTCCAACTTGCTGCGAGCATCCTTACATACACTCCCAAGAACGACCAACGGCTACCGCTATCCTGCTCTTTAACTTTCTTTCTTCTGGAAGACTCGCCTTCCATTAGTTCTATCGCTCCGATTTCATTTAATGCAGGCATTTCCTTCGTCGCCCTCACATTGTCTGTTACAAGCACCGATTTGTACTTGCCGAACAAGTCATGCAGAGCCATCATTTGCGAGAAATGCCCACCTTGGTTACAGGCGAACATTACCGTGTTATTCAGTTTTGCCATAATTGTTAATATTGGTGGGAGAGACCTGTCATTTATGCCTTTTCCTTATAAATCTTGCAGGGTTACCTGCCCATACTTCATCATCCGGTATATTATGGGTGACAATGCTTCCTGCCCCGACGATTGAGCGTTCTCCTATGGTTACTGGTTTCGTTATTATTGTGCCAGTACCGATAAATGCACCGTTTTTAATACGCACTTCACCGCTTGTGTAATTACCGTTTGCTGGATTTATGAAATGGGTAAGAATGCTTGTACGTGCTGTTATGCGTACACCCGATTCAATAATTATTTTCTCAGGGTGTACTGTGTCCCAATCAATGTCTGTCCCTATAAAAGTGTGCTTGGGATCTTTTACATTCACCCCCCCCATTTTGACAAACCAAGGACGTGTTCCATGGCCAGGCATAGGTAAATAAGACATCAACAACCATACACGTTGATATATTCTCTTGAAAGTAATATAATGTGCCATATTTATTGCTTTTACATTCTCCTAATGGTCTTGTAGTGTTCTCTGTTTTTCCCAATTATACCTATAACATTGAGTATAATGTGTATTATTGCTTTAGCAGCAATTCGTAAATCTTCTTCAGGTGATTAAGTACATGGTCAGGTAAATAACTCTTCACCCTCCTGAAGCTTTCCTCTCCTTGCGTTGCTATTTCCGTCTTATCGTTCACGTATTGATTTATTGCAGCGAATATTTCTTCATCATTCCCTGGAGTAACAAGAATACCGTTTCTCTTATCTATCACTTCTGGAATACCACCGACTGGTGTTGAAACGATTGGCATTTTATAGCTCATTGCTTCCAATATTGAAATTGGTAACCCTTCATTGAACGATGGAAGGATGAAGACATCTGCCCAGTTGAGCAATTCGGTCTTTTTTTCTCCGCTTACCCACCCCTCATATTTTACCATGTTGTTGAGTTTGCCATTGGCTATGGCTTTCTTCAGCTCATCTTCGTGTTTGTTTCCTCCTATTCGTAATTCCATTTTTCCTTCAAGTTCTTTACGATGTTTTGTCAAGGCTTGAAGAATATTGAACACTCCTTTGCGTTGACCTATTTCACCCAAAAACAGAAATCTTACAGGACGTTCGTTTATGTCTTTCATATACGCATTTCCATCGTTTGTAAGAGTTGTCGGGAAAGCTGTTATGTTATGGAGAATGATAATTTTATCAGGATTGACGCCGATACTCTCAAACCATTTTCTCCACGATTCTGACAGGGCAATAAGAATGTTTGCCTGACGTAGCGTATGCACTATTTTCCTTTTATGGGAAGCGGACGCTTCTGAATAGTAGACTTTGAATTGCGAAGCGTGAGAGTGTATGATAACTTTTTTACGAAACAGCTTTGCCAATGTTACAATTTTAGACGACCGTTCAAAATCAGTACCTGCAGCTGTATGTACATGCACTATTCTGACTCTACAGTCAAGGAGAAGTGTCAAGAGCAATCGTATATAAGAACAGATGAATATAGTTATTTTGCATAACTTGGAACCTTCCTTAAACATTGGGAAATATCGAATGCTGTCAATGTATTCCGACCAATATTGTACGACAGAAGAAATACCGCCAGGATGATGATCCTTGTATTTTACTCCAGTCATAAGGATTTTCTGGCTTAACTCTCTTGATATTATATGCATGCTATTTTATGATGACGGTATCGGATTAAAGAGATGCTTCCCAGTATTGTTTACATGTTACAGGATGATGTGTCATTTAGTGTAGTGCCATTACTGATGGCGTTTATGCAAGTGCGTCTTTCAGATACTTTATGCTACTGTTTCTAAAGGATTGTAGTTTTCTTTCCACAAGATCCCAGTCTACAGGACTATCTATTTTGCTTATATCTCCCTGATATATGTGTACTCTTGGCATGGCAAGGACATTGAACAGAGAATCAATGCGACTATTTCTATTTCCTTTAGCCCCAATGGCAAAACGATAGAATGTCATTAATTTTTTCTGGAACTGAATGCTGAAGGCGGAGCAATGGAAGGAGTCAGTAAGTACATAAGCAGCGTCCATGATATATTTCACGAAATCTTCGGGATTGACTTTATAAGGTGCTTCATCGCCAAACAGTTCATCACTCTCCACAAACTCATCCATGTGACGGAGGGTAATTATCTTGTAGCCTGTCTTTTCTTTTAGATCGTTTGCAGCTTTACGTGCCTCCGGATTATTACCCAAGAAATAGCAAAAAATATAGGGGGCGAATGTTGCGACCTTTGAGTCTTTCACTATTTCAGTCCACTCGTTCCTGTCAAGTAACATGGTTGGGTCAGCAACAACTGATGCTTTATTCCTTGATAGAGAGTCGACAATTTCTTTCCCTTTTTGCTCACGTACACTAATTCGAAAGAAACGGTCAAGATAGCGAGCGGTATCTTTTTTCTGAAATCCAGGGATTTCACTCACGCCGAAACTGCTTGCGTATGATATTTTCCGGACTGAATCATCAACAAAAAGCAGATTGAAGAAGCCTGTCTTTAGGCCTACGGGTAACCATACTTGATCGCTACCAACTACAACAGCTTCATAATTTTTTGAGCCATTCTTTAATGCTTCATATCCTAAGTAGTCATGGAAAAAAGGTATCAATTTACGTTCTTTATACGCCTCTACAGACAGAGTACGCTC
>CAVCAW010000128.1:0-4811 GCA_963600315.1 Bacteroidaceae bacterium | reverse complement strand
GTTCAATCTATTATCTATTACTTAATTTCTTTATGTACAGTCATTCTCTTAAGAATGGGATTGTATTTCTTCAATTCCAATCTCTCCGGAGTATTCTTGCGGTTTTTTGTTGTAATGTAGCGTGAAACTCCAGGAAGACCACTCTCTTTCATCTCGGTGCATTCCAGTATAACTTGCACTCTGTTGCCTTTTACTTTCTTTGCCATAATAAGTATCCAAAGTTTAAGCAATAACCCTAATGTCTTTCCAGTCGCAGTAACCCTTTTCTACGGCACTACGGAGAGCGGCATCAAGACCAAGCTTGTTAATCAAACGTAAACCCGCTGCGCTAAGAGTAAGCTGAATCCAGCAGTCTTGCTCAACGTAATAGAATTTCTTTGTAAGCAAATTAACATCAAAGGTACGCTTAGTGCGACGCTTTGAGTGAGAAACATTGTTTCCTATCATTGCTTTTTTCCCAGTGATTTGACAAATTTTAGCCATCGCTATATTTCTTTACCTTAATAAATTACAGTTTATACCGTTTCGGTGTGCAAAGTTAGTCATTTTAGACGAACCAGCAAACTCTTTCGCCGGTTTTTTAGTGCGATTCTTCATGAAAGTGTCACTCTGGAGAATGCAGGATTGTCTAGAGAACAAAAATCTTTGTTTTTATATTTAAAATAACCTGCTATGGCTATCATTGCAGCATTGTCTGTCGTATATGAAAACGGGGGTATAAACGATTGCCACAATCCCTTTTGCTGACGAGTTAGAAAAGCTTGTCTTAGTGCGGTATTAGCAGAAACGCCACCAGCAACAGCAACGCGATGTATACCTGTGTCTTTCACCACTTTCTCCAATTTGTCCATAAGAATTTCCACTACAGTCCGCTCTAATGACGCAGCCAAATCCTCCTTGTTCTGTACCACGAAATCTTTATTCTCGGCAACTTTGTCGCGCAAAGTATACAAAAAAGAAGTTTTCAATCCACTGAAGCTATAATCATAACCGCTGACATGGGGTTTACTGAACACAAAAGCCTTTGGATTGCCTTTACGGGCAAGGCGGTCAATCACAGGTCCCCCAGGATACCCTAATCCCATGAACTTAGAGCATTTGTCTATGGTTTCTCCAGCAGCATCGTCTATCGTCTTGCCAATGATTTGCATATCGTCATAGGAATTAACCTTGAGTATCTGAGAATTCCCCCCACTGACTAGCAAACACAAGAAGGGGAACTCTGGAGAATCATGCGGCACCCCTTCTTCTCGTATAAAATGAGCTGAAACATGCCCTTGAAGATGATTGACCGATATCAATGGTTTTGACAGTGACACACACAATCCTTTCGCAAATGACACACCTACGAGCAAAGAGCCCATGAGTCCAGGACCGAGGGTGCACGCCACAGCACTGATATCATCAAGATTAACACCTGCTCTTTTTATTGCAGCGTGAACAGTTGGCAGGATATTCTGTTGGTGAGCTCTTGAGGCCAACTCGGGCACTACCCCACCATATTCTTCATGCACTTTCTGCGATGCTGTGACATTAGATAGCAGATAGCCATTCTTAATAATCGCAGCGGAAGTGTCATCACAACTAGACTCTATTCCTAAAATTACAATATTTTCTTCTTGCATCACCCGATGATTTTATGTCAAAATTTCTAGCCCCTTTTCCGTAAGCAAATAGGTATGCTCCCACTGAGCAGAGGGTTCGCCGTCTTCCGTACAGACTGTCCAACCGTCATCTTCATCAATAAAAACATCACGTTTACCCAAGTTGATCATTGGTTCAATAGTGAACACCATACCAGGAACAAGCAGCATGCCTGTCTTGCCACGCAAGGCATAGTGATCAACTTCAGGATCTTCATGAAAGGCATTACCTACGCCATGACCGCACAATTCACGTACAACAGTGTAACCGTTTTTATGAGCATGGCTTGTTATGGCCTTTGCCATATCACCCACAAAAGTATAGGGTTTTGTTACCTTGGCACCAATATCGCGGCATTCCTCAGCGACATCAACCAACCGTTTCCATTCTGGACAAACATCGCCGACTAAATACATACGTGAAGCGTCTGCATAATAGCCATTAAGTATAGATGTCACATCAACATTTAATATATCACCGTCAAGAAGGAGTTCCTCTTCACATGGGATACCGTGACACACCACATCATTTATACTCGTACAGACACTCTTAGGAAAACCTTCGTAGTTAAGCGGAGCTGGAATAGCTCCATGATCAAGAGTGTATTCATGGACCAATTTGTTGATATGTTCTGTTGAGATTCCCTCTTTAATCTCTTTTGCCACCATATCAAGAACGCCCCTTGTCACTTTGCCGGCTTGCCGAATTCCTTCTATCTCATCCTCGGTTTTTATAAGGTCCCTGGTCGGAACCAAATAGCCTTTCGCTTGATAGTCTAAGATTATTTCATCTTGCTCAGTAAGAGATTGACCTGGAGGCACAATCCAATTTCTTTTTATCTTTCTTGTCATAGTATGATTTTTCTACCTCAATTTAATACGCTCTCCTACCGCAGGAACATGGTCTGGAGAATACCCATTGATTTTATATAGCGTTTTCAGTCGCACACCAAACTTCTGAGCCACCCCATGCAAAGACTCGCCAGATTGAAGCACATAGAACTTATTTTTATAACTTTTATGCGTTTTTCGTTCTTTCTTATGTAGATATATAATGTCACCCTCCTTTAGGACATACCGTTTGCTAACTTCATTATACCTGCGCAGTTTTCGCTCAGATGTCTCAAACTCATTTGCTATGGACTTGTATGTATCACCAGGCTTTGCTACCACAAAGTAATTGTGATTATTCATCCCTATCTTATGAGATTCATACCCAGCAAGTGTATTTTGAACCGTAGAGTTTGCACTGGCAACATCCTTATACTTTTTAGCATGATAATGTTTTGTCAGCCCCTTTTTATCCAATTCTGCCAAATTATATTTTTCAATAATCCCAATCAGGTTTGCAGCATATGAAGAACTTGTTGCGTAACCAGCAGCTTTGAGTCCATATGCCCATCCCCTATAGTCTGTTATTGACAACGAGAACAACGACGAATAGCGACTTCGACCAACAAGAAATAGAGAATGGTCTTCATAGCTATCCTCTACAGTTTTATAAACGCGGAATTTTTCATTAGGAGCATCATCAGTCCTAAGCATATATGGTCCTCTCCAATCATTATGACATTTAATGCCAAAATGATTGTTACCTTTCACTGCCAAGGTACTTGTGCCGGCACCACTTTCAAGAAGACCTTGTGCCATGGTAATACTGGCAGGAATTTTGTGCTTTTTCATCTGGGACACGGCAATATCGCTGTATTTCTCAATATAACGGAGATTTTTATCCGACTGTCCCAATATAGGCAGCGAGAAATTCAGCACTACTATTACCAAGAAAAAACGCACAAAAGTCATTATTTGACAACGTTAATGTCCCAATGCGACAATCAATTCCATAGATTTACAATGACCAGCTAATCAAGTTTCAAAACAGCGAGAAAAGCTTTCTGTGGCACCTGTACATTTCCAATTTGCTTCATCCTCTTCTTGCCTCGCTTTTGTTTTTCAAGCAATTTTCGTTTTCGGCTAATGTCACCGCCGTAGCATTTTGCTGTAACATCCTTACGAACCTGCTTAACAGTCTCGCGTGCTACTATCTTCGCCCCAATAGCCGCTTGTATAGCTATATCAAACTGTTGACGAGGCAATAATTCCTTAAGTTTCTCACACATCCTGCGACCAAACGTAACAGCATTGTCTGCGTGTGTCAGTGTAGACAAAGCATCAACAGGTTCTCCATTAAGCAGTATATCTAGCTTTACCAAATTACTCTTACGGAAGCCATTCTGATGATAGTCAAACGAAGCATAGCCTCGCGAGATACTCTTCAATTTATCATAGAAATCAATTACAATCTCACCCAACGGCATATCAAAGACTATCTCAACACGATTTCCCGCCACAAACTCCTGCTTGACCAATTCACCCCTTTTACCCAAGCAAAGGGTCATTATTGGTCCAATATAGGTAGCTGAGGTTATTATACTCGAGCGTATATACGGTTCTTCTACGTGGTCTATTTCAGTTTGATCTGGCATATCTGAGGGATTATGCACCTCAAGAACTTCTCCTTGCTTGGTAAATACCTTATATGAAACATTCGGCACTGTAGTGATGACGTCCATATCAAATTCACGATCAAGACGTTCTTGTACAATCTCCATATGCAACAAGCCAAGGAAACCACAGCGAAATCCAAAACCCAAAGCCACCGAGCTCTCGGGACTAAAACTAAGCGAAGCATCATTAAGCTGTAGTTTTTCCAATGAACTGCGAAGATTTTCAAAGTCTTCTGTAGCTATCGGATAAATACCAGCAAAGACCATTGGTTTTACTTCCTCAAATCCCGATATTGCCTTTTCGCATGGATTACCAACAGAAGTAATCGTATCACCAACCTTTACCTCTGTAGCCGTTTTTATTCCACTAACAATGTAGCCGACATTACCACACCCAATTTCATGTGTAGGTTTCATCTCCAACTTTAGCACGCCGATTTCATCTGCATTATATTCTTTCTTCGTGTTAAAGAAGCGAACCCTTTCACCACTTTTCAATGTACCATTAACAATCTTGTAATAAGCGATAATACCGCGAAAAGGATTAAACACAGAATCAAATATCAACGCCTGCAAGGGTGCGTCAGGGTCTCCACTTGGAGCTGGAATTTTTTCCACTACTGCTTCAAGGATTTTATCTACGCCCTGCCCTGTCTTACCA
>CAVCAW010000127.1:0-4841 GCA_963600315.1 Bacteroidaceae bacterium | reverse complement strand
CTGACTAGCAAGTTTTTTTGTCGCAAAAGCCCCTGCCGCTGAATAATTCTCGTGCGGCAGGGGCTTTTGGCGTTTGTGCGGTAGTGACTCCGCTAGAACCAAGAGCCAGTGGCTTCCTCGGTGTCGTCGGTGATGGCGGAGCTGCCCTCGAATTCGCGGGAGCGGGCTTCGCCGTCAGTTGTTCCATCTACAATTACACTGCTAGCTATCATGCCGGCGGCATCAATCTGGATTCTTTCAATAACGGGTTTTGTGTATATTCTTTTCATTGTTGTCCGTTTCGTTTTTGTAATATCCGCACGCCCCTGCCGGGGCGGGAGCGTGCGGCATGGTTGTTATTTTATTATCTTCTTGCCATTGACGATGTAGATGCCCTTGGGCAGACCCTGGAGGGCTGTCATGGCGTCGACATGGGTGCGCACGAGGGTGCCTCCGACGGTGTAGACGTCAACCGTCTGGTTGGTGCCGTTGATGGCTTCGCCAGAGGCAATGCCAGTGGTCTCGCCGTTGATTACGATGGTGAACTCCTTGGCTTTGGCAGAGGCGTTGAGATATGCGCGGAATGCCGGAATGGAGGCTTTGTCGGTAGCTGTGGCAAAGGCGGAACCCTCGGTGTTGAGGATGAGCTTGCCAGTGGCATCGCCGGCTGCGATGGTGATATAGGTGCCCAGGAGGTCACCGCTGCTCATGGTTTCAGCCGTGCTGATGGTAGCATTGCTTGTCTCGAAGACCACGGTGTTGCTTGCGGTCTTGTAGAGGAACGGCGTGTTGGCGGCGATGGTGCTACCTGCCTCAATCTGGTCGAAGGAAATCGAGCCTTCACCCATAGTGGCGTTGTTGAGCACTGTCATGCCCTCGGGCACGGTGATGGAGTAGGGCAGCACGGCTGAGTACCAGCCTGCGCCGTCGAGTCCAGTCTTCTGGTATGTCACCTTGGTGGCTGTGAACTCAGTAGCAGGAGCGAAGTTGGCTTTGTCGGTGAGCACGAGGTTGGAGCACTTGCCGTCAACCACGAGGTTCTGGCCCTCGAGAGTAGAAGTGGCGGGTAGAATGGCAACCTGATTGCCGGTGAGCGCACTGGTCAGTTCGTCTGCCGTCACTGCGTCAGCCAGCGTAGCGGCGCTGAGGTCAAGGCTTGTGATGGTCGTGTTGTCAGACATTGCACTGGTGATGGAAGTGGTGCTGATGTTGTTACCGGACGCCACGAGCGAACCGTTCTTGACAGAGAACGAGATGTTGTTGTAGGGCACCAAGCGCCATGTCCACTCTGCGTGGGCTACGTCGCCGCCAGAGGTGGTTTCGCCGTTCCATGACCATACGTCCATGGGACCGTCTTTTGTGCCGTCGGCATTGCCTTGCGGGCAGTAGGTCCATGCAGTATTGTTCACCACCTCGCCCTTGATATAGTAGGAGCCTGTGCCGCTGTAGCAGTGCATTGTCAGTTTGACAGGGCTGCTGCTGGCTGGCACTGTGCTGCATGGTCCTGTGGAAGAACCCGTGTAGAGGCCTGTCTTGATGTTTTTGAAATAGTAGGTGCCGTCGTCGTTGACGGTAATCAGGAAGGCATAGGTGTCGTCGTTAGCTACCTTCTTTGCCCATCGCACAGTTTTGGCGCTGGCATCGACGTACATAGCTTTGTCTTCCTTGCCGGCAGCGGCAATCTTGCTGTTGTCGTTGACAATGTAGTAAATTCCGCCGTTGACAATAGGATTGATAGCGTTGACGCAGGCCTGATAGGCGTTTTTCAGTTTGGGGTAGAGTGCAGCATTCTCTGCTGTGGTGCTGCTGGTGAACGCTGCCTCAGCCTCCGTGATGGCGGTGTTGAAGGCCTCTAAGGTTGATGCCGCAACCATGCCCGGGTTGTCGCCTCCGGTGAACTCCTGTGCCCTTGTCTTGCAGTCGGTGATGAGTTCGTCGAGAGCGTCGGCATCATAGAAAGGTTCCAGTCGCCATGTCCATTCTAAGTGGGCCATGTCACCGCCAGAGGTGGTTTCGCCGTTCCATCCCCACACGGTGTTGGGTCCGTCGTTGGTGCCGTTGCCATTGCCCTGTGGGCAGTAGGTCCAGCCTGCTGCGTCCTTGATATAGTAGGAACCCGTGCCGATATAGCAGTGTGGAGTTACGGGGCTTGGGGTGCTGCTTGCAGCTGCGGTGGTAATGTATGAGCCACTGCCTGTATAGAGGCCGGTCTTGAGGTTCTTGAAGTAGCAGGTGCCGTCGTCGTTGACGGTAACCTGGAAGGCATAGGTGTCGTCGCCAGCCACCTTCTTAGCCCAGCACACAGTCTTGTCGTTGGCATTGATGTACATAGCCTTGTCTTCCTTGCCGGCAGCGGCAATCTTGCTGTTGTCGTTGACGATGTAGTAAATGCCGCCGTTGACAATGGGGTTGATGGTGTTGAGGCATGTGCCGTAGGCTTCGTCGAGTGCGAGGCTTGCGGCAATCTTCTCCTCTGCAGTGCCGCCGGCTGCAGCTGCGGTTTCTGCCGTTGCGATGGCGGTGTTGAATGTCTCGACGGCTGACGCAGGGATAGTGCCCGGATTTTCGCCAGTGACGATGGTCAGTGCCTTATATTTGGTGATGAGTTCATCGAGGCTGCTTTCGGAATAATAAGGTTCCAGTCGCCAAGTCCACTCGGTGTGGGCTACGTCGCCGCCAGGGGTGGTTTCGCCGTTGTATGCCCACACGTTGTTGGGTCCGTCGTTTGTGCCGTCGGCATTGCCTTGCGGGCAGTAGGTCCAAGATACCCCGTTGACTGCGGCGCCCTTGATATAGTAGGAGCCGGTGCCGCTGTAGCCGTGCATGGTCAGTTTGACCGGTGTGCTGCTGACTGGCACTGTGCCATACATCGCCGTGGAGGAGCCAGCGTAGAGTCCAGTGTATACATTCTTGAGATAGTAGGTGCCGTCGTCGTTGACGGTAATCTGGAAAGCGTAGGCGCAGTCTGCCGTCTTGGTTGCCCAGCGCACCGTCTTTTTGTTGGCCTCGACATACATAGCTTTGTCTTCCTTGCCGGCAGCGGCAATCTTGCTGTTGTCGTTGACGAGGTAGTATACTCCGCCGTTGACAAGAGGATTGATTGCGCTGAGACAGGCCTGGTAGGCGCTTTGCAGTTTGGGGTAGAGCGCAGCATTCTCGGCTGTGGTGCAGTTGGTGAGCGCTGCCTCAGCCTCCGTGATGGCGGTGCTGAAAGCCTCCAAAACAGACGCCTCAACCATGTTCGCGCAGTTGCCTCCGACGAATCCCTGTGCCTTAGTCTTGCAGTCAGCAACGATTGTGGCGAGAGCGTCGGCATCATAGAATGGTTCGAGTCGCCAAGTCCACTCGGCGTGGGCTACGTCGCCGCCAGGGGTGGTTTCGCCGTTGTATGCCCACACGTTGTTGGGTCCGTCGTTTGTGCCGTCGGCATTGCCTTGCGGGCAGTAGGTCCAAGATACCCCGTTGACTGCGGCGCCCTTGATATAGTAGGAGCCTGTTCCCGGGTAGCAGTGCATAAGCAGGTCGACGGGTGTGCTGCTGGCTGCCACCTTGCCGCAGAATGCGGTTGCGGAACCTGTGTAGAGGCCGGTCTTGATATTCTTCAGGTTGTATGTGCCATCGTTGTTGACGGTGACTTGGAAAGCGTAGGTGTCGTCGCCAGCCACCTTCTTGGCCCAGCACACACTCTTGTCGTTGACATTGATATACATAGCTTTGTCTTCCTTGCCGGCAGCAGCAATCTTGCTGTTGTCGTTGACGATGTAGTAGATTCCGCCATTAACAATGGGATTAACGGTGTTGATGCAGGTCTCATAGGCTTTCGTCAACTTCTTGCTTATGGCAGCCTTCTCAGCAGTAGTGGTGCTGGCTGCGGCTTCCGTCTCCGCCTCGCTTATGGCGGCGGTGAATGTCGCTACGGCTGACGCTGGTGTCATGCCCGGGTTCTCGCCTGTGGTGATTGTCAGTGCCTTGTAGTCGCTGATGAGCTGGTCGAGATTAGCGGCCAGTGTGGCATCGTCGTCTTCAGCAAACGATGGAACTGTTCCCAATGCTGTCATCAGAAGCAGTGACAGCAAATAACAGATTTTAGTTTTCATTTTGTTGAGTTGTTATCGTTGTTATATTATTGCGGTTTTTACAGACGACGCAGGTTTATGTGAAATATATTCATTCTTTTGGCCCGCTATCATCACTCTGTATGCGAAAATATCTATTTGTGCGCATATAACCACACCAATTTTTGAACTTTCTGCATAAAAATCAATAACCAAACAAGTTTTAGCAAAAAAGCAAAGATTGGAGAGGGCAGAGGTCGCACGGCTACAAGTCGACAGCCTACCGAAACTGTTTTGACTCATCTAAACACTCTCAACTGTGAGATTTGTGCTATCTGTGTCCTAAGCGTTTTGCGTTATGAGCATCCTTATCCGTGAAGATTCGCACTAATACTAAACCTAGCACGCAAAACGTTTAACATCTATTATTTGTGTCGATTCTGGAGTGCCGACCTGTGAGTTTCTTGCTGCGTTCTGTGGCCGTTTTTGCAGGGGCATCCAAATACAAGCTGGTTAAACCCGACGGCATGCGCCTTTGTCTTAGACGTACAGGTTCTTTTAATTGTCTCATAATTTTTTTGTGTTAGTTTGTTGCTCGTTGTTTTCGCACAACAAACTAACAAACCTAGAGGAATCGCCAAAAATATCGAAGCCTCCAAGTTCCTGTATCTCCCTGATACTTAAAGGCTCGTTTTGCATAAAAGGAAAGGGCTATATTAATAGATGCATTCCGGTCTGAAGAATCTGAATTTGTGGCAGTGTACGGGCGTCGACGTGTAGGAAAGACTTACCTCATAAGGGAAGCCT
>CAVCAW010000126.1:0-4984 GCA_963600315.1 Bacteroidaceae bacterium | reverse complement strand
AGAAGGCTTCCGTGAACTGAACACCTCGGTGCGTTGAATTTCTCCGTGTACTGAACACCTCGGTGCGTTGAATTTCTCCGTGTGCTGAATTTCTCCGTGTACTGAGTAGTCCCGGCAGTCTTATTCTCGTCGTTGTCCCATCAGTTTCTGTGCGAACTGTGGCTGGAAATTTCGTTTCGGGCACGAAACTTCGTTTGGCCCCACACTAATGTTCGTCCGGCCTCACACGAGCGTTAGTCTGGCCCGATACGAACGTTCGTGTGAACCGATGCGAATGTTGGTCTTTTGCACCCCGTCAAAGCGCTTACCCCACACGCTGCCGATCCTATTCCCCTCTCTCCGTCTTTCTTTCTTCTCATCCTTCCTCTCCCTTCCTCAGGCTCCTCTTTCTAGCCCGCTCCTCTCTCCCTCTTACTCCCTCTCTCCCCGTTGTCCTTGTCCTGTCTTTGCCTTGAGGCAAAGACAGGACAAGGGGACTTAAGGCGACTTCGTCCACGGAGGACGAAGGTCGGGGCTCCCCATCGCTCGCGTGCGCAAAGATACGGCAAAAAGGATTCGAAATGCAAGCCCGTTCAAAGATATTCAAAGATATTCAAAGTTCGTTCAAAGATATTCAAAAAATAACGGCATTTATTCGCTTTTTCTCAGTCTTTGACAAATATCTGTCGATTTTCTGAAGAAAGGTTGTTGCTTGTCGGAATTATTGTTTATATTTGTGGCCAACAAGCGCCTAGTTTACAGTCGACAACTTTGAAAACGTCGGTGTAAATGTCGGAGAACAAACGTACTATAGAGTGTTATCTCGAGGCAATGTCAAAAATGTTGGGTCCAGAAGGTTAGTCAAGGTTGGCTATTGGCGTATCGTAATAAACTAATTGAAAAGATTCTAAGAAATGATAATTGTTGGTATAATATTTATTGTTCTTGTCATATATGTAAAGTTGAAGATGCCAAAGTTGAAAGGGCATTTTTGTGAACACCTCGTGAGAAAAAAACTGCAGAAGTTGCCTGAAGGCTATTTTATATTCAATGACTTGCTGTTTGAAAATAATGGCCGTTCCGCGCAAATTGATCATGTGGTGGTCTCTCCTTATGGAGTATTCGTCATTGAAACTAAGGGATATAAAGGTTGGATAATGGGCGGTGAGAACTCTGAATATTGGACACAAGTCATATATAAAAGCAAAACACAAATTTTATAATCCAATCAGGCAGAATGATGGACATATAAGATTCATGCGCTATCTCTTAAAAGATGCACCTTCTCCAATTCAGCTTGTGTCTATAATTGTATTTAATAACAACGCTTCATTAAAGGTCTCTGTTGATAGTTGTAGAGTGGTAAACAGGCGTGACTTAAACAGGACAATTCTTCAGAATAAAACACGTGTTATGACTGATGACTGTGTGACTTGGATTGTAAATCTCATGAAGATTCACCATGCAAAGTATACAAAGAAAGAACTTAGGTTGCATATAAAGAATGCAAAGCGGCAAAAAGTCATAAGTAGCAAAATGATGCGTCAAGGTATATGCCCTAATTGTGGCGGACAACTAGTGCTGCGACATGGACAATATGGAAATTTCTATGGTTGCTCAAATTATCCTAAGTGTAAGTTTATACAAAACTGATTCCGTGCGCGGAAAAATGTAAATAGTCTACCCTTGGCAAGTTGTTAACATTCAGATTCTCAGTAAAACACACGCACAAAAAATGCAAATGTCTACAACATTTAGTAACTTTGTGCCATAAAACTATGTAGTTTAGCTATGTATAAACAAGCTCACCAGCCCATCGGGCCTCCTTGTTTTGGGCCTTAATCCATGCTTGACCCCAAGCATCCGTTGCATGTGTCGGCACATCTTGTCAATTGAAAGTCTTTAGAAGACGCTTTTGCTTCATTGTACTGCAAGGTAATTATATACTTTTAGGCACGAAACTTCTTGCGGATTACAAAGTGATACGTATATCATAATTGCTAAAACTGGATATTTTTCATACCTTTGCCTATATTAACAAAGACAGAAGGTTATAATTCATTTCCTACGTTCGTGTTATGATTGTGGAGAAAACAAGCAGAGCAAGGTTGGAGTCTATAATCGGTCTGTTCGTCGGAAATGGCTCTACGGTCTACACCGACAACATTGAGGGCTTTTGAAGTCATATCCGAAGGATGATTACATGCTTCTACCACGTTGTCAGAATCATATATTGGCGAGGCTTGTTCCCGTTGGAATACACGAAAGACGGCAGAGCCGGAAAGTTTCACTCTAATGTTTAGCAATGCAATAGGCAATGTGATGCCAAATGAGATATTCAAGTTGTGTATTGCACTATAAATCAGAAATAGAAACTATTTATTAACAATAAAGTATAATTGATATGGCACTATTGAAAGAAGACGGAAGTTTGAATATATGATAATATCGCTCAAAGGATACCACCTGTAGCGCTTCAAAGGATACCGCCAAAATTCTCTCCGTAGCGCTTCAAAGGATACCGGCCCGTAACGCACCAAAGGATACCGCTTTCATTTCTTGCTTTTCTCGTGATTAGACATTAATTTTGCGACAGGACGCTAATGTCCAGCAACAATATGTCCAACACAAAAATTACACTGATGAAACTGAAAAGAATCATCCAAATGCTGAGCGAAGGCAAGTCGCAGAATGATATCTGCCGCCAGACCGGCTCGAGCAAGAAAACGGTGTCAAGGTACAAGAAATCGGCCGAGGACACTAAGTTAAGTTATGGGGAGCTGCTCCAGATGGAGGACTCTGAATTGGAAAGACTGCTGCAGCCGCCAACAGCGCCATCCTGTACAGACCCGCGCAAGGAGGCTCTTGATGCAATGATGCCCGAGATTATGCAGCAATTGTCAAAACGCTATGCCAACAAACTGCTGGTCTACAATGAGTTCTATCTCAAGAAAGCCCCGGACGGCTATGGCTATACGCAGTTCAAGAAGTACGTCAACGACTATGTCAAGGCGCATTCGTATTCCTATCACAACGTGTACGTTGCAGGCGAAGAATGGCAGATAGACTTTGCCGGTGATGCGCTTTATCTGACAGACCCGAAAACGGGAGAGCTGACGAAACTCACGGTGCTCGTCTGCGTCATGCCATACAGCGAACTGCCGTTCATCATGGCTCTGCCCAATGCCACGACGGAATGGTTTTTTCATGGTCTGAACAAGGGTCTGGAGTATCTCGGCGCTCTCCCGGCCATAGCCAAGAGCGACAACATGAAACAGTGGGGGACCAAGTCAGACCGCTACAGTCCCACGTTGTCTGATGCCTGCATCGAATGGGCAAACTATTACGGCATTGGCTGCACTGCATGCCGTGTACGCAAGCCGCGTGACAAAGGTCCTGTAGAGTCTGCCGTAAACCAGCTCTACAAATACATCTATGCGAGGATACAGGACGAGACGTTTGCTACTTTGAACAGCATCAATTCACGTCTGTGGGAGTTGCTTGACGAGTATAATGCCCTACCATACAAAGGACGTACACGGTGGGAAATCTTTACAGAGGACGAAAGGCCGGATATGATGCCACTGCCAGAGAAGATGCACCGTTTCCGCTATCGCAAAGAGGTCAGGCTAGGACCGACGTATCACGTCTGTGTCGGTGAAGAACGCCACTTCTACAGCGTGCCATACACTTACGTCAGTCAGCCGATAACAGTCATGTGGGACACCATGTACGTCGAGGTATATTTTGGTCATGAGCTGATTTGCACGCACGACCGTAGATTTGACAGGTACGGTTACTCAACCAAACCCGAGCATATGCCCGAGGAACACAAAGCCTACGAGCGTACGAGGAACATGAATGCAGCATCCTTCATCGAGCGTGCATCCTTCATCGGTCCATCGGTCAAATGGTTTGTTGAAACTCTGTTGAACCAAGCCAAATTTCCTCAGCAAGCATACGGGAAATGCCAAGGTACAATATCCATGACTGGCAAATATGGTGCGGAGCGCCTCGAGAACGCATGCCGCATGATCAAGGAGGAGACATCTACGGCTTCCCTGCGTGTACTGACTAATATATTGAATAACAAACGCGACCTTGCTTCACAAACGGAGAGTTCGTCATCCTGCACATCCACCAACCCGGATGTCAGAGGCTCAGCGGTGTATGCCATGATAAACACAAGAAAGGAGGACCGTCTATGAACAACGAGACTATAATCACCATGCTCAAAGACCTCAAGTTCAACGGCTTTGCCGAATCCTTCAATGAGCTGATAAGTATACCCTTTCAAATGCGTCCAGGACTTGACGTTTGCGTAGCCCGTATGATTGAAGCCGAGCAATGCCAACGCAACAATGCACGTACCCAGAAACTGCTCAAGGCAGCCAAGCTGCGTTACAGCGGATACATCGAGGACATCGAATGCTCAGCATCCCGCAATCTCCTGCAGTCTGACTTGACAGAGACAGCTACCTGCAGTTTCGTGCGCCGCGGAGAAAATCTGCTCATTACGGGGCAGACAGGAGTAGGCAAATCTTACATCGCATGCGCCATAGGAAGACAGGCATGTATACTGGGAATACCCACCCTATATGTGAACCTCAACTGCTTTCTTGAGATAATAGCCCAAGCACACCTCGACGGTACGATGGAGAAGCTGCTGAACAAACTGCACAAGTATGACCTGCTCATACTGGACGACTTCGGTCTCCGGCAACTCAGTCCGGACGCACGGCTTGCCCTGTTGCAGATCCTAGAAGATAGGTATGAGGCAAAATCGCTCATCATCGCTTCCCAACTACCCGTAGCCAACTGGTACGAGTATATCAACGACAACACCCTGGCCGATGCCATTATGGACCGCCTCGTCAACAACTCCATCCATATGGACTTGAAGGGCGAATCCATGCGCAAAAGGAAGAGAAACTGCAAGTAAAAAAGCACGGTCGTAACATCGCGAAAAGCGGAGTCAATCGCATCGCGAATATGCCTCTCATCG
>CAVCAW010000125.1:0-5092 GCA_963600315.1 Bacteroidaceae bacterium | reverse complement strand
AGGCTATTATCTATCTCGTCCTTGGAGTCAATCTTTGCCGCCATTGTACCATAACGCCCTTCTCTTACATTGAAAGCATAGGTGCGCTTACGGCTGGTCGTTTCTATTTTCGTCTTTTCAGAGCCAGGCAGCGGTATTGTAGCTGTTTCACATTTTTTGTCTACATTAAGTTTCGTGCACACCATGTCAGTAGCCTCTTCTGCCATCAAGCGGTATGTCATAAGCTTGCCGCCAGTTATGGTAATAAAGCCCTCCAACCCATCGCGTGTCGCATGGTCAAGACATACAATGCCGCGGCTAATACTTCTACCAGAGGGGTCGTTATCGGAAGCTACCAACGGGCGTACACCAGCATAGGCGCGTAGTATGCGCGTGGTTGCAAGAGCTGGAGCCAGTTGCGAGCCTTCTTTTAACAAAACTTCAACTTCTTCAGGAGTAACCCTCATGTCATCGCATTTCTCTATTGGCACTCGATCAGAAGTAGTTCCTATGACACACACCGTGTCGCCAGGCACCAGAATGTCGGCATTGGCAGGCTTGCGGCAGCGATTGATAACCATATTGTTGACCCGATGGCCGAAAATAAGCAAAGAGCCTTTGGCTGGAAACATATTGACTGTAACGCCCGCCATTTTGGCAATCAGCGACCCCCATATACCCGCTGCATTCACGGTGACGTCAGCACGCACCTCTGCATTTTCACCAGTAAGATGATTGTGGAGACGTACCCCCAAAATCTTACCATTGGCTGACACCAAGCCTACAACTTCGTGATAGGTCAGTATATCAGCACCGTGGCGGCGAGCGTCAATCACATTGGATATAGTCAGACGGAATGGGTCAACCGATCCGTCAGGCACTCTCACAGCTCCTGTCAGCAACGGATTGACCGCTGGCTCTATGCGTTTAGCTTCTTCAGGATCTAAAACATCAGCGCGAATGCCTGCACTGCGACAAGCGTCCACAAATTTGTTTTGATAAGATAAATCATCGTCAGGCAGGGTTATAAACAAACCATCGTGCTCCTCCACGCAGTGTCGTGCGATTTTGCGTAGCGTCATGTTCTCCTCTATACATTCTCTCGCTGACTCTGCGTCAGTAACAGCATAGCGCGCCCCGCTATGGAGCAGACCATGGTTGCGCCCTGTGGCACCATCAGTAAAGTCATGACGTTCTACAAGCAGCGTACTCAGTCCACGCATGGCGCAGTCACGAGCCGTGCCTGCACCAGTGGCTCCACCACCGATAATTATCACGTCATAGTGCTTGTTATATACATTCTTGCTCATCTCTAATATTGCTTCACAAGTTTGTTTTTCATTTTCAATTCACACACAAAGAAAACAGCCATAGACACCTATATTTCCCTACAAATATTAATCACAGGCTGCGTTGGCAAATTTAATATATTATTCTGCATTGAAAACACATTTTGTATAGCTTTTCTACAAAATAGAAGCGCTTTCGTCCATTTTTTCTCAAACAGCTGCTTTACTGGTAAGCTTTCAACAAAGCCATGCTACTCGAAGTTACTTGAGACAAACGGCAAGCTTTCATAAAGAGCAGTCTTCCAAAAGAGCCAATTGTGGGCTCCTTCTCTAATGCGCAATCGAGTCTTAACTTGCTTTGAACGCATGAGCAGATGTATGCGTTCTGTCTGTTCTAACAGAAAATCATCATCACCTATGTCAAAATACCAACTCACACGTCTCAATCTTGCCAGCAATTCTTCATTAGCTTTATTCACTATGGCCACTGCGGAATTTTCGCTCACAGCATCTACAACATGATGTAGTTTATTATCCGCCGTTTCCTGTATATTTTTGGACGCATCAAGCCAAGCACTCATGGCATAGCACGAAGAAAACATCTCTGGATGTTTCAGGCAATACACCACGCTACCGCCACCACCCATCGACAATCCACTTACGGCTCTAAGCCCTTTAGCTGCCCCTGCATGATATTTTTCTTCAACCACTGGAATCAACTCTTCGAAAAAAAAGTTCTCATAGCTCCAGCCTGGCATATTGAAATATCCATTCCAAGTATTGTAGACATCTGGACCGCCAGCATTAGGCATTATAATAATCATTTCTTTTATTTTGGCCTGCGCCAACAATTCATCGGCCACTTCACCCAACTGGGCTTTGTCGTCCCACGAACTATACACATCGCTAAGACCGTGAAGCAGGTAAAGCACTGGATAGCGACTGCTTCTCTGACAATCAAAACCATTCGGGTAATAGACGTTGTACTTCACCCACGAACCTAAGATATCGCTTTTCAGACTATCAGTCTTTATCACGGCGCTTGCGCAAAGTCCCATTGCGAGCAAAACGACAAACAAAAACTCTCTTTTCATTTCACATCATTGTTTTAAACAAGCAAAACATTATTCAGCAATAATGCGGGCAATGTCTGACATCGTCCGCACTATAGTATTGTCTAATACTTTAAAACTACAACCTCACTTCGTTCGAGGCTTTTCCTCACATCAATTATGCGCTGATTTCCACTGCCACGAAAGCACAACGATATGTCGCGTCGGGCAAGAACAAACGGGCCATCCACAAGCACATCTATGGTTTCAAGCAGCGACTTGAATTGGGGCTTATGTACAATGTTTTCCCACACAAAACCAGTATAACACCATATATTCTTGTGCAACTCATCCTTTATACGCCTGCATAGCCCAGCTGCCTCGTCTGCCATATACAATGGGTCACCACCAGAAAGAGTAACATTGAAGTCGTTCTTACGCACTATGTTGATAATCTCATCCTGACTAATTTCTTTTCCGGCATCAAAATCCCACGATTGTGGATTATGGCATCCTTCGCAACAATGACGACACCCTGCAACATATATAGACGTTCTCAGTCCAGGTCCGTCAACGGTCGTTCCTTCTACTATGTCAAGCACACGCATATTAGGAAATGTTTCGAATGTTTTACTTGTGTACCACGCGGTCACGCAGTTCTGCCAACTTACCCGAGTTCCACCTGTCGGTAGTACCCACAAGGTAGCCGGTGATGCGTTGCAGTGTATCAATGTGAGTACCGCCACACTTAGGACATACCTCCAAGCCATCGGTAGCATCTTCGTAACCACAGTCCATACAGCGGTTGCGATTATGGTTGACAGACCCATAGCCTATATTATACTTGTCCATCAAGTCAACAATATCCATAATGGCTTGTGGATTGTGAGTCGCATCACCATCAATCTCTACATAGAAGATATGTCCACCTCTAGTCAAGTCATGATAGGGAGCTTCGACCTCTGCCTTATGGCGCGGGCTGCAGTGGTAGTATACTGGCACATGGTTGGAATTGGTATAGTACTCCTTGTCGGTCACACCAGGGATAATGCCATACTTTTTGCGGTCAACCTTAGTAAACTTGCCAGAGAGCCCCTCGGCAGGAGTAGCCAATATACTGTAGTTGTGTTGGTATTTCTCACTGAATTGATTAGCGCGGTCACGCATATAGGTAACAATCTTCAATCCCAACTGCTGTGCCTCTTCGCTTTCACCGTGGTGTTTGCCCACCAACGCAATCAAACACTCAGCCAAACCAATGAATCCGATGCCAAGAGTACCTTGGTTAATAACAGACTCTATCGTGTCGTTGGGACCAAGATTTTCAGCTCCATTCCATAGACGCGACATCACAAGCGGGAACTGCTTAGCCATCGCCGTACGCTGGAAGTCATAGCGTTCGTTGAGCTGTGCGGCAGTCACCTCAAGCAGATTGTCAAGCTTTGCAAAGAAAGCGTTGATACGATCATCTTGCTTCTCAATACCCATACACTGGATTGCAATACCAACAATATTCATCGTTGAAAACGAGATATTTCCACGTCCTATAGAAGTTTTATCACCATAACGGTTTTCAAACACACGGGTACGACATCCCATAGTGGCTATCTCATACTTGTAACGTTCTGGGTCATCGATGCGCCATTTCTCATGCTGGTTGAACGGAGTATCAAGATTCAAGAAGTTGGGGAAGAAACGACGTGCCGTCACCTGGCAAGCATATTTATAAAGGTCGTAGTTGGGATCTTCCGGCAGATAGCTTACACCACGCTTTTTCTTCCATATCTGTATAGGGAATATTGCTGTGGAGCCATTGCCCACACCTTCATAGGTCGACTTCAGAATCTCTCGAATGATACAACGTCCCTCAGCAGAAGTGTCCGTACCATAGTTTATAGAGCTAAACACCACTTGGTTGCCACCGCGAGAGTGTATAGTGTTCATGTTGTGAATAAACGCCTCCATAGCCTGGTGCACACGGCTGACGGTGCGATTAATAGCATGATGCAGCACTCGTTCTTTGCCAGTCATACCCGTGAGTTCACAAGTGAGATAGTCTGGGAATTTTGCATCATACAAGTCGCTATAATCCTCACACTCAAACGCTTCTATATGTTTCACCTCTTCTACAAAAGAACTCCTCACGAATGGAGCCAAATAGAAATCAAAGGCAGGGATGGCTTGACCTCCGTGCATCTCGTTCTGAGCCGTTTCTAGCGAAATACAAGCAATCACACTCGCCGTCTCTATACGCTTTGCTGGACGGCTCTCACCGTGACCTGCTGAAAAACCATATTTCAGAATCTTATCGAGAGGATGCTGCACACAAGTAAGACTCTTGGTAGGATAATAGTCTTTATCATGAACATGGAGAAGATTATTCTTCACAGCCTCATAGGACGTTTCCGAAAGCAGATAGTCGTCAACAAACGGCTTGGTGGACTCGCTCGAGAACTTCATCATCATGCCTGCAGGAGAATCCGCATTCATATTGGCATTTTCACGAGTCACGTCGTTATTCTTAGCATTGATGATGTCAAAAAAATTGTCGTGCATCTTCGCCTGACGAGCTATTCTTCTTTTGTTGCGGTAGGCAATGTACAGCTTCGCAACCTCCTTGCGAGGACTCTTCATCAGCTCCATTTCTACTAAGTCCTGAATAGACTCCACTTCCATCTGCTCACGACCCGTCATGCCGATACGGTCGGAAATTCTTTGTATTAATCCTTCGTCCTCCCCGCGCTCACTTTGGAGCATCGCTTTGCGTATAGC
>CAVCAW010000124.1:0-5098 GCA_963600315.1 Bacteroidaceae bacterium | reverse complement strand
CGATAAGGTAAAGGAAGCAAAGAAAAATTTCACTGGTGTGGATATCGTTGTTGGCAATGTTGCTACGGGCGAAGCCGCTAAGATGCTTGTCGAGGCGGGCGCAGATTCCATAAAGGTTGGAATAGGTCCGGGCAGTATATGCACCACTAGAGTGGTAGCCGGTGTGGGCGTACCACAATTGTCTGCCATTTATGATGTAGCTCAAGCTCTCAAGGGGACTGACGTGCCTATGATTGCAGATGGTGGTTTGCGCTACAGTGGCGATGTCGTAAAGGCTCTTGCTGCAGGTGGAGATTGTGTAATGATAGGCTCGCTTGTAGCTGGAACTGAAGAATCTCCAGGCGAGACTATTATTCTTAACGGAAGAAAGTTTAAGACATATCGCGGCATGGGGTCATTGGAGGCAATGGAAAATGGTAGTAAGGACCGATATTTCCAAAGTGGTGTTGTAGAGACAAAAAAACTTGTGCCTGAGGGTATTGCTGGTCGTGTGCCCTACAAAGGTACTGTTCAGGAGGTTATCTATCAGCTAGTAGGCGGACTACGTTCTGGTATGGGATATTGTGGTGCGGCCACGATAGACTTGTTGCATAATGCCAAGTTTACGCGAATTACCAATGCTGGTGTGCTCGAGAGCCACCCACATGACATAACGATAACGAGCGAGGCTCCCAATTATAGTCGTCCAGACTAAACAAGTGCAGCACATCGCCTTGTGTGAGCTCCAGTAGAATATGGTGAAGAGAAAGATAGCGATTCTGTTTATATCCACATTCGTATCAATGTGCGTATGTGCGCAAATTGATCCTGTGCTAATGACTGTGGCGGGACGTGATGTTACACGTTCTGAATTTGAGTACTCGCTAAATAAAAACAGTGTCGGTGGCAAGGTTACATCGAAGGATGAAATCCGCAAATACGTAGACCTGTTTGTGGATTACCGCTTGAAAGTAAGAGCTGCACTTGACGCAAAACTCGATACACTATCTTCTTTCTGGAAAGAATATCGTTTCTACCGTGACTCCCAGTTACACTCGTATGTTTACGATTCTACGTATGCTGATTCTGTAGCTCATGTTGTATATGATGCAGTCAAGGAAAGTGTTGGTGACTCAGATATCGTTCTGCTGTCGCATTTATTTCTTCGCATTCCGCAAAATTCTAGTGAGAATGTTGCTGAGTTACAGAAAGCAAGGGCCGACTCTTTGTGGCGAGCACTTTCCAATGGAGCAGACTTTGCAGTTTTGGTAAGAAATTTTTCACAAGATAGCCATTCGTCCGTAACTGGAGGAAAACTTGGTTGGCTCAGTCCATCGCAGATGATGCCAGAATTCAGAGATACGGTGTATTCTCTTGTCCCTGGTCACTATAGTCGGCCATTTGCCTCCCCTGCAGGATATCATATTGTGTTCGTACATGCAAGAAAACCGTTTGGCAATTTTGCTGAAATGCGCAAAGATATTCTTGAAAATTTAAATGCCCGCGGTCTGAGAGAAGACGCAGCTGAACACGAGATAAATCGTTTGGTTCAAGAAAGCGGCGGTTCTCTTTCACGTGAAGATATAATTAAGAAAATTCAGGACAGAGCAGAAAGGCAGAACCCTGCGCTGAAATATCTCTTGGCAGAGTATTATGACGGCTTGCTTCTCTATGAAGCAACGAACAAATTGGTTTGGCAAAGAGCTACAGATGACAATAGTGGACTTGAAAAGTTCTTTAATGATAATAAACGAAAGTACAAATGGGAAAGTCCACGTTTCCGTGGCTATGTAGTAAAGACACACAGCATGGAATTGTTGTCAAGTGTAACGAAAATTCTGAAGAAATGCAAAACTGACGAGGGACTCCTGATGCTAAAGAAACTAATGCCAACGGACTCTCTCAAAGCCATGAATGTTCATTTTGGCATCTATAAGGCTGGTGATAACCAAATTGTAGACAAAGAGGTGTTTGGAACCGTTAATAAAGTGAAGGAAAATAGGTTGTTCCCTTTCTATAAAGTTATTGGCAAAAAAATAAAACAACCTAAAGAAGTTGTTGATGTGAAGAATGCTGTATTGTCTGATTACCAAATTTTCAAAGAACAAGATTGGGTAAACTCTCTCCGAGAGAAATATGGTTTTACACTCAACGAAAGCGTTTTGTCTACGGTCAACAACCATGATTGAGATATTATGAAGAAATTGAAATACTTTTTATTGTTTTGCGTGGCATCGTTTTCACTACCACAGCTGATGGCTCAAAATAATGTTCTTGACGAAGTGGCTTGGGTAGTTGGCGGTGAGCCAATACTTAAGTCCGATATTGAATGGATACGTTTGCAGGCCGAGTTTGATCGCAATCCCATTAAAGGTGACCCTTATGTAACTATACCTGAGCAACTAGCTGTTCAGAAATTGTTTTTGCACCAAGCTGAACTTGACAGTATTGAAGTGTCGGCTTCAGATGTGGCAAGTAGGGTTGACGAAGAACTACAAAGGCTTGTGGACCAGGTTGGTTCTGAGGAGGCTTTGGCTGAATATAGAAATCAGTCTATCAAAGAACTTAAGGCACAACTGACCAAATCCTATATAGAACAATCAAAAATATATCAAGTTCGTTCTAAGATTATTGGAGATGACAATGTTACTCCAGCTGAAGTAAGGCGCTATTTCAAGGATATTCCAATGGATAGCCTTCCTATTATACCGACACAGGTTGAAGTGCAGATAATCACAGAATCCCCATATGTTTCACCTGAAGAAATTGAACGTGTCAAAGCAGAACTTGTAGAGTATGCTGATAGGGTAAAGAAAGGGGAGTCCTTTGCTACGCTTGCACGTCTTTATTCTGCTGATGCATCAAGTTCAAAAGGTGGTGAACTCGGATTCATGGGTCGTGCGGATTTGGTTCCTGAATTCTCAAGTGTTGCATTCGCTCTAACCGACCCTAAAACAGTATCCAAAGTTGTTAAGACAGAGTATGGATATCATATAATTCAACTAATAGAGAGAAGAGGCGAAAAAATAAACTGCCGACATATTCTGAGGAAACCAGAAGTGTCTGACGAAGAGGTTGATAAGACATTGGCAAGGCTAGACAGCGTGGCATCGCAGATAAGGTCTGGAAAAATCGATTTTGAGAATGCTGTCATTCTATTTTCGGAAGACAAAGAAACAAGAAGCAACCACGGAATAATGGCATCTACTGACATGAATACGGGTTCGCAGTCCTCAAGGTATAGAATGGAGGATCTTCACTATATGCACCAAGATGTCGCCAAAGTAGTAGAACGACTTGGTGTAGGCGAAATCTCAAAAGCTTTTATTATGAATGCTAATAGTGGTATGAAAGTTTGTTCAATAGTTAAACTTAAGAACAAAATACCAGAGCATAGAGCCGATGTGACCGATGATTTTAAATTACTCACGGAGATTGTTAAGGAAAGGAAAAGTGAGGAGATTGTTGAGAATTGGATTAAGGAAAAGATAAAGACAACTTATATAAGTATCAAAGACGGCTGGAAAAAGACCGGTTATAAATACAATTGGCTGAAGACATGATTTGGCACATTGTTTCGATGAAAAAGAAAATGTTGGCAGGATTGCTTCAATACGGGAGAAAAACAAGTTCTTTGTTAATGCTTGTTTTTCTTTTGTTTGCTATGTGTTCTCTATATGGAGCTACCTATCAACCTAAACAACGAGTAAAAAATGTTGGTACCATAAATAAGACAAACAAGAGTCGTCCAAAAGGTGCCGAAATTGTAGTTCGTCATGCAGATTCTGTAGTATATGATGAAAATGAATTGCCCGGGGTTCAGATATTCATAGGCCATGTGGAATTTTTCCATGATGGTACTGTTCTGAAATGTGATAGTGCAAATTTTTTCAGAGATAACAACTCGTTCAAAGCTTTTGGAAATGTGAAAATGTTTCAAGGTGATACCTTGTCTTTGAAAAGCGAGTACTTGTTTTATGATGGCAATTCGCAAGTAGCGCAGGCACGTAGCCTGACACATCGAGGTGTAGTGCTGAAACACGGAAAGTCTACATTATACACAGATTCTTTGGATTATGATCGCCTGTATAATATGGGGTATTTCTTCGAAGGTGGTGAACTGATTGATGGGACTAATATCCTTACGTCTGATTGGGGACAATATGATGCCCATAGCAAGCAAGCCATATTCAATTATAATGTAGAATTGAAGAGTGAAAACTATAACATGCGTACAGATACGCTATACTACAATGTGATAACTAAAGATGCGCAGGCCAGAGGGCGGTCGAACGTCATTAACGGTCAAACCAATATATATACAGAGAATGGTTTCTTCAATACTGAGACAAACAAGGCAGTGCTTCTGAATCGTTCTGTTGTAGTGAATGGTGGGTCCAAAATGGTGGCGGATTCTATCGTGTTTGATAAAGACAACCGTGTGGCAGAGGGCTTCGGTGATTTTGTTTATAATGACGAGCCCAATAAATCCATATTGACCGGTGATTACTGTTACTACAATGACAGTACTGGATATTGCCTTTCATATGGTAAGGCTTTAGTGAAAAACTTCTCTGAGACAGATACTCTATTCCTTCATGCAGACACCTTGAAGATGGAAAGCTATTGCATGAATACAGATAGTGTCTATAGGATAGTTAGCGGATTCCATCATTCGCGATCTTTTAGAACCGATGTGCAAAGTGTTGCTGACTCTTTGTCTTTTAATTCTAAAACTAGGGTGTTGTCATTGTATGGCAATCCTGTTGTGTGGAATGGTCGCCAGCAGATTATTGGCGAGGAGATACACTCTTATTTCAACGATTCCACAATGGATAGCATCAGAGTTATTAATCAAGCTTTGCTATGCGAACAGTTAGACTCTTTGCATTTTAATCAGATTGCGGGCAAAGAGATGCATATGTATTTTAACGAAGGTCAACTTGTGCGATCAGAAGTTCATCAGAATGTTAAAGTAAACTATTTCCAGTTAGATGACAAAGTGCAAGATACTGTAGTCGTGGCAATGAACCATACTGAGACTAGCTTGATGAAGATGTATCTTGAAGATAAAAAACTCCGCAATGTGTGGACGGTAGAGTCAGAAGGTGTATTCTAT
>CAVCAW010000123.1:0-5127 GCA_963600315.1 Bacteroidaceae bacterium | reverse complement strand
GAATAAGGGAGCACTTCCGAAGCAGGAGACAATGGTTCAACTCGCCGAACGTCTCGGTTGCTCTGTCATGGACTTCTTCTGGTCGGAAGAGGACGACGCACGACTTGCCGCCGCAGCACAGGTACAACCCGAAAATGACGATGAAGCAGATCTGCTCCAGATCTATCGTGATCTGTCTCGCCGTGAAAAGCATGAGTTTATGACGTTGGTTTACGACTTCAATAAACGCCGTGAGCTTGCGGGGGATGAAGCACTTGCGGAATAAACTGCTGAAACCCAAGGTCATAATTCTCAAGGAATTTGCCGCCATCGGCAAACGAATTAAGCAATTGGAGAGACAGTTATGGTTAAAGCCGTAATTTATGCAAGATACTCTAGCCACAATCAGCGCGAGGAATCTATCGAGGGTCAAATCCGTGAATGCAGGGATTTCGCTGAACGGAATAACTTCACCGTCATCGGGGAATACATTGATCGTGCTATCTCAGGTAAGACCGACAATCGTGCCGACTTCCAACGAATGATAAAAGATTCCTCTACGCAGGCGTTTCAAGCTGTTATCGTTTATGCTATAGACCGTTTCGCCCGTAATAGATATGACAGCGCAAATTACAAAATGCGTCTGAAGAAAAACGGAGTGAAGGTCTATTATGCGAAACAGTCCATACCCGATACGCCCGAAGGGATAATCCTTGAATCCGTCATGGAAGGATATGCCGAATACTATTCGGAGAACCTGTCTATCCACATCAAGCGAGGTATGCACGAAAACGCTTTGCAAGGGAAATCCACAGGCGGACACATCCCTCTCGGATATCGGATAGGTGCTGACCAACATTATGAGATAGATCCCGCAGGGGCAAAGATCGTGCAAGAAATCTTTCAAATGTATGCTGATGGTGAATCGGGTGCTGCAATAGCGAGACATTGCAATGACCTGGGCTATAGGACTTCTCACGGGAGTAAGTTCAACAAAAACTCATTTCGAGGGATACTGACTAATAGGAAGTACACTGGAACCTATCGATACAAGGATGTAGAAATCGAAGGTGGTATGCCTCAGATAATCTCTCAGGAGCTATTTGATAAGGTGCAAGCCATGTTTAAGCACAACTACGCCGCAAGAGCTAAAAACAAAGCTAATAATGACTATCTGCTTACCACCAAACTGTTCTGTGGTCACTGCGAATCTCCTATGGTAGGAGAATCTGGGAAGTCTAAGAACGGTTCCATGTATTACTATTACAAGTGTGCGAAAAAGAAGAGAAAGAAAGAGTGCAAGAAAGAGACAGAGAGAAAAGATTGGATAGAGCAATTTGTCGTGGAAACCACCGTTCGGGAAGTTCTTACCGATGAACGTATAGACATGATCGCAGAAAAGGCCGTAGAAATCATCGAGAAAGAAGCCGCCGAGAACACAGTATTGCCTATCCTCAAAGCCTCTTTGTCCGATGTAAATAAGCGTCTGAATAATCTCATGTCTGCTATTGAAATGGGTGTAGTTACTGCCACCACGAAAGAACGTGTCTTAGAGCTAGAGGGAGAGAAAGCCGATATAGAAAAACGCATTGCACATGAACAAGCTAAGAAACCTGCCTTGACGAAAGAGAGAATAGCTTTCTGGTTATACTCCTTCAGAAACGGAGACGTAAAAGACCCTACCTATCAAAGACGAGTCATAGATACTTTGGTCAATTCCGTATACGTCTACGACAGTCCTGACGGGAAGGGTCGAGAATTTCTCTTCACATTCAACATTTCCGGGAGCAATAGCATTAGGATTAAAAGTTCGGATATTAAAAGCCTTACTCCACCATTTCGTGCAAATCCGAACACCTTCTTTTTCGGAAAGAATGTATTCGGGTTCACCTGTAAAGTAGAGAGCGCAGGTTTTTAAGCCTGCGCCCTTTGCTTTAGTCCTTCACGGCCTTGTTGCTAATCCAACCATAACGGGAGCCGTCCCACACATAACGCCATCCGTCAGTACTGATAGCTTCAACGTCTCCGTCTCTGACAGTATTCAGTACCGCATAACTCGTGCCGGGACCTGCACGCAGATTCCACTTACCGCTATTCAAAGGCAGTTTGTCTCCATCGCTCTCAGGCTCAGTCTCATCGTCATCAAGAATCCACCTGATAGCCATGAAATACCGCTTTTTGTTGGTATTGCGAGATTTGCAATACGCCTTGAGGTCATGCTTATTCGGCCCCGTGCCGCTGCCGTGACCGTAGCACTCATTGTCTCCCGTGTACATTTCAACGTGCCCCACACCCAATGTATGAGACGTATTGCCCTTGAAATAAAGGCAATCGCCAGGGAGCAACTTACTCTCATCGGGATAGCCCGTCTCGCTCTCGTCCACGATAAGACCCTTCGCACGATTTGCCACCTGTGCCGAGGTATTACCGCCGATTGCAATCCCAGAAGCCGCCTTAATGCAAGCCGCTACGGAAGAGCTACAATCTGAATAGCCCTTCGTGGACGTATCGCCCACCGTATTTTTCGGGTATCCGAAGAAATACCCTCTCTTACTGCCCTGCGTGTAAGAATTCTTCCTCACACGGGACTTCATCAGTTTTACAGCGTAATCACGCTTTTCCTGTGCTGTCATAGAAAATCTCCTCTCCGCTCTCGCACCAATCATAGAAACGCAGACGTATATCGTCCTCCAAGTTTTCAGTCGGCTGTACGCCGCGAACCACAAACAATCGGTCTGTCTCAGTCCACAGATATACGTCTACAGTATCCCTAGTGCTCTGTTTGATCGAGTAAAATCGTTTCTCAGGCATTGTACGGTTCACCCGTGATTTCCTCAAACTCCTCTGCGGTTATCCAACCCTTCACAACTGCGTTGCGTACCGCACCGATCTTCCACAAACCCTTGTCGTAGTAACGCTTCACCTTTTCAAACTTGTCACTCATTGCCCATGCCCTCCATTTCCTCGTCCTCTTCGATATTGCTCAGGTCGATATCAGCCATCATTGCAATGTAGTCCGACTTAGCCTCTTCCGCATCCTGACGGGTACTGTTGTTCTGTGCAATAGACATAAGTCTAGACAGCCGCTCTTGAATACTGACCAAAATGTTCATGTGTCTGTACCTCCTTCATTAATCGGTTCAAATGTTGGGTCATATGGATAACAACGCTTCTTGTGTTCCCACGTCTTGCGTTGGCTCTCCAACTCTGGAAATTGTCCCACATATCCTTAATCGTGCACCGCCCGTCCGTCACATTTCGAGCCAACTTATTCAGCCTATGTCGCTCTTTCTTGATAGAATGTTTGGGCATTTTCCGCACGACTTTACCCGTTGGAGTGAGAATGAATCTCCATTTCAGAAATTTCAGACCCTGCTCTAATGGGTGAACATGGGTCTTAGTGTTAAGCGTAAGCCCAAGGGATTGAAGTTTAAGACCAAAATCCTTCAAGCATTGATCAAGGAATTCACGGCTTTCATGAATGAGAATAAAATCATCCATATAGCGGATATAGTATTTGACGTGTAGTCTCTCTTTAATCCAATGATCGAAGTCATCAAGCATAGCCAATTCCACCAATTGCGAGACTTGAGAACCTAATCCGATCCCCGTGTCTCCGCCGAAACTGTCTATGATTTCCGCCGCGCGTTTATATGCTTCATCATCCTTTATCCGTTTCCTCAAAGCTGCTTTGGCAACGTCATGACGGGTCTCTGCGAAATAGTGGCGTATATCACATTTCAGTACCCACCCAGTACAACCATATTTGCGGAAATACCGTTGCAGGTGAGTATTCAGTCGATTTAAAGCAAAGTCTACGCCTTTACCTTTTTGGCAAGCACAATTGTCATAGATAAAGCTATTTGTGACCTGCTTATAGACCAAATTGTCGCAGAGTGCCCGTTGAAATTGCCTGTCCTTTATCCGTGTAGCCACAATCTCGCGCTCTTTCGGCTCATGGATTTGAAAGTGCTGATACGGATCTATCTTGTACTTATATTGAAGCAAGTCCTGTCTCAGCTTGTAAGTGTTCTTCAAACCATTCGCACCATAGATTGCTACACTGTCTTTCCATCTTACGCCATTACTGCATTTCTGCAAACCTTCATAGAGTGCTTTGAAGGATATTGCTTTTTCGTAATCTTTGCCCATGGGATTTTCACAATCACCGAGGTTGATAGCAGTACTAGTCCGCAGGCTAACTGCATCCTCGGTCTATATTTCCCCTTTCCTCAAAGATTAGGGTAGGAAGGATACTCCTTGTGTGAATGTATGGAGTTCGGAAACCGCAGGTCTCTTACTATAAACTAACTCTCACACAATCCGCCACCGCGCCGTTACCATTGTTCGCATTATTGTTGTCAAGAGCACCAGACGTGTTCACGTTACGGGCGTTGTTCGCGTTCCACGGGTTCGGGGAGCGCATCCACCAGTTCCGGGCAGTCGTTGTCTAACAGCATCCTCCCTAATATGGTCAACGTCTAATTAAGACGCAGAACCCTCCCTTATGGTTTTATACCGTTCTCTGTCGCTCTTTTTCCATGCCTGCAATTTTTCCTCGGTTTGAAGTACAAGACCTGTCCAATGTTCCACTGCCTTGACCTCTACGCCGAGTACACCGTAGGCGATTTCGATGAGCGAAAGAAGTGCTTCTAAGTGTGCGAACGCCTTTTGTTGTTCGGAGTAACGATAGATATAATCCTCGCGCTCCACTACTCTGACCGCATTAGCGTGCCTTATGCATGACATTGCTGCAAGAGCTTCTGTTACGATAGGCTGTGTCAAAATCCATCGATTGCGCTTAGGGAAATTCTTTTCGCTCTTGCACACAGTGACCGTATATGTACAGAGTGCCTTTACGCAGGTCAAAACCTCAAATTTCCCTTCGCCTCGATTTGCTTTAAGTACACTAATAGTGGGTCACCTCCTTTCTTAACGCGCCCTAACGGGCGCGGATTCGGGGATTAGTAGATTACACAAGCCGCCACCGCGCCGAGACCAACGTCCGCATTATTGCTGTCAAGAGCACCAGACGTGGTCACGAGACGGGCGTTGTACGCGCGCCACGGGTGCGGGGAGCGCATCCACCAGTACCGGGCAGTGCTCGGAGAGTTTCTGTCGTACTTGATACGATCCGTATTTGTGGCG
>CAVCAW010000122.1:1436-5197 GCA_963600315.1 Bacteroidaceae bacterium | reverse complement strand
AAATGGGATGGCGCAAGATGACACCACGTGAATGGGCACGCTTGCAAGGTTATCCAGATAATTTCAAAATAGTGGTCGCTGACGCTTCTGCATACAAACAATTTGGCAATAGTGTTGCCGTACCAGCGGTACAGGCCACAGCTGCGCAATTGCTTAAAACATTGAAAGGCAATAATATTTTATAATATGGCAACATGGAAATTCAATAGAGGAGAGTGGACAGAAGCATACGTTTTTATGCGTTTACTTGGTGATGGACGCATATATGGTGCTTCGCCCAAATTAACAAAAGATGACTCTACATACATAGATATTATAAATATCATACGAGACGAACCTGACAAGATGTTGATATTTGAGCGTTTTATCGAGGCAAATGCCGCATATATAAAGGCTACTAAGGATGGAGAGGAAATAACTGTTGTAACAGCTCCCGAATTATCTGATTATGCGCAACTTTTATACGATAAAATAAAAGCCCTAAGCGCTACTCGTGTTGTGGAAGTCGTAGATGTACAGGATTTTTTGGAATCACTTGGCATAGACACCCCTAAAGCAAATCTATCACAAATCGCCAAAGAGAAATATGGCACTAAAACTGATATTATCATAACCAATGAAAACTCCCTTGACCATTCAAAATCGACAGAAGGCTTTTCGATAAAATCTCATATTGGCCGTCCAGCAACTCTATTCAACTGTTCACAAACATCAGGGTTCTCTTTTGAGGTTATAGGGTGCGACGAAAGAGCAATGCATGAGTTAAACGCTAAGGATGCATTTCTTTCTATCATGGATGCAATCAAGGAGAAATACTCTCTTGAATATGTAGGATGTCGAGATGAAATTTTCGAGCAAAACATTGCCGTTGTTGACTCTCATATGGATGAGGTTTTGAGTATTGCAGTGCTTGCACAAGCTTTGTACTATGGGGCGTGTAATTCAAATGTTAAGGAAGTGTGTAAAAAAGTCATTGAATTAAACCCAATCAACATCAAAAATCCTCAGATATTCTATCCTGTAAAATTCAAGGACTTTCTCTTTGATTCGTTTGCTGGTTTGACGGCAACTTCTATATGGAATGGTCGGAAGAAGCTGACTGGCGGTTTTATCGACGTGAGGCGAAATGGCGATATGTTGTACTATCGAGCCACCTCTGATGACGTTTTTTGCAATTATCTTTTTGAAAATACTTTTTTTGACCGTCCGGACAGAGGAATGCGAAAAGATATAGCCGTGGCAAAAGCTAAGTCCTATTTGGAGAAAAGGGAGCTTGCGGAAACTGAGGTCAACGCATTGACTTACAAAAATGGAGTGTCTGGTACAAAGAACTCCAAGAAGGGTGATTTCGGCTTTATTTATGAGAACAAAGGACATTATTACATTGACTTGAATTTTCAGATTCGATTTAGATAAAAAACAAGTTAGTCAAAATTTGGCATAGTGGCTCCCTAAATTAAGGATAAGCCGCCCTGCTTAAGCATTCGGCCTAAGACCAGGCGGTTGTTCGTTCGCCACTTCCCATAGAGCTACGCCATCAACATTGCAATGACGGCACAGAAGACGAAGAAGCCGAGAAGAAGGGACTGCATATACCGGTGATACCCATTCATGTTATCAGTAGTAGTTTTCCTTCCCTTGCGAACTCGGTTTCCATGCCATTATGATGGCTGTTATAATGAGACTCCAAGGTTGTACGGTATGGCTTTCCAAGGATGTACAACATGACCTTTCAAGGTTGTACAACATGAGGTCGTATGAACGTACAACATGAGGTGCTATAGTTGTACAATATGGGGAGTTATGGTTGTACAATATGAGAAACCGTTTTTCCTGACTCTTGACTTTTTTGCTAAATTCGGCGTGATTTTATGAACGAGAGTGAACGGAAATGAACGTGGAGAGAACATTTATGAACGGGAGGTGAACGCTTATGAGCGGATTTGCAGAACGTCTCTTTGCGTACTTGTCCTTGGGAAAATGCCCCGTTCAGAGCAGTAGTACTGCTCGGCGATATCGGTAGTACTGCTTTTCAATATCGGTAGTACTGTTCCGCAATATCAGTAGTACTGCTCCGGAGAGGGCACTTTTCTGACGATGAAGATACACAGAAGAAGAGGATTGAAGCACGACCGTAAGTGCATAAGTCCACGGCTATAATCCCATGAGTTTATGCGCTTTTGCAGGGCAACGCATATGATTTCCCACACGAATTTAGCCAAATATGCGAACTTGCGATTCTGACAAACAGCGCTGAGGGACACGTTAATTTGGTGATGTAGGAAGAATATTGTATCTTTGCCTTGTATTTCATCATATTATATGTCATTGTTTGACCTTATCTTCGGAGTTAGAAACAAAATGGCGGTTGATGCCGATGCCGGCATCAAGGGAGAACTATGGTCAAATGCGAAAGAATTTTCTCCAAATGACATAAAGTTTATACCCCAAAAAGAGAGGAAGTCTGACCATTGGGCGTTCGTTGACACGGAGGTGGGGCTGAAAGACCATAGAGTTCACGATATAGGAGCTTTGCGTTATGATGAAGCGACGTTTCACGAAAACGACAAAAAAGCTTTGGAAAGTTTTTTTGAGGAAGGAAATGTGGATTTCATTTGTGGCCACAACATCGTACATCATGATGCAGAGTATTTGTTCCCACATGATGGACAACAGTTGAAATGGCTCCTGGTAGACACTCTTTATGTCTCCCCGTTACTTTTCCCAAAGCGTCCTTACCATCATTTGGTGAAAGATGACAAGCTTATGAGCGATCAGTTGAACAATCCTGTGAATGACTGTGAGAAAGCCCGTGAATTGTTGATGGACGAGATTGCTCAATGGAATCTGCTCTCAGAGAAAAAACGTAATATTTTTGCGGCTCTGCTTTGTCGGGAGATGGAGTTTCAGGGATTTCTCGAAATGATGAAAGCGCAAGTCTCTTGTAGCCAAACAGACCTTGTCAACTGGATACGTTCAGAATATGAAGGTAAAATATGCGTCAACGCCGACTTGATTTCCGCTATCAATCAGTCGCCGTGTGGCTTGGCGTTTGCCTTAGCTCTCATTGGGACTGACGAAGATTCTTCGGTTACAGCAGGGTGGGTGTTGCACAACTATCCGGAAGTAGAGCATATTGTCAAAGTACTCCGTCACACACATTGCCATGAAGGGTGTAGCTATTGCAGCCGTCAGTTGGATATCCGGTCCAATCTCAAGATCTTGTTCGGATATGATTCCTTCCGTACGTACAATGGGGAGCCGCTACAAGAGAGTGCAGTACAGGCGGCTGTGGACGGCAAGTCTCTATTGGCCATATTTCCTACAGGTGGAGGTAAGTCGCTTACTTTCCAGTTGCCGGCTTTGATGGCTGGCAGGAGCGTGCATGGTCTAACGGTGGTTATATCTCCCTTGCAGTCTTTGATGAAAGACCAGGTGGATAACCTTGCTGACAGGGGAATCACGGAAGCTGTGACTATAAACGGTTTGCTTGATCCCATCAGTCGTTCGCTGGCCATAGAACGTGTGCAGAACGGTGATGCGTCATTGTTGTATATCGCTCTGGAAATGTTACGCTCAAAGACCATTGAACGAATCTTGTTGGCTCGTCATGTGGTAAGGTTCGTAATTGACGAGGCGCATTGCTTCTCGGCTTGGGGACAGGATTTCAGAGTAGACTATCTGTATATCGGGAAGTTTATCAGGGAATATCAAAAGAAGAAATTCGGAGACAGGACATTCGGACATATACCAGTATCCTG
>CAVCAW010000122.1:0-1397 GCA_963600315.1 Bacteroidaceae bacterium | reverse complement strand
CTGACGATGACAAATATTCGCGACTGCGGGCACTCATTGAAACGGATGAAAGCCCAACTATTGTCTATGTGTCGCGTACCAAACGAACTCGAGAGCTCGCCGAAAAGCTGACACGTGACGGCTTGAAAGCATTGCCATATAACGGCAAGATGGATGCCGACGAGAAGGTACATAACCAAGATGCCTTCATGTCTGACAAGGTGAGAATTATCGTTGCGACTTCCGCTTTTGGCATGGGCGTGGACAAAAGTGATGTGGGACTGGTTGTACATTACGACATATCCGACTCTTTGGAGAACTATGTGCAGGAGGCAGGACGTGCCGGGAGAGACCCTCATCTCAACGCCAAATGTTTCGTGCTCTATAGTGACAATGATTTGGACAAGCACTTTATACTGCTCAATCAAACGAAATTGAGCATTAGCGAAATACAACAGGTGTGGAAAGCCGTAAAGGACTTCACCAAAGCCCGTCCGTCTGTCAGTTGTTCTGCGCTGGAAATCGCCCGTCAGGCAGGCTGGGACGATTCTGTCTCAGACATTGAGACGCGAGTGCGCACAGCCATTTCCGCCCTTGAGCAAAGCGGTTATGTTGAACGTGGTACCAATGTTCCGCATGTCTATGCCACTGGCATAACAGTGAAGAACATGGATGAAGCCAGGAAGCGCATAGTAGAATCGCCTCTTTTCTCCAATGACGAGATAGAAAACGCCGTACGCATCATAAAGTCATTGATTTCGCAGAAGCACATCGCCAAAGCACAGGATAGTGAGGCAGAATCGCGCATTGACTATTTGGCGGACATTTTGGGGCTGAGTAAAAAGGACATAGTGTCTGCCGTAGAACGGATGCGACAAGATGGAATCCTTGCGGATACCCTTGACATTACCGCCTACTTGCAGGATGTAAGTAGCACTCAACGTAAGCCCCGACAGATGTTGGAGAATTACGCAAAACTGGAAAGGTATATCCTTGAGCACATACCGGAGGAATCGCTATGCATCTCTTACAAACAGCTGAACGACAACGCCGTGCATGACGGAATAGAATCTTCTACAGAGAAACGTATCCGAACATTGCTTTATTTCATGACGATAAAAGGGTATGCAAGCAAGAAAGAAGACGGCGCACGGAATATCATCGTCACGAAAAAAAACGACATAGAAAGCACTATCAAAAGATTTGAAAAAAGGATAGAAGCGTGCAGGTTCATCATCGAGTGGCTTTACAAGATTGCAGAAGAAAAAGACAAAGCGTTGAAAGTAGTCGGCCCAGAGCGTGACGCTTTGCAATTTTCGGTGGTTGAGCTCCTGAAGGAAATGCAGAGCGGTGGGAATTCGCTTTTCACATGCTCTGCCGACATGCAGCTGGAGGATGTCAAGGCGGCTCTTCTTTAT
>CAVCAW010000121.1:0-5238 GCA_963600315.1 Bacteroidaceae bacterium | reverse complement strand
TGAAGCATTCTTGAAATGTTTCTTTTCAAGGCCTTTCACGACCTCTTCGGTGTTTTGAGCAATTTGATTTAACGTAAGCATCTCGTTAGTGTTTAATTTGCTGCAAAGGTAATAAATTTCATTGTGGTATACAAAGGCGTTTTCAACAAATCATTATGTCTGTTTTACAACATTTCAAGAAACTCTTGTGGTATGGGCGTTGAAAAATGAAATTCCTCGCCTGTAATGGGATGGAAAAAAAACAAGCGAAATGCATGGAGGAACATACGTTTGAATCCCTTATCTGTTGGGTCTTGGAGAGAAGCTATTCCATATTTCTGGTCACCTATAACTGGATGGTGAAGGTCAGACAGATGCACTCTGATTTGATTTTTACGTCCAGTGTCAAGTCTTAGTTCTACGAGGGAATTGTGCTCTCCCCTATCGATAACTTTGTAGTGTGTTATTGCTATTTTGCCACCATTGTCCACAGGGCTACTTTGAGTGAAAAACTGTTTGTTGTCTTTTAGCCAACTTGTAATAGTTCCGGAGTCAGTGCGGAGTATTCCATTTGCTACGGCTATGTAGCGACGATCAAAAACGATTTTTTTCCAATTAGCCTCAAATCGTTGCTGCGTTTCGCGGTTTTTTGCATATATCATTAGCCCAGACGTGTCACGATCTAGCCTGTGAACAATGTGAGCACGACAATGCTGGCGAGTACGTTCAAAATAATTGTCTAAAACGGTTTTGATACAAAAAGAGTGGTGAGATGTAGCCATTGACAAAATGCCTTCACGCTTTTCAATCACAACAAGGTCTCGGTCTTCATAAACAAGTGACACGTAGCGATTGTTTAACCCTGCACTTCTAACGGGCTTATTATTGCTGATTGTAATCTTGTCGCCTGGGACTAGCGGGCTGTCATATCTAGTAACAGTCTTGCCGTTAACAAGAATACGTCCTCCACTTAGGAACTCCTTGATTCGAGATTTACTAATGTTGCGTATTTCCTCAAAAAGGAAAGGCAATAGTGTTGTTTGCTTCTTAACTTCAGGCATAGACAAAATCTATTAAACAAACCAAGAGTGGAATAGTGACAACACTACAAAGTGTTGACAGAAAAATACCTTGTGCCATCTCGCGTGAGGAACGATTGTATTGTAGGCATAGCATTATACCATTGGCAGCCATGGGCATTCCACTAAGTATGACAGCAACATTGCGGACCAAAGATGAACACGGCACAAATTCCAATATGCAGACAACTAAGGCAGGAGCCAGAAGCAATCGCAAGAATACAGCTTTAAATACGCAAGGATTGCCGACCATGTCGCGTAGACTAATGGTAGCAAGAGCGCTTCCAACTAAGAGCAATGCACAGGGTATAGTCATATCACCAATCAAATGACAGAACACACCTACAGGTTCTGGAAATGGCAAACCAGTAGCAGCAATTGCGAAAGCTAAAACAGACGCTACAATGCATGGTGAGAATAGTATTTTGCGTTGCAACAATTCTGACACCTTTCCTTGACCTTTTACGAAGAGCACGCCAAAAGAGAACATCAGTAAATTGAATGGAATTGTGAGAACTGCTGCATAAAATACTGATTTTGCTCCATACAGAGCCGTCACGACTGGGAATCCAATGAATGTAACATTGCCAAACATTACGGAGAAACGGACAAACCCTATTTCATGTGGTTTAAAGCGAAAGACTGCAGAAAACAAATATGCACCAACGAATAGCACAGCATAAAGAATGAGTGAAACGTAAGCCAATTGCATTAGTTCTGAGGACTCATACTTAACACCCTTGCCCATGACCGATGCTAGAATAATTAACGGGCAACTAACATTTAGAACAAAACGTGACATCATACGATTCATGTCAGTATGCCACAAATTGCACTTCGAGGAAACATAGCCAGTGAGAACGACACCCAAAATTATTAGTAGCTGAATTATAAAATTCGACATCATAAACTAACGGATTTTATTAACCGAGCTGCAAAGTTACGAAGAAAACATCGCAAATCTAGATAATCGCAAAATTATGTGAGGCCCAATGGTCACTATTCTTTGCATGAATGAAAGAGTTAATATGGTATTATGCGTAAAAAAAGAACAAATCGTTAACATTTCAAAAAACGGGCACAGACGGCAGTCTTTTTCAAGGTTATAAGAATAAAATGCAGTATCTTTGCAAACAAACGAATATTTAAATCTTATCGCCTAAAAAACCCGTAGCATTCGGGCGGTGATTATAATGTCTTCGATTTTATGGGCAATAATGGTTGTCACTCAAAAGACAAAGACAAGAGATGAGAAAAAAAATAACCTACATATTATGGGGCTTGACAGCCACATTCATAATAGGAATCAGTTTGTTATTTACGGCAATCTGGAATGGTTGGATTGGATACGTTCCCCCTATTGAGGAACTTGAAAATCCTATTCGTAAATATGCTTCGCAAGTTATTTCAAGCGATGGAGAATTGCTAGGCACGTGGTCATACAGCGAAAACCGTATGATAACAAGATATGACGAAGTTGCCCCATGTGTGTATAATGCACTAGTCGCAACGGAAGACAAGAGGTTCTACGAACATTCTGGAGTTGACTTGAGATCGTTGTTCCGCGCTGTGGTCCTTCGTGGCATACTACGTCACAAACAAGCTGGTGGCGGCAGCACTATTACGCAACAGCTCGCTAAGCAGTTATATACTTCTGTTACAAGAAATGCCACAGAGCGTGTAATGCAAAAAGCTGTGGAGTGGATAATCGCAATAAAAATTGAACACTATTACTCCAAAAACGAGATTCTCACGCTTTATCTGAATTATTTCGATTTCCTACACCATGCTGTGGGAATAAAGAGTGCCGCCAAGATATATTTCAACAAGTTACCTTCTGAACTAACAGCTCCAGAAGCAGCAATGCTTGTGGGAATGTGCAAGAATCCATCATATTACAATCCAATACGCAGCCCGGAACTTACAAAAGAGCGTCGCAATGTGGTTCTACAACTAATGGAAGAAAAAGGGTTTATCTCAGAAATAGAAGCTAAAGCTTATATGGAACAAGGGCTTGGTGTGAATTTTCAACGAGTCTCACACAATGATGGCATAGCCACTTATTTCAGAGAATATTTGCGACAGATTATGATGGCAGACAGGCCGCTAAGAGAGTCTTATTATTCAGAATTAGAATATAACGACGCTAAATCCGAATGGGATAATAATCCTCTATACGGATGGTGCAATAAAAATGTAAAGGACGATGGTACTCCGTACAACATTTACACTGACGGATTAAAAATATACACTACCATAGACTCTCGTATGCAGCGTTATGCAGAACAAGCTGTAAAGGAACATCTTCGGTGGTTGCAGCATGTTTTCAACAAGGAGAAAAAGGGGACTTCTAAATACCCTTATGCGGAGTCAGTTGGACTTGTAACACGCAGAAATCTCATTATGCGAGCCATTAGACAAAGTGAACGGTATAAGCAAATGAAAGCTAATGGAGCTTCGGAGGAAGATATAGTGCAAGCTTTCAACAAACCTGTTCCATTAACTGTATTTACATACCATGGCGATGTAGACACAACGATGACTCCACTAGACTCATTACTTTACCACAAGTCGTTTCTGCAGGCTGGGGTTATGTCAATGGATCCGTCAACAGGTTATGTAAAAGCATACGTAGGAGGAGTAGATTTCAACAACTTCAAATATGACATGTGTTCACAAGGTCATCGACAAGTAGGTTCCACAATAAAACCATACCTATATTCTCTTGCCATGGAAAACGGCATGACTCCATGCGATTTAGTCTTAAATCAGCAGCAGACCTATGGGAATTGGACCCCACGAAATGGTAGCAAGGCACGCTACGGCGAAATGGTACCTTTAAAATGGGCTCTTGCTCAATCAAACAACTGGATTTCTGCTTTCCTAATCAACAAATATGGGCCTGGGGCTTTTGTGCAAATATTGAAAAATTTTGGTATACGCCACAATATAAAAGATCCTAATCTTACATTATGTTTGGGAACATGCGAAATTTCAGTAAAGGAAATGGTCAGTGCTTACTCAGCCTTTGCCAACCACGGAATGAGAGTATTACCACTTATGGTCACACGTATAGAGGATAGCAACGGCACTGTGATTGCTAAATTCCACACTAACGCAAACGAGGCTATCAGCAGCAATAGTTCTTACAAAATGTTAGACATGATGAAGGCTGTGATTGACCAAGGTACTGGAAGAAGGCTTAGAGGAAAGTACTCATTTACGGGAGAAATAGCTGGCAAGACAGGAACCACGCAAATGAACTCAGACGGTTGGTTTATGGGTATTGTACCAAGGTTGGTTACTGGTTGTTGGGTTGGAGGAGAAAACCGCAACATACATTTTAATAGTACCTCTATGGGACAAGGTGCATCTATGGCACTTCCGATTTGGGCAATATTTATGAAAAAAGTCTTCAACGACCGATCGCTTGGCTATTCTCAAAGCGAAAAATTTCAAATACCGTCAGATTTCGACTACTGTGGAGACTCATTCGTGTCGTCATCTGACTCAATAGAAATGGAAGATGAAGGGTTTTACGAAGATATAATAGAACTTTAATTCACTATACACTGCAATAACATGAATTTTCTAGCACTTATACCAGCCAGGTATGCATCGACAAGATTTCCAGGAAAGCCGCTGGCGAAATTGGGAGGAAAGTATATCATACAACGTGTATACGAGAGAGTAAAAGGCTTGTGTGACGATGTATATGTTGCGACAGATGACGACAGAATTGCAACAGCAGTTAAGGATTTTGGCGGAAATGTCGTAATGACTCGAACTGACCACAAAAGTGGTACTGATAGATGTTGGGAGGCTGCTAGCAAACTAGGTGCGGAGAGATACGATGTAGTCATTAACATACAAGGTGACGAGCCTTTTATTCATCCTAAGCAAATAGAAACCATTAAGAGCTGCTTTATAGATAAAAATACACAAATTGCAACACTTGTAAAACCTTTTGACCTAGGCGACACACTTGCTTTGGAAAACCCGAACTCCCCCAAGGTTGTAATTAGCAAGGATATGAAGGCTCTCTATTTCAGTCGCTCTGTGATACCATATCTAAGGGGACTTGAGAAAGCTAAATGGGCGGAAAGTCACGTCTTCTATAAACATATTGGTATGTATGCCTACCGCACAAACGTGCTTAAAGAAATAACAGCATTGGAAC
>CAVCAW010000120.1:0-5406 GCA_963600315.1 Bacteroidaceae bacterium | reverse complement strand
CTACAAAATCACCATTCAGAAGTTCGACCCCTACATCAACATCGACCCCGGCACACTCAATCCCTATGAACACGGCGAGTGCTACGTCACCGTCGACGGCATGGAGACCGACCTCGACCTCGGTCACTATGAACGCTTCACAGGCATACAGACCACACGCGCCAACTCCATGACCACCGGTCGTATCTATAAGTCGGTCATCGACAAGGAGCGCCGCGGCGACTACCTGGGCAAGACCATACAAGTTGTCCCCCATATCACCGACGAGATAAAGAGCAACATAAAATACTTGGGCGATACGGGCGGCTACGACTTTGTGATAACCGAAATCGGAGGAACCATAGGCGACATAGAGAGTGCCCCTTACCTTGAGGCTATTCGCCAGCTCAAGTGGGAACTGGGCACCGATGCCGTCAGCATCCACCTCACCTATGTGCCCTATCTGCGTGCTGCCGACGAACTCAAGACCAAACCCACCCAGCACTCCGTCAAAGAGATGCTCAGCTACGGCATACAGCCCGACATACTCATCTTGCGCACGGAGAAGCACCTCAGCGACCAAATGCGTATGAAGGTGGCAGGATTCTGCAACGTCGACCTCGAGTGTGTCATTCAGAGCGAAGACATGCCCAGTATCTATGAGGTGCCAGTCAACATGCAGCGTCAAGGACTCGATGCTGCCATTCTGCGCAAGATGGCAGTGCCCGTAGGCGAGACACCCTCACTTGGCCCCTGGCGCAAGTTCCTCGAACTGCGTAGCAATGCCACCGCCACTGTGCGCATTGGCATGGTGGGCAAATACAATCTGCAAGATGCCTACAAGTCCATCAGCGAGAGCCTTTCTCACGCTGCCACCTACAACAACCGCAAGGTTGAAATCACCTTTATCAACTCTGAATTTCTCACAGCCGACAACCTCCAAGACCAACTCTCGTCTCAAGACGGTCTCGTCATCTGTCCGGGCTTCGGCAAGCGAGGCACTGAGGGCAAAATCCTTGCCGCCCAGTATGCACGCACCCACGATGTGCCCTGTTTCGGCATCTGCCTCGGCATGCAGATGATGGTCATAGAGTTTGCTCGCGACGTGCTCGGTCTAGCCGATGCCAACAGTAGCGAACTCGACTCCAATACCACCCACAACGTCATCGATATGATGGAAGACCAAAAGCACATCTCCAACATGGGCGGCACCATGCGCCTTGGAGCCTATGATTGCAAGCTGGTCAAGGACAGCCGCGTAGCCTCTATATATAATAAGGTAGTAGTAAGCGAACGCCACCGCCACCGCTATGAGTTCAACAACACCTACCTCGACGACTTCGAAGCTGCCGGCATGAAGTGTGTTGGGCGCAACCCCTCCACGGGCCTCGTCGAAATAGTCGAGATGCCCAACCTGCGTTGGTATGTTGGCACACAGTTCCACCCCGAATACCAAAGCACCGTGCTCAAACCCCATCCACTGTTTATGTCGTTTGTCAAAGCCGCAGTCGACTACGGCGACAAATCAGCCAACTAACCATCGGCTCCATTCTGCATAGACACATCTAACCTCTATAGCCAGCCCGAAGCTCCGCCCATGCGGTGCTTCGGGCTGAGTCTTGAGATGACTTTCCTCACCTTTCTCTCAACAAATTTCCAATGTGCGCCTCATCTATAAAATGCGTGCTTCTCTTGCCAAATCGTTTTGACCTGGCTGTTGCGTTTCGGCGGAAGTTGATATCAATTTCCGCCGAAATCGACATCGATTCCCACCGAACCACTTGTCAATTTCCGCCGAAACTTACCAGTTCGCTCAACTCTAAAATCGGTCGACAGCTCTTGCTTGGCAGTTTGTAACGTCGGTTGTAAAACATTACAGTTTTTCGGAGCTTTTTGTGCAATTTTAAATAAATCTTAACCGAAAATTGTGAAAATTACAGAAAGCCGCATCTTTCTGCCGAAAAAACGAGGTGGTTTGTATTGCCCAATCAGAGCAAAGTATTATCTTTGTCGGTGATATATACTTTTTATTATTAACTGTAAACTTTACGCACATGAAAAAGATTTACTCTTTGATTGCACTGTTCGCAATGCTTTTTGCGGCAGTGGGTGCCAGTGCGCAGAAGTACTCTCTTAGCACTCAGGCAGAATTGCCTGAAGAAGGAGTTAAGTACGCTATGCTCAACGTCACCCATAGTACGTATGCAAGCGGTACAAATGGTCTTGTGAGCCAGCTTACCGATGATTACACCCTATGGATGTTCGAAAAGACTGGCAACACCATCGACGGTTACGATGTGTACCGTTTGAAGAATGTAGGCCGCGATGCCTATTGGAAAGAAATGGACTTCGAAAACAACCTCGGCATGGATGGCCACGACCTTATCGGTTACGATGTTCTCTGTGGTTGCGAGTGGAGCGAGGCTGCTGAAGCAATGGAGTTCACTGTTCTTGTTGCCGATGGTGCTTCTGAACGTACTACTGGTGAAGGTACTGGTGGTGTGGTAATCACCCGCAAGAACCCGGTACCTCAGAATGAAGACGGTTCTGAGATTTACTACTACAAGCTCGGTGCCCAGTCTCCTAACATCTCCATGGAACCATGGGGTGGCTATGGCACAACATGGCAGCTCTGGACTGTACAGGAAAACTCTAACGCCGACAAGCTCCAGATTCTCCTTGACCAGATTATCACTGAAGACATGGAGTTCCCAATCGGTACCGATCCTGGTTATTTCAACCAGTCGGACGTTGATGAATACAACAACCTCATTACTAACGCTCAGACTGCATTGACTCAGGGTTTGACTGAAGATCAATATGGAAAACTCTACGAAGAGCTCAAGGCAGCTTATGACGGAATCAACGATAAGTGCATTCCTATTTCTGAAGGTTACTACTACATCAAGAGCTCTTATTCTGAATACTTCAATCAGCAGGGTGTAGAGAAGGGTGCTTATGGCGCTGACGCTACTACTCCTAAGTGGGGTGATTTCGATGCTACCAACTACGCTTATCTGTGGAAGATTGAGAAATACAACGATGGTTGGAAGATTAAGAACGTTCTCTACGATGCTTATATCTCTGGTGCTGCAACAGGTCTGTCTCAGAAGATTAACATGGCAGAAACTACTAACCGCACTACCTACTTCAGAAGTCTGGGTGGCGGTGAGTGGAATATCTACGACAGCGAAAACGCTTATGCATTCCACACCAACGGTCACTCTGCCGGTGCTGGTAAGGGTAACACACTCGTAACATGGAATGGCGGTCGCAACTCTGGTTCTTCTTGGTATATCACTACCGTTACCGATCAGGACTACATCGCTAAAGCAATCAAGGCTCATGACCAGATTGGCATCAACGACGCTCTCAACGAATTGATCCAAGAAGCTGGTTCAATCTACGATAACCTCTTCGTTGTAAGCGCTGACCTTGACAACGCTCTCGTCACTCAGGCTGACGACGCTGTCGCTCCTGGCGAAGAGGGCAACCAGTTCCTCTGCAACCGTGTAGAATCTTCTGAAGGTCGCTACGCTGCCCTCATCGACGGTATCATCACCGCTGACGGCAACAAGGATGCTAATGATGACTGGGCATATTTCCACAGCTCATGGAGTGGTGGTATCAAGTATGATGACGCTCACAGCAGCCAGTCTACTGACTACCTGCAGGTAGACCTCTCTAAGACTCCTGTATCTTCATTCGTTCTCCGCACTGTACGCCGTGCCAACAATGGCAACGCTCAGCCTACTCAGATTGGTATCTACGCTACCAACGATACCACTGGTTACTACAATGCTACCGACCAGTGGACAAAGATAACCACAATCTATCCTAAGACATACGATACCGCTGGTGAATACTACACCTCTCCGCTCATTGAACTTGGCGCTGAGTACAAGTATATCCGCTTCGACATGGAGAAGATTAACAGTGGCAACCGCTACTTCACCTATGCTGAGTTCCAGCTCTATCCTGGTGCTATCAGCACTGACCTCTCTCAGTACTACTACACTGAAGGCATGAAGGATGCTGCTGACGCAATGAAGGCTGCAGCCACATCTGCTAGCGAAGCTATCACTGCCGAAACTGCTACTGAGGAAATGGTTACTGACCTCACCGCTAAGATTGCTGCCGTTAAGGCTCTCTATGCAGATCCTACTGAACTCAAGTCTCTCGTTTCTACTGCTGAAAGCGAACTCCAGTTTGCTACTGTAGGTGAAGAAATGGGTAACATTGCTAGTCAGGAAACCGTTGACGCTTATACAACCGCTCTTGCTGCCGCTCAGGAATTTGATACAGAAGGCAAGATTGTCAAGGCTGACCTCGACAAGGTTTACACTGCCCTCAACACCGCCAGAACAAACTTCCTCAACGACATGGTCGTTCCTACAGCTGGCAAATGGTACTATATCAGCAATACCGACGAAACTCGCGAAGGTGACAACTACACTCACGGAGCTTCTGTTTACGCTAAGGCTGCCGGCAAGGGTGGCGCAATTGGTTGGGCTGCCAACGAATCTGGCGAGCTCGATGGCCAGTCACTCGCTCTCTGGCGCGTAATTCCTGTATTGGGCGCTGAGAAACCTCACACTGTATACATCCAGAACATGGGTTCTGGTCTCTACATCGGCAATGAGAGCGTCAAGTTCCTTAACGTTTGCACACTCTCTCAGACCCCTGTTCCTTACGTACTCACCTACGTAGGTAATAGCTCTCTCGCTATTTGCTCTGCCGAAAACAACACCAGCAACACTTCTCTCCACGCTCAGGTTGCTAACAAGTCTCTCGTAGGCTGGTACTACAACATGGGTGGTGTAGACAAGGACGGCAATGCTTCTAACACTGCTTCTCTCTGGACCTTCAACGCTGTTGATCCTGAAGAGACCGAAGGTGTTACTATCCCTGTAATTGCGGGTACTACCAATATTAAGGTATTCCCATTCGCTGTATCTCAGATTTCTGAAATCAACGAAGGCTTCAAGGGTTATGCTATCCAGAACGTCGTTACCGAAGACAGCATCACAACTATCTCTCTCTATGAGAAGGATAGCTTCGAAGCTGGCGAACCGTTCTTCCTCGAAGTTCCTGCAGATGAAGACACTACTATCGTAGACTTCATTGTGCCACTGCCAAGCGATGTAGTTAGTGCTCCTCATGCTTCTAATGGTCTTGAGGGTGTATTCGCTCTCACCGTTGTTCCTGAAGGCTACGGCTGGTTGAATGGCGAGTGGATTGCAGCTACTGGCAGCGGTTCTATCCCTGCTCAGAGTGGTTACATCAATATTGGTACCTTCAAGGGTGCTGTAGAAGGCGCTGACGTTGCAAAGACTATCACTATCAAGGGTCTCAAGGGCAGCTCTGACGCTGTTGAAGGTGACGTTGACGGCGATGGCAACGTAGGTTCTGCCGACGTTGTGGCTG
>CAVCAW010000119.1:3968-5506 GCA_963600315.1 Bacteroidaceae bacterium | reverse complement strand
CATCAGACCGCTACAACGGTACCATTGGAGCGATATTCTCAATTATTCATTTACGTGTTCTTTGATACGTTTATATATGTCACCAATAGTGGATGAATTCTTTATATCGTCTCCTTTAAGAGATACATCAAACTCGTCGTCTACCATAGCGATAACAGAAAGACCTATTAAAGAAGACCACTCGTCATTATCACGGAAATCTGTGTCTGCAGTGAAATTACCGGTATCGGTATCCTCAAAAAGTTCCCCAAAGAGATTTACAAATTCGTCAATACTTTTCATTCTAGCTTTTTTATGTTATTAAAATTCTGTTTTGCGAGCGGGATTGCCCATATAAAGTTGTCCGTTTTTTGGCTTTGTCATAAGTACGCTGCCAGCACCAAGACGGATTTCATTACCTATTTTTATATACTGTAGTATGATTGAACCTACACCAAAGAAATTGAAGTCACCTATTGTCACGCCTCCAGATATCCTCACAGCAGGCATTATTGTGTTGAAAGAACCGATTTTGTCATCATGCCCTATTGCAACACTTCCATTGGCTATATTAAAATCTCCGATAGAAACATCACAGGAAATACTACATCCGCGCTGAATAATATTGCCTATTCCTATGGCGAAGGTCTCCTTGTCGGAAAAAACCACATCAGGATGTATCAAGTTTGGGTAATGCACGTTAGGATTGGATATCTTCTGCAAAATTGTATGCACTGCCTTCGAATTTCCAATAGCGATGGTAAGGAAAAGTTCATCGGAATAGCTATTAAGTTCCTCTATGCCTCCGAAACACTGTGCATAATGCGAAATCATCTTTCCTTTTAATTTTTCTGCGTCGTCAAAGAATCCAATCAGATTCCATTCTGGCTCGTCTTTACTCTCATTGATTATTCTTATCAGACAGGCGATTTCACGTCCGAGTCCCCCTGCGCCATAGATTGCGATGTCTTTCATTAAAATTATAATTTAATTGTGTCCGTTAAAACGTTCGCTTGTAGCAAAATTGCCGTTGGTTGTGTTGATGTCATTACGGCAAAGCACCTTCTGTATGGTTATGAAGATTACTTTCAAGTCAATCATCAAAGAACAATGGTTCACGTAATATACGTCAAGCTTGAATTTCTCTGTCCAAGAGATGGCGTTTCTGCCATGTACCTGCGCCCATCCACTTATTCCCGGACGTACCTCATGCCTGCGTGCCTGTTCATTTGTGTAGAGTGGGAGATATTCGGGCAATAGTGGTCGTGGGCCTATCAGTGCCATATCGCCCTTCAGCACATTTATCAACTGCGGCAACTCGTCGATGGATGTAGACCGTACGAAACGCCCTACGGGAGTGAGGCGGTCAGCGTCAGGCAGAAGCTTTCCGTTCTCGTCACGTTCATCAGTCATACTCTTGAACTTGATGACCTTGAATATTTTGCCGCCCTTACCCGGTCGTTCCTGCAAGAAGAACGCGCCGGCGCCCTTGTTGGCGAAGTGTAGCCAGATGGTCACCACTATCAGCAGCGGACTAATGCAAACCAACGCTATCAGCG
>CAVCAW010000119.1:0-3958 GCA_963600315.1 Bacteroidaceae bacterium | reverse complement strand
ATATATAATAATGTGTTGGGTTTTGTGTTTTATGTTATCTATGACGACAGCCCAAAGATACCCCATGCTTTTTTGAAAAAAACATCAGAAACACCCGAACGGCAGGCAACCTTTCTGCGAAAGTCTTTGGAGCTGTGCCTCTATCGGCAGTCCGTGCGCAAGCTCACACTGCCGATACAGCCCCAACTCCGATACAGCTGCGCTGCATCAGCCTGCCGTTCGAGCAATAACAGATCGCTTCGCAGAGAATAATTTCCCTCGTCGCATCGCTGGTGGCCGTGCCAGCGGAGAACATCATCGAGGTAAGTGTCCGAAACCTGAACACTAAGCAATCCAAAGATACACAAGGTTACACTGCGTCATCGTCTGGATTAAAGTGCTTGTAGAACATGTCACGGTGACATGCCAATTGTGATATCTCCTGATACATAAATTTACAGGTGAAATCGTATAATGGTATTGCCGCACTATGTTCGTCTGCTACGCCGAATTTCAAATAACGCCTGTAGTAGTTAACAAGATGTTCATCAGGATTACAGTCCGCTGCGAAAAGGAAAAGATACTCACAGCCAACAATTCTTTGTATGTCAAATATGCGGGGTACAATGAATTCCCAAAATACTATCGGTCCCAACTTCTGTGGCATATGGTATGTCTCCCATAAATCTTCATGCTCGTCGTTTTTGCAGAAGTGTACTATTTCTATTCCAGCGAATGTCTTGCCTACACTTTTAACATTCGGAGCAAAGAGTTCCTCTATGAGCTCATCTTCTTGAGAGACTTTCAGTATTCTGGCTACATTCTCCTTCTTTAGTCCTTTCTTTGAACGCATAGCCTCTAGAGCAGCGTTCAGACCGTCTTTTTCTTCCGAGGAAAGATCGTCACAGTCCAACTTTTTGGTTAATGTTTGACAAAGCTCCTTAAGTCTTGACAGCTTTTCACCTTCAATAAACTCGTCAAAGAGTTGTCCACATTTTAAAGAGAAGAAAAACAGGACGCGGTCATTGTCATCTTTAACGACATAGTACGCCAAGCTGCCGTTCTCGTCTTCACCGAATGCCTCGTTAAGCAATGCGTTGGCGACATTTTGATTGTTGACGCTGTAGAAACCTTCTACCAAACGTATGTTATCTGGATTGGACGATAAACGCTCAACCCTTAGCTTCTCAACGATTTTCTTTTGTTCAGATGTGATTTCCATCGTTAAGACGGCCGGTGTAGATTAAGACGTTCTAAAACACGGCGACGCTGTCGGACACGACATGCGTCCTTTCGTATGTCTTCGGTCAAAATTTTAACTTCGCAAGCCTCATACTCGTCATAGCCTTCACGAGCCCTGTTCCAACAGTATTCTCCGTGGGTCAATGTGCTAAGACTCCATGAGTCCTGCGGTGCGTACGTTCGGAAAACTGTATCAAGTATGTCGCCATACACTGCCAACATCTCGTCAGTCAAACTATATGCCAAAGTACCTGTGCGGTAACACTGTCTTATCTCTACCATGACAGGACCATATTTCCATGCTTCAAACTGTGCCTCAAACATCGGTGCGTCCGTCTGAATAAGACACTCGCGCTGAGCGAAGTAGAGCAACTTGTGCAACTTCATCTCGTCTATTCTGGTATGATACTCCAGATAGTAGCGCTGGTATATATAAGAAGCAACAGTTTCAACGTCAATCATGAGTTTGTTGGTTTTCTTGTGAGCAAAGGTAAGTAAAACCAACTAAACCAACAAGCAAAACCATAACTTTTTCACATGCATTTGTTCAGATGCGAATAAATTAGGGCTAGGGAACGGTACACAAATGTGGAGTGTTTTGCGTTTTGGGACGGCGAAGTGCACACACATATGTATAATGTATCAATTTAAGTGCTTCACTATAGCGTTGTACGTATGCTCCGTGGTGTAGTTGTTCAAGAAGAACTGGTAGCCATTATTTCCCATCTGTTTAATGTCCGAGTCAAGTATCCGGTCTACAGCGGCAACGAATGCGCTCACATCGTTGCTGGGAGCATATAGTCCATACCCATTCTGTTCCGCCAAATAGCCAGTGTCGCAATTAGGGTCGGTACAAGCGACAATAGGCTTGCGCCCCATTAGGTAAGAAAGCAGGCGTGATGGGTAGTTGGGTATTGTAAAGCGATAGTCAAGGAAGATAAGTCCCACGTCGCAAGCTGTAGCCAACGCATTGTAGTCAGCCTTTGGTAAGTAACGGAATAATGACACCGCCTTAGGTCTTTCTTCAGAAATGAACTTCTCTAACCGGTGATACTCCGTACCGTTTCCAACAACCACAAAATGACAATCCGTGCGATTCTTTACAGCTTTAATACATTCCACGAGGAATGGTACACCTTGAGGCCGTCCCATGTTACCGCCATATATAAATATAGGCTTATCAGTAGGTAGCCCATATTTTTGCAGAATTTCCGTCTTGTCGCATGTGCGCTCTTCTGTTGGGATATCGCATGAGTTGGGAGCGAGCTCCACTTTCTCCTTTGCCACTTCAGGATTATGCTCAAGTACATATTTCACATTAGCCGGACTCATACAGCCAATGTAGTCCGATATAGCGTATAGCTTTTTCTCCTTCTTGCGAAACATACGATAGAGGAAGCCTTTTAAGCCGGCTTTGCTCATCATGCCAAGGTCAACCGCATTCTGAGGAAATATGTCCTTCAGCAACAAATAGCATAGAGCTTTACCGTCCGACTTCTTTTTTACCGTTTCAATCACCTTGTTGAATGTAATGGGCGGAGTAGAATAAAGTATCAAGTCGAAGGTCACGTCGCTGAAGTATTTCTTAAAAGCCGCACAGAACAGGCTCTCAAGCATCAGTTGCCCGATTCCTTTCTCAAAAATATTAGTGCGCGTCACGTTTAGAGTCTTGACACCCAACGTATGCACACCGCCTTCATGTTTCAGCGTTGTAGGATTCCCTGTCCGGCGTTCGTTCGGATACATGATATACACCTCATGCCCTTCGTCGCGGAACCTCCGCATCAGGTCGTTATATATTCCACTGGCATAGATATCAGTCAAGCCAGATGACATAGTCAGAAACAGCACGTTCATTTTTCTCAGTCTTTAATTGTTTCGGATTTCTTCAGATGAAACCATGCTAATGTCATGAAAGTCATTAACAGACCGTCACTGTATATCAGTCTGTGTTTCCATCGGTTGTGCCACCAGCGTCGGCATTTGAAGCCCAAGATAGGGAATAGCCCAGCCGAAGGCTTCTCCTCGGCAAATTCTGGCTGAAGGATGTCCTGTAGGATACGTTCCTCCAACTCTTGATTTCTTCTGATAGTGGGGAAGCTGCTTTCTGCAATCCCAAGATAGTCAACGCAGATAGCGTTAATCTGATGGAAGAATGTCAGCAAGCCTATTTCTTCAAGGAATGCCAACGTTGAGGGCCAGTTCACTTCGGTACCGTGATTCTGCATATAGAATCCCCAATCCAACACCTGTCGAAGAGTCACATGTTCTCCGGCAAAGTGCTGCCCCATGTGACGCATAAGGAAGATTGCGTTGAAATTAGCAGACGGCAAATATACCTTAGCCCCTTGAACCTCCACCTCTTTGAACCCTTCGTTGGCCAATGCCTTGAGTCTTGCTTCAATGACTGGAGCGTCACGGTGAGCACGGACATTGATAAAATCGTAATGGTTCTCTACGGGAATGCCTTTGAAAGAGTAAACGGTGTGGTGCTCGTGTCCGTCATCTATCTTGATGCCACATTTCTGAGCTACTAATGCATCGGCCTCTCGCCATTTCCCCAAGTTGTAGATATCTAAATCTCCAACAGGGCGATGATTGGGCTGTGGCCAGTCCAATGACAAGCCATACCCTTTCAGCACCATCATTCGAAAGTCACCTTCAGCAAGACATATCGCTAATTTCGCCATACGCATCTCATAACGAGCATACAGTCTCTCATACGTTATTACAGTAC
>CAVCAW010000118.1:4286-5621 GCA_963600315.1 Bacteroidaceae bacterium | reverse complement strand
AATGCCCCCGAAAACGAGAAGGTAATTGCTAAAGTTAAGAACGAAGTTAACGAGGTAATGGCTTCCTACCCAATCTTTGCATACTAAACATTGTCATAAAATTTTAGTCTTAAATTAATTTTGGACCTGATTATAAAATATTTCCCAGAACTTTCAGACAGGCAAAAAGAACAATTTGCCTGTCTGAAAGATTTGTATCTAGAATGGAATAACAAAATCAATGTCATTTCACGCAAAGACATGGATTTCCTTTATGAGCACCATGTCCTCCACTCATTGTCGATAGCTAAATATATAAGTTTTAAGCCTAAAACAAAAATTCTTGATGTTGGTACTGGAGGTGGCTTTCCTGGTATTCCTCTTGCTATAATGTTTCCACAGGTTAGATTTAAAATGATTGATAGCATTGAGAAAAAAATTAAAGTGACGTCAAGCGTGGCAACAACAATTGGACTCCATAATACTGAAATCGTTCAGGAAAATGTCAAGCAAGAGAAGGAAAAGTTTGACTTCGTTGTGAGTCGCGCTGTTATGAACGCAGTTGATTTAATTAAGTTGACAAGAAAAAACGTTTCCCCTGTATGTAAGAATATAATTTCCAATGGACTAATATGCCTTAAAGGTGGAGATTTAGAAGAGGAATTAAAACCTGTACATAAAGGGTATGAACTAACCGACATATCCGTGTTTTTTACAGAGGACTTCTTTGCAACTAAAAAAATACTATACGTTCCTTATTGTTGATGCCAAAATCCAATTTAGTTCCATTACGCCTCTAATCTTAATCTATTTTATGTTTACCATTAAAAACTTTGTAAATAATATTGTTGGGGAAAACTGTTATGTGGTTAGCGATGAAACAAATGAGGCTGTTATCATTGATGATGGTGCCTTTTCGTTCAATGAGAACGCAGCTATAGATAATTATATTAAAGAAAATAATCTTTCCCTCCGACACTTGCTATGTACACACGCACACTTTGATCACACTTTCGGTTGTTCTCATATTTTCGAAAAGTATAAATTAAAACCACAAATTCATTCTAATGATATTGATTTATATATTAATTTGAAGGGCCAAATGACCACTATATTGGGACCTGCGGCACAGAATCTTCTATCTAATGTGTTCATAGCTCCTGTCGGCGAGAATCTGAGTACGTTCTCTGAAATAACATTCGGAAATCATAGTTTAACAACCATTGAAACACCAGGTCACACATCTGGTAGTGTTTGTTTTTATTGTGAGTCAGAGAATAAGCTTTTTTCAGGAGACACTCTCTTCCGAACTTCAATCGGACGAACAGACTTTCCGGGGGGAAGCTATTCCTCATT
>CAVCAW010000118.1:3453-4276 GCA_963600315.1 Bacteroidaceae bacterium | reverse complement strand
ATTTCAAGTATTAAATCCAGAATACTCTCATTACCCGTTAATACTATAATTTATCCTGGTCATGGGGAAAAAACAACAATACTAGACGAAAAATTAAATAATCCTTTCCTTATATGAAAATTCAATTTCATTATCTGAATAGTTGAAATGGTGCAATATAAAAGTTGCAAGTTAAATTTTAGAACTTGCAACTTTCGTTTCTTTAATGGACGAATTTTATCGGATTTTCATTGAAATGAAGCTCCAACTATGTCTGACAATTCTGCCGTTATAGCGGCTTGGCGAGTCTTATTATACATCAATGTCAATTCGTGTAAAAGCTGGTCAGCGTTATCAGTTGCTGTTTGCATTGCTACCACACGAGCAGAATGCTCTGCTGCAAGACTATCTAAGAGTGCTGTGTACAATTTAAGACATAATACTTTAGGTATCAGAGATTCTACTATTTGTTCCTTTGATGGCTCTATAATATAATCTAATGATGATTTATCACCATTGGTAGATTCTTTTAGTTCTGTTTCCAACGTGATAGGTAATAATATATCTTTTACAACAATCTGGGTCGCTGTATTTTTAAAGTGATTATAAATCAAAATGACTTCGTCAACTTCTCTATTTTCATAACGAGAAATTAGTGTGCGGGCAAGCGATGCCACTTCAATGTACGATGCCCTATCTAACAATGTTGAATTGTTTGTGTCGTACTTGATTCCAATACGACTAATTTTTTCGGCAATTTTAACACCTATTGGAATTATATCAAATTCAATGTTGTCGTGTCGAAGTGTTTCAATTGTTTGTAGTGCTTTTTTTATAACATTAG
>CAVCAW010000118.1:0-3443 GCA_963600315.1 Bacteroidaceae bacterium | reverse complement strand
TAAAGGCTCCACATAGACTGGAATTTGATGAGATACAGACAACTACGGCTTTTTTTACTTCACGTTTATCTGCTAATGTAGAAATTGATTCACCTCCTGATTCACCTACAAATCGTTTCATCATAGCATTCATACATTGCTGGTACGGACCCATGTTTTCTATTGCCGATTGAGCTTTGTGAAGCTTCGACGATGCAACCAGTTTCATAGCACTTGTAATTTTACGAGTGCTTGAGACAGAATTTATGCGTGTTTTTACTTCCTTCAATGAAGCCATATCTGACAATTGATTTAAAATTGACCTGCAATGTCGTTCGCTACGTTACGAATCAGGGCTTCCACCTCTTCCGTTATTTTACCAGTCTTAAGAACATCTAATACGCTTTCTCGATAATTAGTGCGCATTATTTGCAAAAAGCTGTTTTGGAATTCACTAACCTTTTCCTGTGGCACATTGTGCATTAGACCTTTTGTACCGCAATATAAAATTGCAATTTGCTCTTCAACTGACATTGGCGAATATTGTGCTTGAATAAGTAAAGCACTATTCTTTCTTCCTCTGTCAAGAGTCATTGCCGTTACGGGGTCTACATCAGATGAGAATTTGGAGAACGCTTCGAGCTCGCGGTACTGGGCTTGATCAATCTTTAGTGTACCAGCAACTTTCTTCATGCTCTTAATCTGTGCGCTTCCTCCTACTCGACTTACGGAAATACCTACGTCTATTGCAGGACGCTGTCCCTGATTGAACAGATTAGAATCCAAATAAATTTGTCCATCAGTGATGGAGATAACATTGGTAGGAATATAGGCCGATACATCTCCTGCTTGCGTTTCAATTATAGGCAATGCAGTCAATGATCCTCCACCCTTTACCTTACCTTTCATACACTCTGGAAGATCATTCATTCTTTCTGCTACTTCTTGACGTGCATTTATTTTTGCAGCACGCTCCAATAGACGACTATGTAGATAAAACACATCACCAGGATACGCCTCACGACCAGATGGTCTACGCAATATCAGAGAGACTTCACGATATGCAACTGCCTGCTTAGATAAATCATCATAGACGACCAAGGCATGCTTGCCTCTGTCGCGGAAAAATTCGCCGATTGCAGCCCCTGCAAAAGGCGCATAATAAAGCATTGAAGCCGGTTCAGCTGCTGTTGCTGAAACAACGATTGTATAATCCATCGCCCCATGCTCTTTAAGGGTTTTAACGATATTTGCAACAGTCGAAGCCTTTTGGCCAATGGCAACATAAATACAATACACAGGATTACCGTTCACAAAGTTCTCACGCTGGTTGAGTATCGTATCTATTGCTATGGCAGATTTTCCCGTTTGGCGGTCACCGATTATGAGCTCACGCTGACCACGTCCTATCGGAACCATAGAGTCAATGGCTTTCAATCCTGTTTGTAAAGGTTCATTGACAGGCTGGCGAAATACAACGCCAGGAGCCTTACGATCCAAAGGCATTTCATACTTTTCACCACTAATAGGTAATCCACCATCAATAGGTTCCCCGAGTGTATTGACAACACGGCCTATCATATCTTCGCTAACATCAATTGAAGCGATTCTGCCTGTTCGGCGTGCAACATCACCTTCTTTAATGCCTTCCGAAGAACCAAAGAGAACAACACCAACATTATCCTCTTCTAGATTCATTGCAATGGCTTTCGTTCCGTTCTCAAACTCTACGAGCTCATTCTCTGTAACATTGTCAAGTCCATACAAACGGGCTACTCCATCTGATATACTTAACACCCTACCAACTTCTTCAAACGCAACATCAGTTTTCAAATTCTGCAATTCACGAAGAAGCACGTCAGATACTTCGCTCGGTTTAATTTTATTTGACATAATCAATTTCTATATTATATTTTGACATCAATACAATCCAAAGAAGTCAGAAACCATTTCAGTCTTTTATTCTTCAACAAGCCCCGGCAAGTTGTTTGTGGATTTTTCGTAAAGTTCCTTTGACACTAGCGTCAAGGCAACGAGAATCATATTCTAATATAAAACCTCCGATTAGGGAAGTATCTACGTCCTGTTCCATTTCCACATGCTTATTAGTTTGTTTCTCCACAACTGTTCTCATTTTATCTATGACACTGGAATCAAGAATAGATGGCGCTGTTACATGGCAGAACGTAATGTTCTGTTTAGCTCTGTATAAATCTATAAAAGCTTGAGTTATGAAAAGTGTCATTTCTATGCGGTTCTTCGAGAGCACTAAATTTAAGAATTCTTCCAGACAAGAAAGATTCTCAGCACTAGCTAACATCAATAGACGCTTTTTCTTCTCATTGCTTATAACTGGATTTGATATGATAGACTTCATTTCGGGAAATCTAACAAATGAATCCCTCAACTTAATCATGGCTTCATACACAACATTTAGTTGACCGCACGATTCTGAATATTTTACAAGTGCTTTCGCATAACGTCTAGAAACAATACCTATATCCATAAATGAACATTTAATTTAGGTTAACAGTATGAACCCTCAACGAGAAAAATTAATGAACATCTCATTTCTCTGATATTTTGCTTATAATATCATCTATCCATTGGGTTTGTTCTGTTTCTTTTTCCAAATTACGTGACAATATCTTTTCCGAAATTAGTACAGCGAGATCTGCCACTTGTGAACGCAACTCGCGCTGTGCCTTCTCCGTCTCAGATATGATTTGTACACGAGCTTCTTCTAAAACACGATTAGCTTCTTCTTGCGCTTTCATCTTTGCGTCAGAAATAATCGTGTTTTGCACTTCAGTCGCAGCTTTTATAATCTCAGACTGACGTACTTGTGCCTCATGCAGCAAAGCTTGACATTCAACTTTGATATTAGCTAACTTTTCGTTTGCTTGTCGAGCATTTACCAACGATTCATCAATATAGCGTTTCCGTTTCTCAACCATCCCTGTGATAATCGGAAAACCAAATTTTGACAATACGGTAAGGACAACCAATAAAGCTATAAGCGTCCAAAATAGCAAGCCAAAATCGGGTGTTAGAAAAGATGGCATACTTTAATGCTTTTCAATATGTTATTACATGAATAGGCAAAGCAAACATACAATTACGGCAAACAATGCCACACCCTCAACAAGAGCTGCGATGATAATCATATTCATACGGATATCACCCTTAGCCTCAGGCTGACGTGCTATCGCTTCCATTGCACTGCTTCCAATCTTGCCAATTCCAAGACCTGCACCAATAGCTGAAAGACCTGCACCAATTCCTGCACCAAGCTGGCTTATTCCAGCTGCACCAGCCAACATAATTAATGATAACATAATTTCAAATTTAAAAATTAATATTTTTTGTTTTTATTTAGAATAATAATCTATTCGTGTGGTTCAACATGTGCTAATCCTATAAAGATAGCACTTAGCATTGTGAATACATATGCTTGAATGAAA
>CAVCAW010000117.1:0-5694 GCA_963600315.1 Bacteroidaceae bacterium | reverse complement strand
TATTTTATATTATGTAATATTCTTTGCGTAATTGTTATCCTATATTTAAGAAAAACATGCACATTATTTTGACGTATTAACAAGCATGGGGTAACGATTTGCAGATCGTTTTAGGAAAATAGGTAAAATGGCCTCTACACAATTTAATAGTATGATTTTTGCCGAATTATCATACTTACCTCTTAAACTAATTGAAAAAGCGACAGTTGGATTGCCGATTTTTCTCTGCAACCCCATAACAGTGTATAACTTTGCAGTGCCAAACGAGGTGGAATCTTCCATAACCTTGTGAGAATTTACAAAACTCGCACGACCCACCTCAAAGGGAGACATACAACAAGAAAACAGAAATAGTAGCATAAATAACAAGAAAAAATGGGAAACGAGAATTCAATCTTAGGCAACCAACTGGTTGTGATGAGCAGGGCTGACCTTGATGCCCTGGTCGAGAAGATGGCAAGCAATATGGCTGCCATGAAAGTTGAGGACAAGAGCACTCGCGAAAGCGATGCCAGTCTCGTAGTGCATGACGAGGAGCGTTTCATCACCCGTGAAGAAACGGCCAAGCTGCTCCATGTGGATTACTCCACGTTGTGGCGATGGAACAAGTTGGGACTTCTTCGCCCCAACAAGGTCGGACCACGTCGTGTCATGTACAAGTACAGCGATGTGTTGAAGAAACTCAATGGAGAAGAACTACAGAAGGAAGCGCAGAAAGAAGAACAGAAAGGAGAAGGCAATGCAGAAGGATGCTAACACCATTTTACTTTTCACCGAGCATCGAGCAGCCATCGATTATTTATCGGACGAAGATGCGGGCAAACTCATCAAGGCTCTCTTTGCATACGCAGATGAAGGCACCTTACCTGATTTCAATGGTCCGATGATGTCACTCTTCACGGTAATCAGTACTCAGATAGACCGCAGTCGAGAGGCATACAAGGCGAAATGCGAGAAGAATCGTTCAAACTCGATGAAGCGGAAGGCCATGCAGAGTAACTTCAAGGAGGCATCGTTGGATAACGAACGTAATCCATCGTTATCGACCGACAACGACCGATGTCCAACGACAAGGACGGTTATCCATCCTAATCCTACCCCTAATCCAAATCCAAGGTCTAATCCAGACATTGATGATGGTAGTGACACACACATCATCAATGAAGCGGAGGTGGCAGAGGATGAAGAACACACCTTTGATGAGATTTGGGAGATGTACGGGAAGCCTACCGGCGATGTTGAGCAGCTACGCCAACGATGGAAGCAACTTTCTTTCGACGAAAAGAAAAGGATATTTGAGTATATACCCAAGTATGTCATGGCTCGCCCTGACAGTAAGTACCGCAAGGACTTTTCCAACTTCCTTACATACCGTACTTGGGAAACGGAACCATTAACACCAAACATTTCTTACAATGGGAGCAACAATCAGCACAATACTTCAACAAATGGAGCGAAACGGGCAGTTGCCTTGCAAAACACCCAGCAACTCGTCTCGCAATTCCTTGCCGGAAACAACGAACCTACCGTCAGCTTTGGCGAAGGTGAAGGATAGGTTTCCGACCATTAAGGAATTTATGGTCGCGGTGAACCCTGATAGGCAATTGCAGATTAGTGAGCATCCCGAAGAATGTTATTTCGGACAGTCTCCGACTTTGGCCTCACTGAATGTCATCTATGGACGTGGGGCTGCCGAGGCATGGCTGCTACCTGAAGTCCAAGATGCCTGTCTGTTCATGGGCATAAAGGAAATGCCAGACAACTATCAGGCAGCAAAGCTGGTCAAGATTATCGCACAACAATTCGGTTACTTAAAGGTCGATGAGTTGCAACTGTTCTTCTTTTATTTCTGTTCCGCTCGCTATCGCCATTTTTATAACACCTTTGACCCTTCCATCATCATTCTCAGCCTTCACGACTTCCTGCGTGACAGGAGTCGGGCTTACGAAGAAAGGGAACAAAGGGAAAGAGAAAGAGAGCGTGAAGAGTGGAGAAAGAATGCGATAACGTACGACGAGTATCTGGCACGTCAGGAAAATCTTTACAAACATGAATAAGCGGCATCGCGCTTGCGCGTGCCACATTTTTCAAGTATCGGGAAGCTCATTACCCGTTTCGATTTTCATCGAACGGTGAGCTGACCACATAAAATCTGCAAGCAGAGGTCATAACATCTGGCATGGAACAGTTCTTAAACGAGGTTGGTCGTGAATCCCAGTGCCGATGCCAAGGGATAATATCGAGTCAGTCTAATCGGCTTGCCGATGCCACATTTTTTCAGTATCGGGTAGCCTAATACCCCATCCGACTATTGTCGTTGGGAGGCATTCCACTTCAAGAGCAAGCTGTAGCACATGTTTGGCATAATCCCTAAAGCACAAAACGATACCTCAAAATGTGGCAAACGAGGCATATAATGTTAAAAGTAATAACCTTATTAGTAATAAACTTGTTTGTAACAATTTTATTTCATACCTTTGCAGTCAGAAAACAAAGTTTGAATATATGGCTATAGAAAATCCATTTGTCTTTGGCAAGGCTGCTGAAGGAACGTATTTTACTGATAGGGCAGAAGATGCTAAACGCCTTCATGCCAATCTTACTCATGGCATTAACACAATCCTTATTTCTCCTCGTCGATGGGGAAAGACGTCGCTTGTAAAAAAAGTCATCACAGAAATAGACAGACCTGACATCAAGCCTGTATTCATCGATATTTTCCAGTGTAAGTCAGAATACGAGTTCTACCATGCTTTTGCTTCGGCTGTCATCAAACAGACATCTTCAAAAATTGACGAGTGGGTGGAGACAGCAAAGACATTCCTTTCCAACATCTCGCCCAAGTTCTCATTTGGTTCCGACCCAATGAACGATTTCTCGCTGTCGTTTGAATGGAATCCCAAGGATGATACAGAAACCGACATATTACAATTGCCAGAGAAGATAGCTCAAAAAAAGAATATCCGCCTGGTGGTATGCTTGGATGAGTTCCAACAGATAGCAGATTTCGATGACTCATTGAAGTTCCAGAAAAAGCTACGCTCTGTATGGCAGCATCAGCAGAACGTTACATATTGCATGTTTGGAAGCAAGAAACACTTGATGGAAAACATCTTCAATGACAAGAGCAAACCATTCTACAAGTTTGGAGACATGTTGTTCCTCCAAAAAATCCCCACGGAGAAATGGGTACCGTTCATTTGTGCCAAGTTCCAAGAAACTGGCAAGACTATCTCTGCTGAACAAGCCACAAAAATCTGCGAAGCAACGGAAAACCTATCTTCATATGTTCAGCACCTGGCATGGGTGGTGTGGTATAAAACCGATAAGGTGGTTACCAATAAAGATGTCACGGAAGCTATTGACGATCTATTGGAACAGAACAAGGTCTTCTTCCAAAGAGAAGTGGAGCAGATTTCAGAACTTCAGCTTAACTTCCTTCGTGCATTGGCTAATGGTGTTACCACCGGATTCAGTAGAAAAGATGTCATCAAGAAATATCGCCTTGAATCCTCAGCCAATGTACAATCGGTCAAAAAAGCGTTGCTAAAGAAAGATCTTATCGACGTGGATGGACAGGAAATTTCTTTCAATGATTCACTGTTCAAACAATGGCTTAAACGACAGAAGTTCTACGAATAGTAAATGGTTATAATAGAAGATGTCATTTCTCCATCAACTCCATGAGCAGGGCAGCCATTTCAGCCTTGCTCATTTTCTTGATGTCCTTTTTCGTCACAGCTGGTGCCGGTGAAAGGTTCAGCAGCTTTGAGTTGTATTCCATCTGTTTCTCCAATGGATAGTTGGCAATATATCGATCGGTAACTGACTGCAGGTGAGAGTGCCCCATGCTTTCTTGAATATACGACCGCTCTACACCAGCATGGGTGAGGTTGGTAGCAAAACTATGACGCGCCCAGGTTCCTGATGGACGAACTTCCCAATGAAGTACATCTTCGCATATTTTGATTACTCGGTCTTGAATGTTTGAGTTTTCTCCAGAAACACGTTTGCGAATGTCATGTTCATGTGTTGCACCTTCAAGAACTTGTGGGAATACATAGGCATTCAGCTTTGGAGGAGCTGCAATTTCATCAAGAATACGTTGTAATGGCTCGATGATCGGAATAATAACCTCAGCACCGCCACTACTACGACCACGCGTTTTCTTACGATAGAACCTGAAAGCCTTTCGTTCTGTGTCGAAATAATACTGCGAATAGGTCAGCTGGCCCACGTCAACAAGATTGAAACCATTGCCAAGATATTGCACCAAGAACAGACCAAGTGAGTAATGGGCTCGCTCAGCATACCCTTCCTTCCATGTACTTGGGTAGTTCTTGTTGATGAATACTTGATAGAGTTGGGTCATTCTTTCAACGTCAAGGTATTCTTCCTTTCGCGAAGCAGGGGCTGGAATCGATACCAGTCCCTTCTTAGCATTGGAGAATGGGTACTCTGTTTGCAACAAGTAGCCCCGACGGCGACATTCATTCCATACAGCCCGACAGTGGCGAAGGTTGATACCACGTGTAGTAGTACTTATTGGCTTTAACTGCTCACCATTCTTCCCTACGGCACCATTGATCATACCATGCTCCCACTTCTTAATATGCTCCACGTTTACTTCAAAGCCTTTGATGTCCTCTTTCCAAAGGAACTTCTTGAACGACTTCAAAGCTGACTCGTATGGCTCAGCAGTTGTATATCTTGCCCCATTATTCTCTGTCCTCAAATTGTGGATAATCTCTTCCCAGATACCAATGAATGACTCATTGGTTTGAGAGGCGACTTTGCCCTCTACGACCATACGAACTGCATCCAATGTCAGCTCATGGCCAGGGGTGAGATTCACAAGCATCTCCTTGTACTTATCTACGGTCTCCAGCAGCCGTTTCTTCTCTTCATATTTTGGCGACTTACTCTTCTGTACGTTGCAGATTTCCGAGAAGTCTTTTTTTGAGTAGCTTCCACCTATGGGATAATAATAGGAACGACGGTCAATCGTGAAACGAGCCTTCACGGGATATTCTGTTACATCCTTGCGGTTGCTGCGAATGTCCAGAACTATTGCCATTGTACACTGGCGCTCTTTAAATCCAGTCAGCGAGGTTGTGAGTTTCTTTGCCATATTTACCAATCTGTTTTCGCGATTTGTTTTCGCAATTTCTTTCAATTTTATCCAACCCTTCAGACGTTTCACCGTTGTTTTCAACCCGTTTTTCGCGAAAACAATGCGAAAACAATCGGTGCGAGTTATGGGGTTTTTTAACATTTCGTTTGATGGTGCAAATTTAGTAAACACCTGTGTATCAGCCTAATTTTAAACAAAGAAAATTTCATAAAATTGTATTCTCTCAGACTCATAATCTGGAGGTCATAGGTTCAAGCCCTATCTGGTCCACACAGAGAAAAGCAGTTACGGATTTCGCAACTGCTTTTTTGTGTTGTGTATGCGCACCACCGCCCCACTAAGGAAGGAAGGGGGCTCAGTAGATATTTAGTGGGGATAAGCGAATAATTTGGGGTCAGCGGATTTTCCCGGTGGGCAGCTGGACGATTCAAGCGTAAAGTGGTACCTTTGTAGAATGAAAACAGACAATCTTCTACGCGCTATCCTCCCGGATGTTCTGATAGACAATTTTGATGTCGACCATTTTGAGAAGACGGACACCCGTTTTGACATTTGGCTTG
>CAVCAW010000116.1:0-5731 GCA_963600315.1 Bacteroidaceae bacterium | reverse complement strand
GGTATATGTAAATTTAAATGATTTTTATTCGGTAAACATCCATGTTTAATCAAATCATTATGAATTTGCGCATCACGGATATTCAGTATATAAAAATTCTTGGTTATTTTATTTTTTTTACTATCTGGCTCTATTACTTGAATTCTATGGTTTGAAGCTCCTATGAATTCTTTAAATTTTTCCACATGCTCTTTGTCAGACAGCCCTAAAGATATTTCATTTCTTTTTTTCTTAATGTTGCCATCTGCATATAGCATTCCTAACCAATAGGCTTTTTCCCTTGTGTCTATTGTAGAAAAAATATTCTCTATACGAGGATAATTACGTTTATTTCCTTTGGTTTTTACATTGTATTTATGTAATAATAATCTAATTGTTTTATATTTAACATTAAATTGTTTTCCTAATGATTTCATTGTAGTACCATTAGTATATTCTTTGATAATATAATCAATTTGGTCGTTTGACCAAATAATTCGACCATTATATTTATCGTTTTCACGTCGAATTGTGAAATCTACCATTAAATCCTCCTTATATATATTTCTTTTGACGCTGAGAATTTATCGTGTTTAATCTTTTTATTGTGCGGCTTTAGGATAATATTGATGCCTTCTGTTTCTTCAACGAGATTTAGCATTTGATCTTTCAGAACATTTGTCTGTAGATACGGGAAGAGATAATCTAAACGTTGCCTATCAGACATTTTCTGTCCTTGCGCTTGACTCAATAATTTGCCTTTAGCGGCATTATCATCAATCAAGAACAAGATTTTACCATTTCTCATTTGAGATTGACAATAGGCATACATTTCAGTATTTAATGATGCGTTTGCTTTCATAATATACATTGCATCTGTGATAGTTTCAGCAGTTCGCATCTGACGGAAATCGCCATCGTCATCATTGATTACGCCCCAGTTCCATAGCGTTTCACCAGTATCAGGATCTTGCTGATCCATTGTTAACATATCGACTAGACCATGGCCTAATCCATTACCGTCTATGATCGCCGCACGACAATTGAATTGATTAAACAATCTCTTGATGTGTATTGCTTGCAATCCAAAGTGTTCGGCTTTATAGGAAAATATGTTAACTATCTGTTTCCTAGGAACTCCTGTTGGGGCAGGGGTCACTTTAATTACCACTATTTCAGTGTTACAGTCTTTGCGGCCTACGTCAACGCCAAGGATATAATATCCCTTTTCATTGGTGCGGCCATTGTTTTTATACTCTGGCAATTGTAATATACGACGTTTATCAAAAATCACGCTATTGAAAAATGCGGATTCAACGTCGCCAGTCCAGAGTGATTCCACTTATCTTACAGATGTTCCGCACGAACATCTTCTTTAGCTTTCACTAAAGGTGAGACTATATCATTAGTGTATCTCCATACATAACCTTTATAGGATGGAACTTTATTGCGGCAACATTCACCGATACGAGAATGATGCCCATTGATCGCTTTAGCTGCGACACCAGTAGAAGGATAAGTCATAATATACTTACCCTCTTTGGTATATTGATTGACTGGCTTCGCTTTTCCTGTGTTTTTGTATTCTATTGTTCGTCCTAGCTCTGGGGCAGAACTCCAATAGAATCCTCCACTTAAAGCTTTAATGGTTTTATTCAATTCTTGTTGTATTAAACTATAAGAAGTTTTTGTCGCTTTACTAGCTTCTCCAATAGAAAGATATTCTGCAACAAGTCTTTTATCTCTTGTAAAGCAAAAAACGTGCGGGGACTTTCTCAGATTGGCCGCACTGGTATCTTTTTGAGTAACCCATTCTAAATTGTCTACGCAATTATTACTTTTATTTCCATCAATATGATTTATTTGATTTTTTTGAGGGTCATCGTTTGGAATATATGCTTCCGCAACCAATCTATGCGCATATCTTCTTTTTTTCGTTCCATCTGGCATTGTTAAAGTATATGAGAAATAAGTGTTCTTATGATTCTCTTGTCCTTTTAGCCAATTGTTGGTTATGCTATTGTAGCATTTGCCATCTTCGGTTATATAATACGAGGTAACTATATTATCAATTACAATTCTTTGCATAATAAAGACCTTTCCGATTTTACACTATACTGCACAGGTTAACGCATTGTTAACTACTTAGTCGTTGAACCTTCTTCTTAAAAAGTAAGAAGCTTGGCTGCTGATTGCCTAATCTTTTTATTTGTTGAACTTATCATAGAATCTCACGATTCTATTGTAGTATAAAAAGCTCTCAAGGTTTCCCAGCAATTCACAGTATTTAATGAGTACAATTATTTTATACTCTCGGTCAAACGATGCTTCGTTGAACGTACCGTCTAGCTTCAATTGAGTAACGAAGTCTCGATCTAATAAACCTTCGACCACCGGAACTCGCCAAGAGCCGCCTAGAACAATAGCTGTTTCAGGTCGAGCAACCGATTGACATAATATTTGAATTAATTTATCATAAGCGAATGTGCCTTTATATCCTGCGGTAGTAATGAAACATTGCGATTTATTCAATATTTCGTTTTTATCTACCTGACCATTCACAAGACGTGAAACATTCATTGTCGGGATAATGATTTCATTCAACACGTCTTGATCTATACCAACACATTCTTCCATCAACCCGCTGTGAAAACGTGCGCCACGAGTTTTCTCAGAGGCCGCAATGTTTTGTAAAGTAGACCCATTTCTAAAAGTATAGGTAGTAGAATCTTTACTTTGTCTTGTTGTGGCTCTTGATCCTCTTGTATCCCAGATAATCTCTTTTTCCATTGCGGGAATTAGTTTGCATATCTCGTCAACTTTACTTGACAAAATTTGCGCACTTTGTTCTTTACCAGACGCAACGGTAAAGAGTTTAGCATTGGGATACAGTATAGCTTTTAACATCAGCGATAAGACTGACATAAAAGATTTAGACCAAGCACGGACGAATGTTGCGTACACCATCTTGTGCCGCATACAAACGCGCAAGAACATTCTTTGATAAAAATATAGATGAAAAGTATTGTGCGGGTTGAGGCCGCAATAGAAATCTACCAATCTATCTGGGTAGATTCGCCAATAGGCGATTAGTTCTCTGTATCTATCTAAATTTTTATGTAATAGTTCTTCTGTAATTTCTATAACATTTTCGCTTTTACTACCTATTTTCACTAGGTCTTTAAGTGACATTATTCAAATCATCACCTCCATACATCTCTGCCAAGAGTTCAGCCTCTTCTTCAACAACTCTTTGCTGATTTTCATAGAACTCTACAGCATCTTCGTCTGTTATTTCATCGGCAAGTTCTTCTTCAATAGAGGTATAAAGTCCGGAGGATAGCTCCTTCTCTTTCTCTGCTTCCGCTTGCTCAAGTTTCTTAATATAAGTCTCAATCAAGGCACCGAGATTCATTTCGTTGACGATGAGATTGCGATTATAGTTTTTGAGGTCGCGGATAGTGAAGTCGATTTTATCTTGCGGATATTCATCTGGTGAAGGCAGTTGCTCGATAATACCCTCCTCCCGTTCGCAATAGCGCACGAGTTCTCCAATAGAGTCTAAGTATCTAGAGGAATCTTCTTTGTTTTGCGCTTCTGTGAATTTAGAGGAACGCCGCAACTGGTCGTAAGCTGTTGAGAGAGCTTTGTATGCGTTAGAGTCTCCAACGTCTAAAGCTTCACTCATCTTTATGTTAAGTTTGCAAATTTGCTTGAGTGCTTCTTCGCGGTCTATGTTCATTTCATATTCGTTCTCATATTTACGATAGAGTGTTTCTAGTTGCACCCATTGAGAAGGACGATAGGCATTGCCCCATTTGAGCATCATCTGGTATCGCTCCTCCTCTGACATTTTCTCTAGAATGTCATCTTCGTTAATACCAAGAGCCGCAGTCTTGAACATAGGCTGGTCGTTTTTCTTGTCATTGTTCATTGGATTCTTAAAGTCGAATTCAGCCTGCGAGATTTCTCCTGCGGCCAATTTTTCTTCAAGTTCTTTCACACGGGTGGCCGCAAACTCTTCAGCTTGCGCTATCTTTGCGGCTCTTTTTTGTTCCTCTTGTCTTTTCTTCTCTTCAAATTTAGGGGTGTCATCCCAGTGATACTTTGCATATTGCCCCATATTCATTGTGCGCATGTACATGCCGATTACAGATTTTGGACCAAAACTTGCAGGTTTTTTCTTATATTCAGCCTCCGCAATATCGTTCCATGTGTCCTCAATGAATGGGAGGTCGAACTCTTTCAGAATCCATTTGAAAGTGTCGGGGTTTGCGTTGTCGATTTGAAGGGTGAGACAATTTTTACACACAGGGTATCTTTCTCCCGTGCGCTTTTTGAAGAAGTTACGGGTTGCCTCGTAGGAACGCCCGCACTTCTCGCATGTTAATTGTTGTTTCATTGAATCATTCGCCATGTTGTTTCCTCATTTCTATTGATGCTTCTGGCGGCATTCTTTGCAGCGACTATACCAACCATCTTTTGATGTGTTGCGAGTAAAGAACATAGGGTGCGCAGGTTTCCACTGGCCGCACGTCGCGCAATATTTCCAGTCACCGTAGGCTACGTTGGAGTAGTACCATTGAATCCACTCTTTCTTCGCTTGGGTTGCGATTAACTTGGGAATGCGCTTGCGCCATAGGGTTGAATAGTATTGCTCAGTGTGAACGATACCGTCTCGCTCTTCTAGGATGGAGCGGATTTCTTCGTTGGAGAGTCCGTCCACCTTTAGGATGATTAGTTTCTTTAGGGTTGGCTGATTGGCAAGTGCTCGTTCGATTAGATTCTCAAGGTCAATCAAGAGCCAATGCATGTCGGAGTTTAGATCGTCATAGGATTCTTCCTTGAGTGCTGAGTAATAGGTCAAGAGGAAACAGACATGCTCAGGAACCAAGAGAGAAAGCAAAGCGTCTACGTGCGGCATCCCATCTTCTCCCATTGTAATCTCTTCGCGTATGGGAGTGGAAGCGAAAAGCCGCATCTGGTTGGAAGATTTAGATTGCGGCGCACCCCCTGAGAGGGATGCTTTGAGAATGTAGAGCTGTTGCCAAGCCTCGATGATTTGACGTTTGATTGCGAATCGTGCGGCACCTGTTGTTGCGTCTAATTGTTTCTTCAGAGAATCGATAAGATCCATTTGTCGCTTCAGGGCAGGTGAGGACTCTATCTCTTGATTGGAGATTTTGTTCTTGTTGTCGAGATATTGCTTATGGTTGTCTGTCATCAAGGCATAGATACCATCTTCACCATTCTCTAAAGAATCAATTACTTGCTCATAGGACACTTGACGCTTGTTGATCGTGATCTCACGGTTTTTGGTGAGGATTTGATACTCGGAAGCTTTCTCTTTCTTCGTTTGGGAATGCTCGGTTGTCATCAGGATATAGTCAGCCATGATTTCTTTGTATTTTTTCGTGAGCTTGTTTTTTGGGGTAGAAGCGAGAACGTCTGCGACACAGGCGATTCTTTCTTCTGTTGTTTTTAATGAGTAATCTAACATATTACACTCCCTTTCGAAGTTGAGAAATGATTGAGGAAATTTTTTGGTGGAGGCAACGCTTACCCGGTGGCGGGCCGGGGCGCTATCCGCTATCCGGCCCCGGGTATATTCTACTAGTAGGATAATAAGTTAACCTATGCTAACACATTATCTAGTTTCAAGTGGATCCCGGGCGTGCCACGGGCGCGGGTGGGCGTGCCACGGGCGCGGGCGGGTGCTTATGTCACGGGTGGGCGTGCCACGGGCGCGGGC
>CAVCAW010000115.1:0-5783 GCA_963600315.1 Bacteroidaceae bacterium | reverse complement strand
GGGAGATTGTACTACTACCCACCCCTGCCCTCCCGAAGGGAGGGAGTAAGTTACCCAACACACACACACCCAAAGTTAGCACGTAACTACTCAGTCTTTTTGAATTAGGGATACGATATCAAGGGAGAACCAAGAAATCAGTTCTCCTTTGAAATCATTTTTTCGAAAAAGTCGCCTGACGGAGCCATATCTGAAATCAACTGATATAGTGCCGTAAACTTTGATACGCCATTCCTCTTGGCCGTTTCTGCAATGGAATGGAAACATGCAAATTCGTCTGCGCCGTCATCCGTCCGGAATCCTCCCGAAACTTTTGTCTTCACTTTCAGCACTCTAATTGATGCTTCGCTTGAATTGTTGTGGTGTGGGACTTCTTCGTGCTGCAGAAAAGTGAAGATGTACTCTTCGCAATTTATCAGTCCGTTTTGCAAGGCTTGGAAATCGTTAGCTCCTTTTCTCTCGTATGAGGAAACGTCTTCCTCTAGCAGCTTGTGGAGTTTGTTCCTGTAATGTTCCTTGTCAATCTGTTCCAACGGCAACGACTTGCTCTTGTGTATTGCTTCCTTGAGAAGTTCCTGGATGCTTGACGCCCATTTTTGTTCCGGGTTCAGGTCATTCAAATACTGCAAGTTCCTCAACAGATGGACAAGGCACACCTGATGTCCCGCCACTTGTAACTTGAAATAGGTGCCGTGGCGGTCAGTGTACAGGATCAGACCGGCAAGATGACTGATTATATCATGATTTTCCAAAGCTTTGATTCCACGCGATTCATCTGCGAACACATAACAGAACTTCGGACATTGGAGACACCAGAACCAACAGAGTTTCTTGTTGATGTATGTTCCCGTTTCATCCATGCCGGCTGCTTTTGCCTTTTCTATGTATGTAAGGATACTGTTGTATATCGGAGCAGCCTTATCCTTGTTCTTCTTCAGGATATTCTTTACAGACCCATCCGAAAAAGAAGAAACCATGAATATGTCATTGACAATCTCAACGATGCGTCCGTAAGGGATGGACTGGACGACGGACAGATACACAACCAACGTCTGCAATTTCGGACCATACATCATTTTCTTGCAACTACCTGCCGGATTGTCTCCCCTGACAGATTTGTGGCAATGCGGACATACAGCGGAATAAATCCGGTGCTCGGTCACACGGGGAAGCATCATCGGACCGGTGATGTCTATGATTTGTATGGATTTTATGCAGGTTTGTTCCGTTTCGTCCGTGATGGGACGTCCACAATGGGGACATACTTTTATCTTGTGTTCCTCGACTCCGTCCGGTGTCTGCGTCTTGTTGGCGGCATGTCCTTCATGGCCTACTTGCCCGCCCGGTTTCTTGCCGGTCGGCTTGCGCAGAGACTGGGTGCGGAGGATTATCTGTTTCTTTATGGACTGTTGGGTCGGAGGCGTGCTGGAGTTGGTGCTGTCTTTCTCGACATGCTTTCCGCCAAGTTTCGCCAATTCTTCTTCCAAACTTGCCACCTGCTTCTTCAAGGCTTTGTTTTCCAGAGTTACTTTCTTGTTTGTAACATTCAGTTTGGTGTTGTTACGGTTCAGACGTGCGACATCGCTCTTGCATGAAGAAAGTTCAGCCTTTACGCTGGTCATTTCTTCAAACAGTGACCGGATCGCCTCTAGCGGATCGGTTATTTCGCTTATGTCTTTGTAACTCATTGCTGCAAAGTTAAGCATATTATCCACAAGGAGAAAATGCCGGTATACATCTGTTAACGGAACATTTGAAAATGCCAGAAAATGCATTCTTCGCACAATCCATTATTATCCGCGACAACCACAAAGTTGTGCCCATGTTCAATTTGAAAGAGGACGGCATGCCTTGGACGCGAATATGGGTGCACAAGTTGTCTGCCTGCACTTCCGAACGGGATAGCTAGACTTTGTAAGACTATGCGCGATTGGCCAAAAAATAAGTTTATAATTTATTAACGGCATCCGTTGAAGAAAAAGCAAATGGCGTCGTTGTTTAGTTGTTGTAAAAAGACTGAGTAGTTACCCATGGTTGACATTTATGCAAAAATTTCATAAAAATCAACCTTAAAACACAACTTTTCTCAGATTTCCTTGTTTACATTCGAATAATATTTGTAATTTTGTCAACGAATAAAAGAGTATACGACTATGACTGAATTAGAAATATTCGCACAACGATTAAAGCAAGCCAGAATCCTAAAGAAGATTTCCATGGATCAACTGGTAAAACTTATAGGAGGACTTGTTACCAAACAAGCCATCTCCAAATATGAGTCTGCAAAGATGAAGCCTACCAGTACCATCATGATTGCATTGGCAACGGCATTGGATGTTGATGTGGAATATTTTCTGCGTCCTTTTGCATTTGATGCTAATCAGTTTCAGGTGTCTTTCAGGAAAAAGTCCGATACCGGTGTAAAGGAGGTCAATGCACTGAAGGTACAGATTCAGGATCAAATAGAACGCTATCTTGAGATAGAGGAACTTTTAGGCAAACCATCTAATGACATGCCTAGAAGCGAAGGGCCTGCAGTCTCAACACCCGAACAAATGCGTCAGTTGGCCATTGATGTGCGTCGTGACTGGAATCTTGGTGAGGATGCAATAGGCAATGTGCAGGACGTTCTGGAGTCTAAAGGAATAAAAGTTATAGCAACAGAAGCTCCAATAGGTTTCGATGGTGTCAGCGGCATTGTGGGTAACAAGGATTATATCATAGTGCTTAATAGCGCTCAGCCCCATGTAGAGCGTCGTCGTTTTACGGGTATGCATGAATTAGGACACCTCTTATATAATGATAGGTTCTCTCCAAACCTTACACCACGCCAACAGGAAAAGTTGTGTAATGCTTTCGCAAGTGAGATGCTTCTTCCAACGTCCACTTTGCAACAGTTCTTCAGCCCTGGCGAGAAAATTTCTCTGTCGGAACTCAGAAAGGTGCAATTGGTATATGGCATCTCCATTGATGCCATCATGCACAAACTCCATGAGCTAGGCATTGTGAATGATAGCAGATATAAGAGTTACAATATTCGCAAGCGTCAAGATCATTCTTTGTGTCAATACGTGGAAGCTTCGTGTTACAAGGAAGACCTTACTGACAGGTTTGAAACCTTGGTATATGCAGCAGCAGCAAAAGACCTTATCAGTACTTCAAAAGCAGCTTCCCTATTGCATTCATCAATTACCACAGTACGTAAAAACCTTAATGTTATTTGATGAAGCAGATAGTAGTTAATGATACCAATGTTTTCATCGACTTGCATGCGGTAGGTTTGTTGGAGGAATTCTTCCATTTGCCTTGGGAGGTTCATACCACAGACTTTGTGCTGTTGGAATTGAAGCGTGAAGACCAAAGGGATGCGGTCTTGTGCTTTTTGGGAAAAAGGATTGTTGCATGTTGCTGATTTTGGATTTGACGAAATCGTGGAAATCAACAAATTGAGACAAAAATACAACGAGAAGACAAATGTGTCGCTGGCAGATTGTTCTGTATGGTATTACGCTAGGCAAAATGGCTACACTTTGTTGACTGGCGATCGCAAGCTCCGAAATTCAGCAATGAGTGACGGGGCGGATGTAAAAGGAATTCTGTATGTCTTTGATATGCTGGTCAAAACAGAGACAATTTCAATGGAGTCCGCTTCAAAGAAGTTGATATTACTCAGAACGATTAACAACCGTCTTCCAAAAGATGAGATAAAGAAACGTCTCAAACTGTGGAATGGCGAACAAGTGACACATATATAAAGAAAAAAATGATTAGACTGCCAATGCTCTCATATCCGAGGATTTATGGGAGAAACAACTAAGTGTTATATTAAACCCAAGAGTGATACAAGCACGTTTCACGAAATGGGCAAAGGCTATAAATAAAAATAAATGGATTGTTTTGGGACGTGCTTCTCATGAGACTAACATCTATATGTTTAAGTCTAATGATACCCGGAAAATCAATTAAAAAGATATGATTGGAGGAATGATCAAATAACAGATGAAGGGACGAAAATCCCATCGGTCTGGCAGGACGGATGGGAAAGTAAGGCTTGCTTTGAACGATTGGCGACCTTAGTTCCAACCACTTCGGACGGAAGAAAGCGGTGTTTAAGGCTACAAAGGTAGGCATTTTCTTTGAATTGTCCATTCCGTCCTATATAAAATCGTTCGCTTGAAAATATAATTTAACATTATGGTCTACCATTATATTTTATATGGCGAAAGACATTTTTGGGGAGGAATTACCCTTGAATAGTTCCAAAGTGCGTAAGAAACAGCGCAACAAGAAAGAATGCATAACAAGAAGTCTATTCGACTATTTTATGCTTGATATTTTCAGCACCTTGCCAACAGTGGGCAAGGAACAAATGCCAGTACTGGAACCAGTGGATGCCAGCCTTGAACTGCCAAATGAGATGGTTGCGTTCGATGAAGCATTCACAAAAAAGAAAACGGATTGCATAGTTCATTTCTTTACGGATGACAGACGCTTCCTTCGCATTTTCCGAAATCCGAAGAAGTATTTGCCATTTTTGAAAAAATGTGCAGCTGTTATAGAACCGGATTTGTCCCAATATATCAATATGCCGTACGCATTACGACAAGCTCACGCTTGGCTTAATCGCGCATTGGCATCTTGGTTGCAAAAACAAGGGGTAAAAATAATCCAAAATATTACATGGTCGCTCAAAGACAGTTATGAATACAGTCTTGAAGGTAGAGCGAAGAACACTATTGTAGCGGTCAATTGTACCGGGATTATCGGACATGACTTCAGTAAATATCTTTGGAGGGAAGGATACAAGAATGTGGTTCTTGCCCTAAATCCAACAAAGATAATTCGTTATGGCGATAGAATGTCTGACGAGAGAACAGACATAAGTGTCTATTTTGAGAATCCCAACTTAAATCATCAGTCTTATGGGAGCAAACGGTAGCGCAGCAAGTGGAAGCACTTCTACCGAAATCGGAAGAAGATGGAAAACTGTCGCAGTCTTGCCAAATGGCATGAAAGTGATAGAACTAAAGAATCCGAAGTCTAATCATAAAGCCCCGGAAGAAAGTCACTCCCCGAATTCCGTCTATGTTATGTTCAACAAAGATGGAAGAGGAGTTAAATCTATTTCGAAATATGATGGAGACTGCAAGAAAGTTTTTGAAATTCATACAGTAGACCATAAAGGTTTGGGTGAACACTATCATCCTTGGCACAATGGTAGACCCGGTGATGCACAACCTCTGACTGCTGCTATGAAGAAAATGTTGGATGATCTAAAATCTATAATTTGAATAGTTATGATAAAAGACCCTTACATAAGAACCGACATATGCGGTTTTGCTTTTAACGGAAAGTTTCCGCCCAATAGCAACGACAGTCTGTATCATGGTTACAAAACTCCGGCGCAGGAGTGCTTGTTCTATGACTTTGCCGTACAAGGATATGACTTGATGATTAAATACAAAGGTCAGTCGTATTTCTTTATGGTAGACACAGATTGTGTATGGTTGTCAGACGAAACCTTTTCAGCGACAGTTCAGAAGTTTGCTAATGGCAATGATGTTTTGGAGCATTTTTGCATAGACGGAACGCCTCTTTGTAAACTTGTAGATAATTTGGACGAATACGAACCAATGTAGGCTTTTCGCCTAATCCCTAACTTAGCCTTTGTCTTGCGACCCTCTCGCAGGACGAAGGCTTTTCTTTTTGGCAATTATATACTTTTAGACCCCGAAACTTGACATTGAAAGTTTTATTGCAATATCAACGGTCTATATGGAAAT
>CAVCAW010000114.1:0-5879 GCA_963600315.1 Bacteroidaceae bacterium | reverse complement strand
TGTAAATACCGTATGGTATCAGAATGGTTCTAACCTTGAGCAGATTTATCCTGTAAATACAGTGGGGTCAGAGATGAAAGGGGTCTTTAAGAAGAAGATAAAATTAGTGTATAATGGTTCTTCTTCTGATGTAAAGATTAAAGATGCAATCTTATATGCCTATGCCAATCCGACGTTTATGCAGTCTCCCGCTAACTTCGCTATCATTCCACTTGTGGCAGAATCAGATAAACGAACTTATCAGTGGCTTTCTGCAAGTATGACCAAGACCAAGACCAACGAAGGTGTGATTCCTGTAGATTATGAAAAAGTTGCGGAAAATGTGTTCAAGGTAACACCAAAGGAGAAACTGACTCCTGGCGAATATGGCTTTGTTTATAATATAGCTGGTATGCCTGCTGTAATATTTGGTTTTACTATTGTAGAGTAACAAAGTATTTTTATTATTGTCAATCAACTACCCTTATGAAGCATTTCTTATATACATTGATTGCAGCTACCTTGGCATTAACGTCATGTGAAACGAACAATGGCGAGTCAACAGTCGTTGAGAACAAACAAATTTTGGGACATATCGAAAAAGGTCCTTTTGTGCAGGGTTCAGAAGTAACGCTTTCCGACTTGGACAAGAATCTCAGTCAAACAGGAAAATCATTCACGACAAATACGACAAGTGATTTAGGTGACTTCGATTTTGGACAAACATTGAATTTAAGCAGTGGCTTGGTTGATTTGAAAACGAGCGGCTATTTCTATAACGAGTGTACTGGAAAATTATCATCTTCTCAAATATCACTTAGAGCAATCGCTAACACAAGTGGCACAAACAAACTGAATGTAAATCTCCTTACACATTTGGAGTATGCTCGTGTAAAGAACCTTGTAAAAGGCGGAATGGCTTTCGATGCAGCCAAGGCACAAGCGGATAAAGAGTTGCTGAATGTGTTTGCCATTACAAAGCAAATGGATACACCGGAAAAGATATCGCTCGCAGATAATAGTAAAGATGCTGGAATATTACTGGCTATATCCTCTATTTTGCTTTACGATAAGAGCGAAGCGGAATTTACAGAATTCATTTCCAAGTTCTCTACAGACCTTGAAAAAGATGGTACAATAGACGATGCTTCGTTAAGAGAAAAGATAAAAGAAGGTCAGAAAAACTGTAATCCGAAGACTATAAAAGAGCGCATGGAGACCTTCTACAAGGAAAAAGGAAGTAATATCACAATAGATGACTTTTCACAATACATAGATTTCAATGGGGATGGCATTATTGATGACAATGATTCATTTTTAGATTTAACCCCTACGGATTCAACCTCATCGGAAACATTCTACAATGGAGAGGATAATGTAAAAGCTGCTGTTAGTGGTGTTTATTACTATACCCGAACATACATTAGCGAACAAAATGAATTGGATAATCTACGCTTGAATAATCAGCAAATCAATTCAAGCAATTCTACCGTTTACAATGCTTGGTTTTCTGGTTATAAGTGTAATAGCTATGCGATTACTCTCATAAACGCATTGGAAAGCAAAGATTTTCCTTTTTCTACTGGAACTTATTTGAGAGATGTGTATGCATTAAGAGCATTTATCCTTTACAATATGGCAATGTCATGGAATAGGATACCTCTTGTAAACACAACATCATATGAGGAAATGACTTCGATTCCACAATCCGATGCCAAGACCATATACAACTTTTGTCTTGAATTACTTGACAAGGCAGAAAAGTGCGATGCTAAAGAGCATACAGAAAATACCAATTACTACGTAAGCGACGAGTTCATCAGTATCCTCAAAGCTGAAATACTTATGGCAATGGGCAAAAAGGATGAAGCAAAAAACATATTGCAAAGTATTCCGTCAGAAGACATTTTTCTGTTGCCTGAAGATGTTACTCAAGGCATTACCCAAATTGATATATACACGCGTTCATATATTGACTGCTTAAAAGAAGAAGCTTCTGGTATAGACAACCATAAAGCATGGCATGAAAGAACTGGCAAATACGGAACTTTTACCGCATTACGTAGACTGGGAAAAGTACAAGATTACACTAACATACCAGAGTACATGAATATTTTGCCTATACCGTCCTCAGAGCTGAATTATAACACAAGCGTTACTCAAAACCCCGGTTATTGACATTCAATACCGCCAAACTTTAAGCATCAGCCTAAGGTTTGGCGGTTTCACTTTGTTTCACCTGTTCCTGTCATTGTGGTTGCGCCTGTAACGCAGATACCACATGATGCCGATGTATAATGCACAAAGGACGGTGTACAGGAAGAAAATCCAATAGACCTTTTCGGAGTGCAGCCATAGGATATTCATCAGTAAGCTAAGCATGGCGAGTGGCGCGAACCATACGAGCAGGAACACCAACGTATAGAATGTGTCTTCCGTCAGCAACACTTGGTCTTGACCTTTCACCTTCTTGACTTTTGTGATGAAGGTGTTGAGATGGTTTCTTGAAGTCGGTGGTAGCTTTCTTCTCGTACTTTTGGATTTCTTTCCTTGATTCGTCATTGATTTTGAAGGTCAGTTCCATTTTGCAGGAATCCTTGATGATTTTCTGCATCGTCTCCGTAATCGTCTTAACCTTGTTGAACGTTTCTTCCAGCAGCTTCTTGGTGTCTTCAAGATTTGATTTGGCTGTGCGGACCGCATCAAGCGTTTCACCCAACTGCTTCTTCGTATCGGCAAGTTCGGCTTTCTTGTTGGCGATTTCCTGACGCAGTTCTTCCAACTGCTTTTTCTCGGCAACGATAGCGGCATCGTCTTGTTGCGTAGCCTGTTGCAGCGGTGGCTTCTCCACCATAATGTCTTTGAGTCGTTTCTGCTTTGTCATCTTCTTGGTTTTCTTGTTGGTACATAATCTGTTGTCTGCGGTCTGCGACGTTCCTTATCATCGTCATTCCATTTGAGGTCGCTTGTACTTCCGCCTCCGCCACCCATAGCAGGAACAACGTCGGGCTGCACGGCGAGGTCGGTAATGACATCGGCAATGTGTTCGGCAGGTTCCAGCACTTGCATGACGTTGGCAAACGAAAGTTCACGGTCAATCTTGCTTCCGGCAAACGATACTCCATTCATGGTGAAGGTGAAACCGATATCCTTGCCATGGGCATCACTGACAGTTGACAACGCAATGCCTTGACGAGCAAGAGCGGATGCAAGCGACTTGACATCACGATGCTGACCGCTCTGTAACTCCTTATGCGCAATGTCGTAGATGCGGTATTTTGTGGCATCCTTGCCCCGAAGTCGCTCACGCCTGACATCACGTTTGCCCTTGCCGAACGTCAAACCGTACTCACGGGTAATCGCCTTGGTGACTGCCACCGACATTCGGAAATTGGTATCGTTGGCGACAAGTTTGCCGTCGTTGTCAACCCGGTTGTAGACGATATGCACATGACCGTGCGGTTGGTCGTGGTGACGGAAGATGACGTACTGCGTATTGTCGAGTGCCATGCGGTGGAGATAGTCCTTGGCAACCTTCTCCACAAAGTCATCCGTCAGTCTCGGCGTATCTTTGGGCGAGAAACTGAGCATGAGATGCCCGACGTATTGTTTCACCTTGGGATTGCCTTTGGCTTGCAGTCGGAAACACGATGCGATAGTCTTGTTGTCGGTAAGACTGACACCATTGGATGCGATGATGTTCGTATCCTTCTGCTTGATGTTGTTGGCATAGTTGACGAGTCCGCCGAAGCCTACGCCCTTGCTGAGTTTTGCTATCATTGTCGTGAGAATGTTTTGTCGTTGTAAAATGGGAGGTGCGAAGCGATGCACGTACGTGTGATGTTTGATGCACGTACGTGCGATGGGCAATGAACGTACGTGAGACGGCCAAGACACGTACGTGCGTTTGTAGATACTATGTCATCATCTTGTCAAGCGCTTGCAAAAGCCTGTCGATTTCAAGTGCAAGCCCTTTGTTGCGCTGGTGCACTTCGTTGTAACCGACGATGTGCGCCTCGTGTGCAAGTTGGTTGAGATTATTCGCCATACCCGCGAGTGCACGGATGTAGCGTGCCACGTCCTGCGGCAACGCTTCCTTGATGCAGCCGTTCACGGCAAAGTCGTAGACAATCTGTGAGAGTGATTTGCCCTGCTGGTCACGGAGCATGCACAGCTTGGCATAGTTCTCACGGTCAAAAGCCACCTTGACGATGCACTTGCGGCACTCGTCCTGCGGCTTCCTGGGGCGACCGCCCTTGTTCTTGACTGGCGAAGGGCGGTTTGATGGTTTGGTGGGTGTCTGGGAGTTCATAGACAGTTGACTGTACGTTAGTGACTGGCAACTCCGGCTTTTTGAGCCGCGGTTTTGAGGGACGAAAAACCTATACTTGCTCCAGACACCCTAAAAATCTCCCCTAAATTCACCGAAAAAGACTGGCAAAGTGCCATTTTTCGTGCCGATAGGCATCATCATATGGATGTGACCAACGGTACTGAACGAAGGGAAAAAGGAATGTCGGAAGGCTACAAACGGCGCTAAGGTCGGCTCTTTGGCTTGATGGCATCGCCAGAATGACAATGTGCCGCCAAAAAAGAAAACCGGCTGGCCGCTGAGAGACATCTTTCTAGTTCCTAACTAGAGTGATGCATCGCCCTTACAACTGTGCTGACAAAGCCGTTGCATAAGCCACGACAAGGGATTGGCAAACGGATTGACAAAGCCTCGCCACGGCAAATGCAACGTTGCTGCAAATGAAATTACAAACGGGGAACTAACAGATTACAACCCGGTGCGAGCTGCATTGACATCTGCGTCATTGATGGCGAGCATCGTCAGAGTGTTGTATGCAGCAGGCAACTGACTCTTGTCAATATAACGGGTTATCTTCTCCGACAGGTCGAGTGCACGCTTGTGGCGGTAAGCAAGAATACGGTTGCCCTGCGCATCGTCCTTCTTCAGTCCGCAGTTGAGATAGCGGTTGATGTGACCTTTGTCATCGGGAGTGAGCGAGTCGATTCCCATAGGCTTGCTACTTGCAGTGATGACCACGCGGATGGCATCTGCCTCATAAGGTCCAAGAGATTCAAGAAACTCGCGGATAATTTGCTGCTGTGGCTTGCGCTTGTTCTTTGCTTCTTGCTGACTGGTTGTCTCCTGAGCAGCGGAGTCCTTGACTTCCTGCTCCTTGTTCTGTTCAAAAATGTTCGACATAAATTGATTGTTTTACGATTAAAAAGATGATGATTATTATTTGATGTCAGGATGCGGAGACTTGCTCCGTTCATCCAGACTGTTCATTTCCTTCTGCATGGCTTTTACCCGTTGTGGCTTGATACCGTTTGCTTCGGGGCGCTCCAACAACTTGCGTATGTCGGCTGCTGCGAAACGCTTGCGTCCGCCTATCTTGACAGGGATTAGATAGCCACGTTTCTCCCATGCCCAAATGGTAGACTGACAACAGTGACACACCTTGCATACCTGTTCTGTGGTAAGCCATTCCTCTTCACGTTCACTCTGTTTCTGCGCCAGGAGTTCCATTTCTCGTTGTTCAGCCGACTTGATAATGAGCGCATCGGCGAACTTCAACAGGTCTTCGCTATCCACCTCGATGCGGAAGCGAGAACCCGACTGTAGCATTGACATTAAATCCATATTGTTCCTTTCTGTTTTGTCGTTTGTAATTGGTGAGAATATTCTCTGATTATCCTTCTATCTGATGAGGTTGACGAGTTCCTTCTTCATGTCGTCATCAATGGTGCGGTAACGAGCGAATGCTTTGCTTCCTTCCACGTGTCCCGACATTGAAGAGATGAGGTTCGGGTCTTTGACCTGCTTGTAGAGGTTGCCTATAAAAGTCTTGCGTGCAATGTTGCTCGTCGCTATCTCGCAGATCGAATGC
>CAVCAW010000113.1:0-5945 GCA_963600315.1 Bacteroidaceae bacterium | reverse complement strand
GGACTGTTCTGAGAGGAGTCGTTGACATCAAGTTCTTCCTTTTCAGACTTACTAAGTTATATGCTTAATTCCCCCTGGTTTGTCGGGTGACCCGTTTTATTTGTTGCTATATACCGAAAAGTAAAGAAAAATTGTGTTCATAAACAAAAAGAGTCCGTGAATTCGCAGACTCTTTTTGTTTGTGGGTGCTGATGGATTCGAACCACCGAAGTCGAAAGACAGCAGATTTACAGTCTGCCCCATTTGGCCACTCTGGAAAACACCCTTCTGCGTTATGCGATGCAAAGTTAATCAATATTTTAGATTTAGCAAAACAAACAAGCTACAATTGTTGTCTTTGTATGGCTTCTTTTTGTCCAGATTTTTCTTCTGCTGCGTTCTTCAGAACTTGACTAAGTGTATATTGTTGAAAGATTACTGTTTGCGCAATGTTTAATTCTAAAAGATTTTATGTGAAATACGCTATGTCTGTGATTTTTATATAAATTACCTTATGACAATCTGGTTTATTACGTAGGCATCAACGTATTTGTTTAGTTTGTAGATGATTTCAGTCTTTCTTAGTGAAAGTTCGTGTCTTACGATGGGGCTGTCGCACTCTATATATAATGTTTGATTATAGATGTATATTTTTTTTGTGTGTATTGCTACGTCGTCTCCTACAAGTTCATTCCACCCCTTATGCGTGATTCTGTATTCCAACAATGGAGTTTCTAATCCCTCCTGCCTCAAAAATGGCAGGATAAGGTCGGTGATAGGTTTCGTTTTAACACGTTTCATATTTCCCGTTTTCTACAACAAAGATACGATAGTCGCAAGATGCTTGTTTGATAACTTGCTCTAGATTATCACGATTTGTAGACGTGATAAAGATTTGACCATAATTTTCGCTTGACACGACATGTATAATCTTTTCTACTCTAGTAGCATCAAGTTTATCGAAGATGTCATCAAGTAATAGTAGTGGTGTTCTGTTTCCTATAGTGTTTTTTAGGAATAGGTATTGTGAAAGTCGCAAAGCGATGAGGTAGCTTTTTGTCTGTCCTTGAGAACCTTCATATCTCAAAGGCTGTCCGTTGAGAGTCATCTCAAGATCATCTCTGTGTGTGCCGTATAGTGTATGGCCTACTATGTGCTCTTTTTGATGAGAGGCTTGTAGTGTTGTAAAAAGATCTTCGGTTTCTAAGTGAGACCGGTATGTCAATCCCACATCTTCGTTTTCTTCGCCAAGTTGTCGATAAATATCTTTGAATTGTGAGATTATTTTTGATGTGAATGCTTTTCTCTCACTGTAGATCTCTTTAGCGCACTCTGACATCATGCTGTCGTATGCGCTTAATATCGTTTCGTCAGGTATTACGTCAGATTTCAATAGAGCGTTGCGTTGCTGCAGTATTTGATTGTATTTTATTAGCTGATTAAGATATAATGGCGAATATTGTGATATTGTAATGTCCATGAATTTGCGGCGGTACTCGCTAGTTCCGCATATGAATTCACTATCGTCTGGTGAAATTATAACGAGAGGGAGTAAACCGATATGCTCAGAGATTTTTTTGTATTCTTTCCCGTTTTTTCGGAATGTTTTTCTGTGACCATTTTTTACTCCACAATAAATGTTCAGAGTCGTTTTTTCTTGCGTCTCGTAAATCCCTTGTAAAACCATCGTGTCTTGTCCATGCCTTATGACATGTGTATTTGTCTGCGAAAACACACTTCGGCAAAACGAGAGGTAGTATACAGCATCTAGAATGTTGGTTTTACCCATGCCATTGTTTCCGACAAAACAATTGAGTTTGGGAGACAAATCTAAATCAGCTTGCTCAATGTTTTTGAAGTTTATCAGCGATATGTTTTTAAGAATCATGCGAGTGCGTCTTAAACCGTTAAGGTCTTGATGTCTATATAGGAGAGGAAAAGTTGTATTCACTCTCCTTGTATCATCGATGCTCTGTGGCTCAATAAAATACAAATAACTTATACAAAGTTATGAATAATATTGCTTATTTCAAATTGGCAGTAAAGATAATTTGTCGTTTAATATATCAAAACGGATATCCCCATTGAATTTCGGGAATATCCGTTTTTTTATTAATTATTGTTGCTTGTTGGTTATGTCACAATACGATGAAGTTTTATTGCGAAGCCACCGCCTTTAGCCATATGTATTTTTATCTTGGAGTTCTTGTCAACTCTTCGACCTTCTATAACTTTATAGTCTGTAGCAACTCTGTTGGCCATGTCACCGTCTTGGTAGATCGTTGTCACGAAGTAAGTGTCGCGGTCTCCGGGTTCAAACAACTTGGAAATGTCTATTTCTATATCGCGCTCGTCCCAATTGTTAATACCGCCTATCCACCAATGTTTACCGGCTACTTTACGAGCTGTAACTATATATTTGCCGATTTCTCCGTCAAGCACGATTGTCTTTTCATACTGATTCGGAATTGAGGCAATGAAACTTGCACATTCTTCCTCTTTCTCATAAGCGGATGGCGAGTCTGCCATCATTGTAAGAGGAGAGTCGTAGACAATGTACATGCCTATCTGATGGCAGCGCGTTCCCTGTGTCTGCGGCCAGTAGTAGTCGCCGGAGAAATGATTCTTGGTCGTATTGCGCATGCCGCCAGGTGTGTAGTCCACATAACCTGGCATCATGCGCAGGTAGGGGAATGTCACGCAGTAGGTCGGCATATCATCCTTGTTGGACCCCCATTTTGCTTGCTCAAGTCCCCAGATGCCTTCTACGTTCAAGATATTTGGGAAGGTGCGGTTGTAGCCTGTAGGGGCATACATTCCGTGTAGATCAAGGAAGATGTTGTATTTTGCACAAGTCTCAGCAATTTTGTACACTTGCTCCACCGCAGTCTGGTCATTGCGGTCGAGGAAATCCACCTTGAATCCCTTTATGCCCATCTGGCTATACTTCTTACAAGCTTCTTCTAATTGTTCGTTCAGGACGTTAAAGCCTATCCAAAGTACGACGCCGACTTTCTTGCTTTTACCATATTTTACAATTTCCGGGAGGTCTATATCCTTCACTGTAGTGAGTATGTCAACTCTCTCATTGTCGTCATTGTTATTCTTTCTGCCATAGTACCAACCTTCGTCGAGTGCTATATACTCAATCTCATGTTTTGCAGCAAAGTCTATGTAGTACTTATAGGTCTCGGTGTTTACACCTGGTTTAAAATCTACTCCTGTGAGGGTAAGGGCATTCCACCAATCCCATGTTAACTTGCCTGGTTTGATCCATTTTGTGTCACCGATTCTGTTTGGCGAAGCGAGCGCATACACTAGATTGTTTTGCGCCATCTCTGCATCCTTATGAGTGATGACAATGACTCGCCAAGGAAAGTTGCGTGTCGGTTTAACCTTAGCAATATAATCTTCTCTGTCGGTTACTACAAGCTTTTTGCGTGCGTCGACAAATTTATGGTTCTTGGGATATGGAGCAAATTCTGCCTCTAATCGTTTAGCACTTGCTTTTAGAAACATTCCTGGGTATGACTCAAGGTCACTTTCCATGATGCTTACCTTTGCGCTTTTGCAGTCAACAGCGAGTGGGGTGAAAGCCAAACGATTTGGTTCTGCCTCAGAAAGTTTAGAGTTCTTGTAGATGTTTTCAAACGATGTTCCCCAGCGATTATGCTGTTCGTTGGTGTATGGAATCCATGCTGTGTAGTCTTCAGGAAAATTGAATTCTGCAATCTCATTCTCAATGAAGAGTTCTGATGGGGTTTTCAACGTAGAACTAAGCCGGTATGCAACACCTGTGTCATAGGCACGAAACGTGAGCACGAAACCATCGGCCATTGTTAGTTTTAGTTCGTTGCAATTGTTCTCGACGCTTGGTTCGCGATAAAAAGGGGAGGGGACTTTCTCGTTGATAGTTGTCAGACTTTTCTTCTTGAGCTTTGGGTTTTGTCCGACCTTTGGACCATTTTTAACGGTCAGTCCAATGCGTGAATCTTTCAGGAGAATTGTTCCCTCGTCCAATACGGTGTACTTAAGTTCGGTTCCAAAAGAAACCTCAACTTTCAGCTTGCCGTTTGGCGAAACTACGCTTTCAATCTTGTCCGTATCACCTGCCGCTTGGGCAATAGTTGCTACAGCAAGAGTTAATAGCGATAAAAAAATCTTTTTCATTTTGTTGTTGTTTATTTGTTGAGTGTTAGCGTTCGTAGCTGCGTGCGTAATCTATCATGCGTATTGCCGTGAGAGCGTATTCTTCTCCTTTATTTCCGAGTTTGCCGCCAGTGCGGTCAAATGCTTGGTCAAAATTGTTGGTCGTGAGCACACCAAAAACAATAGGAATATTGCTTGTGGCATTGAGGTATGCCAAACCATTTGTGCAACCTTGTGAGATAAAGTCAAAATGGGGTGTTTCGCCTCTTACGATACAACCGATTGCTATAATTCCATCCACAAGACCGCTTTTTGCCATGACATTGGCTCCGTATATGAGTTCAAAACTGCCAGGAACTGTTTTTACTACTATGTGCTCCGGCTTTACTCCATACTTCTTTAATGTGTCGGTTGCGCCATTTAGCAAGGGTTGCGTGATTTGCGAGTTCCATTCGCATACAACGATACCCACCCTCATGCCAGAGGCTGATGGTACATTCTGTATTGACAAATTGTCTGTTGTTGCTGACATGTTCTTTCTTGAAAAATTAAAGGGGAGCAACCACATCTTTTCCCTGTGTTTTGCTCCCCAGTTGATATTGGTTGCCAACGACAATGTGCGTAGGCCAATTTCTTATTCGGATACTTGTTGTATAAATTTATCTATGCCTTGTGCCTCTGTGCTGCTAGGATATTTGCTTTTTACCTCATTGTAGAGCTCGAGAGCTTCCGCTTTCTTGTTTTGTTTCTCAAGCAATTCTCCAGCTTGGACTAAGCAAGAAGGACTGACAACCGAATTGTCGGCATTTTTTGCGGCTTTTTTCAGTAACTCGATAGCTTTGTCGTAGTTGCCTTTTTTTGCGTAACAATTTCCCAAAGCTGCTATGCCATTGTTTGAGATAAACTGATCGTCTTGTGCGTCGAAACTCTCAAGGTACTTTATGGCCTTGTCGTAGTCACCTTTATGATAATAAGACAAACCTGCATAGAGGTTGGCTAGGTTTCCTGTCTCAGTGCTGCTGTATTGAGCTGCAATCTTTACAAAGCCAGGATATCCAGCATTGTCACCATTGAGTGCTTGGTCAAACTGGCCATTCTGAAAATAGTCCTGTCCCTTTGCTAGTTTCGTGGCAGCCTCGTTGTTGCTGTCCGTTATGTAACTTTTATATGCGAATGTGCCTATCACTATAATGGCAATCAAGATGATAGCACCAGTAATTGCACTCATGATAGGATTTTTCTTGATGCGAGCTTTAATGTTTTGAGCTCCATTGTTTTGTGTTTCCTGAGTTGTTTTGTCTGAAGTCATATATTCGTTGTGTTTGTTTTCTGTAATTGTTTTTTCTTCGCATGTGCAAAGATAATCCATTTTTGTGGAATATCTGATTTCCTCTATTGTTTTTTTACTTTCTCGTTTGCTTATGAGAAGATGTGGCTACCTGCCCCTTAGGCCAAGACTCTTTTGGACTGGCCTTGGTGTATTCGGCTTTTTGCGGGAATGTTTGGTGTTTGTCTATCAAGCGAAGAGCCTCTTTAATGCTGTTGTCGTTATTACATTGGTATAGAGCTGATGCTTTGTCCCCAAAGATGTAGTTTATTACGTTTCCTGTCAGGGCAGAATCCAATCTCTTATGAGATTTCTTAATTAAGAGGTTTCTGCGCTTTTGCCCTTTTTTCTCCGCATACGTTGCAAATTTGTTTACCAAGTCTTGCCTTTTTAGATATGTGGCAAGTGTTTCCCATCCTTCCATTTTGTTGAGTTTCTGTCGGTTTCTGTCAGCATACAGATAGGAAAACTCGGCCAGGCGGCGTGAGGC